>NZ_JBIAXC010000004.1:0-312136 GCF_042896295.1 Kitasatospora sp. NPDC001309 | reverse complement strand
CCGCGTTGTCGTCGGTCGCCAATGCGCTGCATTGGGCTCCCTCCTCCGCCTTGCGATGCACGCACCCCAACGCCGCCCCGCCCGCCCTCCGGGCGGACGACGGGAGTTTGAAGACGGACCCTAGGGGCGGCGCTCCCGTGGGGCCCGGGGAACTACCGTCCGTGTCTTCGGCAGGGCTCATTGTCATATGGGCACATGGGATCCATACATAGTGGATCTTGGAATGGCGGGATTCGGCCCGTCCGCTTCGGGGCGGGTTTTGCCAGGGGGTCGGGAGGGGATTGACCTTCCCCCCTCGGCCGGAGCGCCCGTGGTCGCTCACATGCTGCTTTGACTGTCCATCAGCAACGTCGGTGGCCGGTACCGGTAGCACCGCGGCGCCCGGATGTCTGATTACATGTGCGCCATGACTGATGTGATGAGCACTCAAGGCCAGTTCCCGAGTGCTGCCGGGGAATCCGAGCGGACCCGCAGGCTGCGCAGCCTGGGTCTCAACGAACCCTCCGCGGACGAGGCCTTCGACCGCTTCGCCCACCTGGCAGCCAGCATCACCCGCGCTCCCATCGCGATGGTCAACTTCATCAACGACGAGCGCCAGATGTTCCGGGGGCTCTACATTCCGCCAAATTCCTCCGACCTGGCGGCCGAAGAAGGCGCGTCCTGGGCGGATCGGGGCATCGCCTTCGACCTCCCCACCCGACAGATGCCGATGAGTCACGGTTTCTGCCCGCACGTGGTCGCCCAGCGCTCACCCCTCGCACTGGACGACATCCTCGCCTACCCCCGGTTCGCCGGTAACCCGGTCGTGGACGAACTCGGCGTCCGGGCCTACCTCGGCGCCCCGCTCGTGGACGACACCAACACCGTCATCGGCACCGTCTGCGTCCTCGACCGGGAACCCCGGCAGTGGGGACGCGAGCGGCTGCGCGACATCCAGCACCTCGCCGAGGCGCTGCTCTCCGAGATCCGGCTGCGCGACAACCTGCTCGCCCAGCAGCAGGAGATGTTCGCCGCCTTCGACGGCTCCCCGTTCCCCATCATGCTGACCGACGGCCCCGGCCAGGAGATCCGCTACGCCAACGCCCAGCACGCCGACACCTTCGGCGCCCCGGTGGCGTACGGCTCGATCGGCACCGCCTACCCCCAGCTCGGCGCGGCCGGCCTCCAGCAGGCCGTCGCGGAGGCCTTCCACACCGGACGGGCCACCGTCCTCAACGACGTCCGGATCCAGTCCGGCCGTCCCGAGGCACAGCGCATCCAGCAGATCTTCAGCTTCACCTGCACCCCGCTGCGGACCGCGCGCACCGGCCAGGTCAACGGCGTCCTCACCGTCGGCATGGACGTCACCGCCCAGTCCCGCACCGAGGAAGAACTCGGCACCCTGGCGGCCCTGCTGGTCGACCGGCTCCAGCAGAACGGCGCGGCCACCGCGACCGGCCGACCGGGCATCGCCGGCGGCACCGGACTCGTCCTGCCGAGCTGAGCGGCCGACCGTCGCTCGTGCGCGGCAGCACGGCGCCCGGGCGCAACCGGCCACCGCACCAACCGAACCACTCGCACCACTCGCACCACTCGTATCGACGGCGCCAACCGCGCCAACCGCATCAACCGCACCGCCCATCGCACCACCCGCACTGCCCACCACTGTGGCGGGGCGCCTCTCACCCCCGAGGAGAGGCTCCCCGCCACAGTGCTGTCCCGGCCGGACCCGCTGTCCCGGCCGGACCCGCTGTCCCGGCCGGACCCGCTGTCCCGGTAGGGCCCGCCGTCCCGGCCGGGCCGCAACCAGCGAGCCGCCGTCCGCCGCCGGTCCGCCGGTGGTAGGCATGGGCCGCATGGACTGGATGGACTGGTTCGCCGCCCCCGACTACTGGCTGAGCCGACTGCTCGTCCAACGCCTGCTCGCCGGCCTCTACCTGATCGGATTCCTCAACGCGGCCGCGCAGTTCCGCGCCCTCATCGGCACCGACGGCATGCTCCCGGTGCCCCGCTTCACCGCCCGGGTCCCGTTCCGCCGCTCGCCCGGCCTCTTCCACCTCCACTACAGCGACCGCTTCTTCACCGCCGTCGCCCTGACCGGCGCCGCACTGGCCGCCGCAGTGGCGGCCGGCCTCGGCGACGCCCTCCCGCTCTGGTCCTCGATCCCGGTGTGGGCGGTGCTCTGGGCCCTCTACCTCTCCATCGTGAACGTCGGGCAGACCTGGTACTCCTTCGGCTGGGAGTCGCTGCTGCTCGAAGCGGGCTCGCTCGCCGCCTTCCTCGGCAACGCCGACACCGCCCCGCCCACCCCCGTGCTCTGGCTGATGCGCTGGCTGGTCTTCCGGGTCGAGTTCGGCGCCGGGCTGATCAAGCTGCGCGGGGACAGCTGCTGGCGCGACCTGACCTGCCTGCGCTACCACCACGAGACCCAGCCCATGCCCGGACCGCTCAGCTGGTTCTTCCACCACCTGCCCGACCCGCTGCACCGGGTCGAGGTGGCGGCCAACCACGTCGTCCAACTCCTCGTCCCGATCGGCCTGCTGCTCCCGCAGCCCGTCGCGAGCTGCGCCGCCTGCGCCGTGATCGCCACCCAGCTGTGGCTGATCGCCTCCGGCAACTTCGCCTGGCTCAACTGGCTGACCGTCGTGCTCACGCTCGCCGCCGTCGAACCGGCCCGCCTCGGCCTGCCCGTCCGCGCCCACACCGTCCCCGACGCCCCCGTCTGGTACCAGGCGGTGGTCATGGCGGTCACCGCCGCCGTCCTCGTGCTCAGCTACTGGCCGGTGCGCAACCTGCTCTCCCGGGGCCAGGTGATGAACCGCTCCTTCAACCGGCTGCACCTCGTCAACACCTACGGCGCCTTCGGCAGCGTCAACCGCCTGCGCCGGGAGGTCGTCGTCGAGGGCACCGACGAGGCCGTCGTCACCCCGCACACCGTCTGGCGCGAGTACGGCTTCAAGGGCAAACCCGGCGACGTGCGCCGCCTCCCGCGCCAGTACGCCCCCTACCACCTGCGCCTGGACTGGCTGATGTGGTTCGCCGGCATCTCGCCCGCCTACGCCCGGCCCTGGTTCCTGCCCTTCGTCGCCCGCCTGCTGGCCGGCGACCGGGCGACACTGCGGCTGCTGCGCCACAACCCCTTCCCCGACGCCCCGCCGACCCACGTCCGGGCGACCCTCCACCTCTACCGGTTCACCGGATGGCGCGAACTGCGCGAAACCGGCGCCTGGTGGCACCGCACCGCGCTCCACGCCTACCTCGCGCCGGTCGACCTGGCCGCCCTCGGCCGGGCCGGCCACCACCCGCCGCCCACCCGGCCCGGCCGCGGCCTGCGCACCGTCCCGCTCGACCGGCTCCGACGGTCCGCTCCACCCACGTCGGGCCCGCCCCGGACGGAGCACCCCGGCCACCCGTCCGGACCAGCACCGGGCCACCCGGGTGGCCCTCCCGAGTAGCGGCCAGGCGGGCGGTACGGCATACGACACCAGTCCGTCCGGCGGTGGGTGCGTGCAAGGCTCGAACGGGCACCCGTATTCTGGGCCTCCACAACCGGCGGCCCGAATCGCACGCCCCCCGGTCCCGCCCCAGGGGCCCCGTGCACCCGGGCCGCCGCCCCCTCGCCGTCAGCCCCGCCGTCGTCGCCCAGAACCGGACCTCACATGACAGTGCTTCACTCGCGCAACGCCGACGCAGCCGACCCGGCGGACGTCGCCGACGCCGCAGACGTCAAGGACCCCCAGGACGCCGCTGCGGAGCCCGACCTCCGCGAGGACCTCGGCCGCTACGCCGAACTCGGGGCCTTCACGCTCAGCGCCGACACCCACGCCTGGTACGCGGCCGTCGACACCGTGGCCACCCCCGAGGACGCCCGCGCCGCCTCCACCGCGCTCGCCGAACTCCGTGGCAGCGACCTCCAGCAGACCTGGGAAGCCGTCACCGCGATGGCCGCCGAGGTCAAGCTGGACGAGCCCGACACCGTGGCCAAGACCGCGCTGCTGGTCGAGATGCTCCAGCGGGTCCGCCGCACCTCCGCCACCCTCACCGACGCCGCGTACGACGCCGACCTCGTCGCCCTCGCCGCCGCCACCGCGGACAGCACCTGGCGCCGCGAGAACGGCGTCAAGCTGTCCTGGCTGCGCGGCCGCTCGCTGCGCAAGCAGGCCGCCGCCCTCGCCCACGACCGCAAGGTCCGCCGCGAGGACCTGCACGAGGCGCTCACCTCCGCCGAGATCGAGCGCCGCGCGTGGGCCGCCGTCGCCCCCGCCGGCACCCTCCCGCGCGTGCCCGCCGACGGCAGCCTGGTCGAGCGCACCGCCCAGGCCTTCGAGCCGATCAACACCGGCCTGCGCGGCCTCGCCCGACTGCTGCCCGAGCACGACCTCGACGGGCTCGCCTTCGCGGAACTGGCCGACCTGGTCGAACGCCTCGCCGCCGACGAGGGCACCCTCTACCGCCTGCCCACCATCCGCGGCCTGCGCGCCACCCTGGAGGAGGCCGGCCTCGCCGACCTGCTCGCCGAACTCACGGCCGCCAAGGCCGACCGCCGCGCCGCCGAGGCCGCGTACGCGGCGCGGCAGGCGCTCGCGGGCGGGCAGCGGGACGGGCTGGCGGGGTCGTCGGCCGCGGAGCCGGTCGTCGCGGAGCCGGCTGCCGAGGAGCTGGACACCGAGGAGACGGACACCGAGCTGCCCGAGGCCGAGGCCGAGGCCGAGGTTGAGGCCCAGGTCGAGGCCGACGCCGACCCCTCGGCGGAGGCCGTGGACGAGTTCCAGGCCGAGGCGGACGTCGAGGCCGAGTCGGCTGCGGTGGAGGAGGAGAAGGAGGAGGCTCCGGTCGCCGTGGTCTCCCTCCCGGCGCCCTCCCCGGCCGCTGACGACCTGGTGGCCGCCGCCACCGCCGCCCTGGCCGAGGCCGCAACGGCGGACGAGGTCGCGGAGGAAGCGGACGAGGCGAAGGCAGAGTCGGTCGAGGTCGAGGAGCCTGCCGCCGAGGTCGAGGTCACTGCCGAGGCCGAGGTCGAGGCCGCGGCCGAAGTTGAGGCCGAGGCCGTCGAGGTCGCGATCGCCGTCGAGCCGGAGGTGATCGCGGAAGCACCCGTCGAGGTCGCCGAGCCCGAGGCCGCTGAGCCTGAGGTCGCCGAGCCCGAGGCTGCTGAGGTCGAGGAGTCGCCGATCGAGGTCGACGCCGTCGAGGAGGCTCCGGCCGTAGCGGAGGAGGAGGCCGAGGCTGTTGCCGAGGCGCCCGCCGTCGAGGTCGCGCCCGAGATCGCCGTCGAGGTCGAGGCCGTCGAGGAGCCCGCTGTCGAGCCGGAGGCCGTGGTCGAGGCCCCTGCCGTCGAGGTCGTTGAGGTCGTCGAGCCGGTGGCCGAGGTCGAGGTCGTTGAGGAGGCTCCGGTCGTAGGTGCCGAGGCCCCTGCCGTCGGGGCCGTCGCCGAGGTCGAGCCCGAGGTCGTCGCCGAGGTGGCCCCTGAGGTCGAGGCCGTGGTCGAGGCGGAGCCCGAGCCCGAACCGGCCGTCGACGTCGAGCCCGAGCCCGAGCCCGTCGCCGAGGCGGCCACCGGCCGTCCCGCGAAGCCGGACTTCACCCCCGGTCGCCCCGTGACCGCCTACTCGGCGGACGAACTGCTCGCCGTCGTCCGCTGGATCGACGGTGACGGCACCGGGCGGAGCGACGAGGAGCTGCTCCGTGCGGCCATGAAGGAGCTCGGCTTCGCCCGCCTCGGCCCCCGGATCAAGGAGGCGCTGGGCGCCGCCGTCACCGCCGCGCGCGGCTGACGTCCGGGCGGCAGCCGGACACGCAGGGCCCGGGACGCGATCGCGTCCCGGGCCCTGCGCCGTGTCTGCCGGTCCTGCTGCGAAGGGGCGGTCAGCCCGCCTTGTTCCAGGGCTGGCTCGCCATCAGCGCCTTCACGTTGGCGACGTACTTCGGGTTCGGTATGTCGAGGCTGCCGACGACCTCGCCCGAGGTGGGGTCGGTGACGGTGGTGTAGTGCACGTTGCCCGCGCCCGCGTTGTACGCGGAGATGACCAGGTCGAGCAGCGGTGTCTTACCGGTGGCCGGGTCGGGGGAGAGGTCGTACTTGCCGCCGAAGGAGGAGTCGCCGTAGTAGGCGACCAGCCAGTCGATCAGCTGGGTGCCGAGCTGGACGTTCCCGGTGAGGGTCTTGGGGTCGGAGCTGGTGCCGTACTTGCCGTTCATCCAGCTGACGGTGTTGGGCATGACCTGCATGGTGCCGATCCCGCCGTCGCAGGCGAGGATGCCGGACTGCCAGCCGCTCTCCTGCCAGGCGATCGCCTTGACCAGGTTGACCGGCAGCGGCGGGAGCCTGTCGGTGCCGCCCGAGCTGAGGTTGAGCACCCGGGACTGGCCGGCGGCCGTCGTGAGCGCCGCGGCGACCGCGGGCTTGGCCTCGTCCGGCTGGGGCTTGCTGGGCTGGCAGCCGCTCTGCGCCGGGGGCACGTGGCCGGCGGGCGGCGCGGGCGGTGCCGGGAGGGCGACGGCGCCGGGCTTGGCGGTCGGTACGGGCGCCGGGATGGCGGGCTTCTCGACCGGCGGCTGGGTGGCGGGCGCGCCGGCCGCGGTGCCGCCGCTGCCCTTGGCGTTCCCACTCTGGGCGTTGCCGCTCTGGGTGGTGGGCGAGGCCTTTGCGGCCTTGCTCGGGCCGGCACTCGGGCTGTGCGAGGCGTCGGGGCTCGCGGAGGCGGAGGCGCTCGGCGTCGGGGTGGTGCTCGCGGGCGGGCTCGCGCTCGACGTGTCGGTCGGCGCGGCGGAGGCCGCGGTGAGGGTGGTGCCGGATCCGGCGCTCGGGTGCTTGTCACCGCTCTCGGTGCCGCAGCCCGCCAGGACGGCGGTCGACACGGCGACGGCCGACACCAGGACGGTGGCCCGCCGGGTGGTGCGCAACTTCATTGGTGGTCCCCCCACTCGTCGCCGGTGATCCCGTGATCCCGGCGAGTGGCGGTCATCCTATGGTGCGGTCGTCTCCCCCTGGACGAACGGGTGCTCGATCGCCCGCCGGAGGACGGCCGGGGCCTCCGCGAGCGAGGGCCCGTACCAGGTCAGGTGCCGTCCGCCGACCAGCGCGACCGAGATGCCGGGGAAGGCCTCCGGGCCGTCCTCGGCGGTGAAGCGGTACGGCTCGTCCGGCAGCACCACCAGGTCCGGCCGGTCAGCAAGCAGTTCGGGCAGCGGCACGGCCGGGTAGCGCTCGGGGTGCTCGGCGTGGACGAGCCGCAGGCCGAGGCGGCGCAGCAGGTCCCCGGCGAAGGTGTCGCGGCCGAGCACCATCCACGGGCGGCGCCAGATCGGCACGACCGCCCGCGGGCCGCGGTCACCGCTCGGCCGGACGTCCCGCCACGCCTCCTCCGCCTCGTCCAGCCAGGCCGGGCGCGGCAGTCGGCAGGCGACGGTGAGCAGCCGGTCCAGCGAGCGGAAGGCGTCGTCCAGGGTGCGGATGTCGGTGACCCACACCGGAACCCCGGCCGCCCGCAGCGCCTCCAGGTCGGGGCGGCGGTTCTCCTCGTCGTTGGCGATCACGAGGTCCGGGCCGAGCGCGAGGACGCCCGGCACGTCCGGGTTCTTGGTGCCGCCGATCCGGGTGACGGCGAGTTCGGCGGGGTGGCTGCACCAGTCGGTGGCGCCGACCAGCAGGCCGGGCGCGGTGGCGGCGACGGCCTCGGTCAGCGAGGGCACCAGCGAGACCACCCGGCGGGGCGGCAGCGGCCCGAGCCGTACGGGCAGGCCGAGGTCGTCGCGCGGGTCGGTGAGGTCTGCCACCCGGCCACCCTATGCGCGACCACTGGGTACGGGGGCCTCCGGAAGCTCCGGAAGTCCCGGAAGTCCCGGAAGTCCCGGGAACCCGGTGCGGACCCCGCCCGACTACCTGGTCCGGGTCCGCAGCGCGGGCCCTCAGCACGATCACCGACCAGGAGAGTCCTCATGCGCCCTCGCGTCGTCTGCGGTATCGCGGCCGCCGTCGCCCTGTTCGCCACGGCCTGCGGAAGCGGCGGTGGCGGGAACGGTGGCGGTGGCAGCGCCGCCCTCACCGCCCAGGCCACCCCCGCCGGGGCCGCCTACCCCGTCACGGTCGCCGACTGCGCGGGCAAGGAGACGACCATAGCCAAGGCCCCGACGAAGATCGTCACCAGCAACGCGTCGAGCCTGGAGCTGCTGCTCCAACTCGGCGCGGGCGACCGGGTGATCGGCACCGGCTTCCCGCCCGGCAAGGGCACCCTGCCGGCCGCGCTCGCCGAGCAGGGCGCCAAGGTCCCGGTGCTCGGCGACAAGACCATCCCCAAGGAGAAGCTCCTCGGCTCCGGCGCCGACCTCTACGTCGACACCTTCGGGGCGATGCCGATGATGGGCGGCGGCGCCACCGGGCCCAGCGAGGCCGAGTACGCCGCGGCCGGCATCCAGCACGTCTACCTGCTCTCCACCGCCTGCGCCGGCACCCCGAAGGCCGCCAAGGCGCCGCGCACCGACCTCGCCGGGATCGAGGAGGACATCCGCCGCCTCGGCGCCGTCACCGGAACCGGCGCCCGGGCCGAGGAACTCGTCACCGGGATGGAGAAGCAGATCGGCGGGGTCCGCACCGCGCTCGCCGCCGTCCCGGAGGACAAGCGGCCGAGCTACTTCGTCTTCGACTTCGACGCCGGGACCAAGCAGCCGGTCGCGGTCTGCGGCCGGCAGGTGGCCAACGCCGTCATCACCCAGGCCGGTGCCCGCAACGTCTTCGCCGACTGCGACGCCGACTTCAAGCCCGGCTCCTGGGAGGACGTGGTGGCCAAGAACCCCGACTGGATCCAGCTCGCCGTGCGCAACCGCGGCAGCGAGGAGGACACCCGCAAGGCCTTCGACGACGCCGAGGCGTTCCTGCGCGGCTTCCCGGCGACCCAGGGCCTCAAGGCCGTCCAGGAGGGGCACTTCGTCCGGCTCGGCTCCGAGGTGACCACCATCGCGGGTGTGCGCAACGCCGACGCCGTCCGGCAGATCGCTGCCACCGTCCACCCCGACCTCGTCAAGAACGGGCAGTAGGCGGTGACTTCGGCCGACCTCGCCGAGGCCCCGGACAACCGGAGCCCGGACAGCCGTGGTCCGGACAGCCGGCGCCCGGCCCGCACCCTGCGGGCCGGGCCGCTGGCCGCCGCGCTCGCCGCCGCCCTGGTGCTCGCGCTGACCGCCGCCGTCTCGCTCGGCTCGGTGGACATCCCGCCCGGCGAGGTCTGGTCGGTGGTCGCCCACCACCTCACCGGCCGGGCCCCCGAGCCCGGCACCCGCGACCTCATCGTCTGGCAACTGCGCGTCCCACGCGCCCTGCTGGCGGCCGTGGTGGGCGCCGGACTCGGCCTGGTCGGCACCGCCGTCCAGGCCCTGGTCCGCAACCCGCTCGCCGACCCCTACCTGCTCGGCATCTCCTCCGGAGCCTCCCTCGGAGCGGTCGCCACCCTCGTCCTCGGCACCGCCTTCGGGCTCGAACTCTCCCTCGGCAGCGGGCTCGGCCTCACCGTCTCCCTGGCCGCCTTCGCCGGGGCGCTCGCCGCGTTCTCCCTGGTCTGGCTGATGGCCCGGCGCGGCGGCGGCTTCTCCCCCCTGCGCCTGGTGCTGGCCGGCATCGGCATCGCCCAGTTCCTCGGCGGCATCACCAGCTACCTCGTCCTGCAGACCAGCGACGAACAGCAGACCCGGGGCGTGCTGTTCTGGCTCATGGGCAGCCTCGGCGGCGCCGTCTGGTCCCAACTCGCCGTCCCCGTCGCCGCCGTGGCACTCGGCCTGGCCCTGCTCCAGGCGCGGGCCCGCGGGCTCAACGCGATGCTGATGGGGGACGAGACGGCCGCCGGACTCGGCGTGGACGTCACCCGGCTGCGCCGCGAGGTCTTCGTCGTCACCAGCGTCCTCACCGGAGTGCTGGTCGCCGTCTCCGGGGCGATCGGCTTCGTCGGGCTGATGGTCCCGCACGTCTGCCGACTGCTCGTCGGCGGCGACCACCGGCGCCTGCTGCCGCTGTCCGCCCTCATCGGGGCCGTGCTCCTGGTCGTCGTCGACACCGTGGCCCGCACCGCCCTGGACGGCCAGGAACTGCCGATCGGCGTGGTCACCGCCGTACTCGGCGCCCCCACCCTGCTCTACCTGCTGGACCAACGACTGGAGCGCAGTTGAGGATCGCCGTCGAGGGCCTGAGCGTCGCCCTGGCCGGGCGCACCGTGGTGGCCGGAGTCCACCTGGTCGCCGAGGAGGGCGAGATCGCCGGACTGGTCGGGCCCAACGGCAGCGGCAAGTCCAGCCTGCTGCGCACCGTCTACCGGCACCTGCGGCCCAGCGCCGGCCGGGTCCTGCTGGCCGGGCGGGACCTGGCGGAGCTGCGGCCCGCCGAGTCCGCCCGGCACATCGGGGCACTGCCCCAGGAACGCGGCGGGGACTTCGAGTTGAGCGTGCGCGAGGTCGTCGCGATGGGCCGCACCCCGTACAAGCGGGCGTTCGCGGCCGACGACCCCGAGGACCACCGGATCACCGCCGAGGCCCTGCACCGGGTCGGCATGTCCGGGGCCGCGGACCGCCGCTTCGCCCAGCTCTCCGGCGGTGAACGGCAGCGGGTGCTGCTCGCCCGCGCGCTCGCCCAACAGCCGGACGTCCTGGTGCTGGACGAGCCGACCAACCACCTGGACGTCCGCCACCAGGTCGAACTCCTCGCTCTGCTGCGGGAGCAGCGCCGCACCACCCTGGTCGCGCTGCACGACCTCAACGCCGCCGCCTCGGTCTGCGACCGGCTGCACGTGCTGCACCGCGGCGCCCTGGTGGCCTCCGGGGCGCCGCGCGAGGTGCTGACGGCGGAGCTGCTGGCCGAGGTCTTCGGCGTCCGGGCCGCGGTGGTCGAACACCCGCTGACCGGGGATCCGTTGATCGCCTTCGACCACCGCGCCCCGGCTGGGTCCGTTGTGCCGCGGCGGTCCGGGGCTCAGGGCCTGGCCGGGTAGCCCTCGTAGTGGCTCGGACGGCCGTCGCGCAGCACCGGCCGCCCGAGCCGCGCGGCCTCCTCGTTGCGCAGCAACTCCCAGCCGCCGTCCGGCCGGTGGAGTGCCGCGGAGTGCCAGGGCGTCATCCAGGCGTCGGCGGCGGCGAGCAGCCGGATGCCGAACTTGGGCGCCCCGGCCGGCTGCGGATGGATCGACAGCCGCACCGCCCGAGGATGCTGCTCGGCGATCAACTCGCCCCAGGCGCGACTGCGTTGGATCACCCCGTAGGCGCGCCGACGGCACTCCCGCTGGAGGGCCGACCTGGTGCCGGGGAAGTTCACGGCGTCCTCGGTGAGGAAGCGGGTGATGCCCCGGTAGAGCCGCAGGGTCTCCTGCTCGGTGAGCACCTGCTCGCGCAACTCCTCGACGCTCGGCGCGTACCGCGCGTGCACCCGGGCGCGCTTCTCGTCGTACGGCAGGTCGCCGAGCACCGCCCGCAGGTCGAAGGTGTCCAGGTGGCGCAGGCCCTCGCGCTCGATCATCGCGGTCAACTCGTCGGAGTACTCGTCGATGTGGTGGTCCGGGACGTCGATCAGGTCGCCGAAGATGTGGCCGTCCGAGCAGATCAGGATCCGGGCGCCGGGCGGGTGGATCCGGGCTATCCGGCGGCAGAGCCCGTCCAGGAAGGTCAGCGACAGCCGCTCGCCCTCGTCGGGCAGGTGACCGAGCACCTTGGCCGGGTTCGGCGACTTGCAGGGGAAGCCCGGGAGGGTGAGGACGATCGGCTCACCGGCCGCGATGAAGTCCGCCAACTGCGCCAGCTGGAAGGGGAAGTGCTCGGGCCGGGCGTCGAACTCCGGGTCGGAGGCGCGGCGGTGCGGGAGCAGCAGGCCGAGGACGCGGGCGGCGAGCTGCGCCGTCGACGGCTGACCGGGGGCGCTGGTGGCGAGGGTGGCGGTGCCGACGGGCGGCATGATGGATCTCCTCCGGGGGCGGCGGGTAGGGCTGGTCGGTGGGTGTGGCGAGGGGCGGGGGGCTCAGCGGCGCCGGTCGTAGGCGACCGGCAGCCGGTTCACCCCGCGGGCCAGGACGGCCGGGATCCAGGCGAGTTCGTCCAGGCCGTCCCCGGGCGCACCGGCCGGGCGCAGCCCGTCCAGTCGGCCGACCAGGGCGTGGACGGCGATCTGGAGCTCGGCCCGGGCCAGGGCGGCGCCCGGGCAGTAGTGGATGCCGTGGCCGAAGGCGAGGTGGGCGTTCGGCGTGCGGTCGAGGTCGAGGCGGTCGGCCTCCGGGAACTGCGCGTCGTCCCGGTTGGCGGCGCAGAGCGAGACGATCACCGAGTCGCCGGCCGGCACGGTGGTGCCGAACAGGTCGCTGTCCTCGGCGAAGAAGCGCCAGGTGGTGAGCTCGAACGCGGCGTCGTGGCGCAGCAGTTCCTCCACCGCCCGGGCCAGTCGGCCGGGTTCGTCGAGGCCGGCGCGCAGCGCGGCCAGCTGCTCGGGGTGGCGCAGCAGGGTGATCAGCATGGTGGTGATCTGGTTGGTGACCGGCTCCTGGCCGGCGACCAGCAGCTGGAACACGATCGAGTCGAGCTCCTCGCGGCTCAACTCGCCCGCGTCGTGGGCGGCGACGAGCCGGCCCAGCAGGTCCTCGGCCTCGGTCCAGCCCGGCTCCCGGCAGTCCGCGCGCTTGCGGGCGACCACTTCGGCGATGTACGTCTGCAGCCCGCGCAGCCGTGCCTCGTACGCCGGTCGGCCAGGGTCCTGCGGGCCGACCGGCTGGACCACCTTGCCCCAGTCGCGGTCGAAGCGCTCGGCCAACTCGGCGGGCAGGCCGA
The DNA here is from genome assembly GCF_042896295.1 of Kitasatospora sp. NPDC001309. Lineage (NCBI taxonomy): Bacteria > Bacillati > Actinomycetota > Actinomycetes > Kitasatosporales > Streptomycetaceae > Kitasatospora > Kitasatospora sp. NPDC001309. Next base: position 299,371 of record NZ_JBIAXC010000004.1, on the reverse strand, counting down.
TGACTTCGGCCAGCACCCGGAAGGGGTAGTGGGCCGCGAAGCCCGCCACCAGGTCGGCGCCGCCGGTGGCGGGCAGGCCGTCCACCAGCGAGTCGGCGAGCTCCCGCAGCCGCGGGCGCAGCGACTCCACCCGGCGCGGGGCGAAGGCGTCCAGCACCAGGCGGCGCATCACGGTGTGCTTGGGCGGGTCCTGGTGCAGCAGGTGGACCTGGAGCTGGGAGTGCTGCGGCTCCGGCATGATCGAGGCCAGCCGGCGCCAGTTCTCGTTGCCCAGGCTGTGGTTCTTGCCGAGCCGGGGGTCGTTGAGGGTCGCGTGGGCGGCCTGGTGGCCGGTGACCAGCCAGGCGTGGATGCCGCTCGGGAACTCCACCCGGTGCACCGGCCCGGCCTCGCGCATCCGGGCGTAGAGCGGGTACGGGTCGCTCTTGTAGGCCTCGCCGTACAGCGGGACGGGACTGGGGAGCCGGTCGTGCCCGTACGGGCAGCGCGGGGGTTCGGCCTCGGCCGGGGCCTGCGCCCCGGTTCCGGACGTGGTGGGCATGGGTGCGGTGTCGGTCATGGGTGTGCTTCCTCCGAGGGGGCGGATGTGTCGGGGGCCCTACGCGCGCGGGCGGCGGCCGTGCAGGGCGAGCAGCGGTACGGCGGTGGCGGCGGCCACGGTGGCCAGGGCGATGCCCGCGTGGGTGCCGGTGGTGGCGCGGTCGCCCGCCAGGGCGGCGGCGGTGGCCAGGGCCGGGCCGAGGGCGAAGCCCAGGCTGCGGGAGAGTTGGACGGCGGAGCCGGCGGTGGCGAGCTTCCCGGGCGGGGCGGCGGTCATCACCAGGGCCTGGGTCGGGCCGCCGTTGAGGCCCATGCCGGCGCCCGCGACGGCCAGCCGGACGGCGATGTCGAGGGCCGACCAGTCGCCGCCCACCGGAATGAGCGAGGCCAGGCCGCAGGTGGTGACGACGGCGCCGGTGAGCGCCGTCGGCCGGGCGCCCCAGCGGTCGGCCAGCCGACCGCCGACCCGGCCGGCCAGCACCATGCCGAGCGGGAAGGCCAGCATGGTCAGCGCGGTGGCGGTGGCGCTCTCGTCCCGGGGGCCGCGCAGCTGCTGGACCAGCAGGTACTGGCAGGCCGCGAAGCCGGCGGCGAGCGCGAGCACCGAGGCGTTCACCCCGGTCGTTCGGGCGGCCCGCAGCACCTCGGCGACCGGCCGCCCGCCCGGGCGGCGCAGCCACCGCAGCACCAGGGGGACGGCGGGCAGCGCGAGCAGCAGCCACGCCGGGGCCGTGGGTGCCAGGGTGAGCCCGAGCAGCACGGCGGCCACGGCTCCGCCGATCAGGGCGGCGTCGCCGAGCGAGCCCCGGTCGGGCAGGCGGAGCCCACCGCGCCGCGGGGCGTGGCGGTGCACGATCAGTACGGCGGCCAGGCAGACTGGCAGCTTCACCAGGAAGACCGCCCGCCAGCCGAAGTGGTCCAGCAGCAGGCCGCCGACCACCGGGCCGGTGACGGCGCCGAGCGGCCCCAGCGTCGCGGGCACGCTCATCGCCCGCGCGCGCAGCTCGGGCCGGACGGAGGTCGCGGCCAGGACCGGCATCAGCACGAACAGGACGGCCCCGAAGGCACCTTGCAGCAGCCGTGCGGCTATCAGCCAACTCGCCCACGGGGCAAGGGCGGCCAGCACGCTGCAGGCCGCGAAGCAGCTGACGGCGAGCAGGAGCGCGGGCCGGGTGCCCACCTGGTCCAGCCACCGCCCGGCCGGCAACAGCAGCGCCACCAGGGGGAGTTGGTAGCCGAGCGCGGCCCACTGCGCGACCCCGGCGGAGACGTGCAGGCCGGAGGCCAGGTCGGTGAGCGCCAGGTTGACCACGTTCATGTCGAGCATCGCGACGAACGAGAGCATCCCTGCGGCCACGACCAGGCTCCACCGGTCCACCGGTTCGATCTGATGGCCCGTCAGGTCGTTCGTGGCCGAGGGGCGTTGCGCTCGCATGAAGGTCCTCCGTTCCCCGCTGCCGTACCGGCACCGCCTCGGCGGCGGCGTCCGGTACAGCAGTCGGAGGCGGGCGGGCTCCAGTTCCGAACACTTGGGGGATTTTTCGGCGGAGGCCGTCGCGGCGTCGGCGGCGAACAGATGACAGCAGACGGATAACAGATGACAGAGTTCGAAATCTGTCATCTGTTATCCGTTATCTGTTCGCTGTCATCTGTTCGCCGTCGGTCGTCGGTCGTCGGCCGCCGACTGTTGGATGTCAGCCGTCAGCCGTCGGCTGCGCCCGCCCCTCAGCAGGCCGCCGCGAGTTCCCCGGCCTCGGCGGCCCGCAGGCGCGCGACCAGTTCCTCCCGTGCCCGGGCGACCCGGGAGCGGACGGTGCCGATCGGGCAGCCGGCGACCTCGGCCGCCTCCGCGTAGCTCAGGCCGACCACCTGGGTCAGGACGAAGGCCTCCCGTCGCTGGGCGGGTACCCGTTCGAGCAGGTCCCCGAGGGCGATCCCGTCCTCGAACCCGGCCGTCGGGGTGCCGCCCTGCCGTTCCGCCGCCTCCTGCCAGTCCGGCAGCGCCGCGCAGCGCGGCCGGGCGGCGGCCATCCGGTACCGGTCGATGACCGTGCGCCGGGCGATCGACAGCAGCCAGGTGCGGGCCGAGGAGCGACCGGCGAAGGCGGGCAGGCCGCGCAGGGCCCGTAGGAAGGTCTCCTGGGCGAGGTCGTCGGCGGACTGCACGTCGGTCAGGTGGGCGACGAAGCGCCAGACGTCCCGCTGGGTCGCCCGGACGAAGGCCTCGACGTCCGCCGCCCGGCCCGAGCGGGCGGTCAGCGCGAGTGCGGTGAGCTGGTCGTCATCCACGGCGGCCCCCGATCCGGCCCGCGCTGCCCCGGCCCGCGTGAGCCCGGCCTGTATTGACCCGGCCCGCGTGGGCCTGGCCCGCGCTGCCCCGGCCGGTACCGCCCTGGCCGCCGTGCGGGACGATGGTCATATGAGATGCGCGCAGTTCCGTACCGCTCTGTCCGCCCGGCTCGACGGCGAACCGAGCGGCCTGCCCGGCACCCGGCTGGACAAGCACCTGGCGCGCTGCGCCGGCTGCCGCGACTGGCTGGACCGGGCCGAGCGACTGCGCGCCCAGGTGCGGGCGGCCGCCGACGACGGCCCGGCGCCCGAGTGGGCGGCCGGGCTGTCCGCCCGGCTGGGGCTGGAGGGCCCGGTCGGCCCCGCGCCGGAGGCGCCGCAGGCCGCGGAACGGTAGGACGGTGGCGCCGGTGTGAACCGGTGCGCCGTCGAAGTGAGGCATGGGAAGGTCCCGAGGGGAAGGCAGGGAGCGGCGCCGCGCACAGCGGCACCGCAGGCGTCCATGGGCCGGCCGCGCGGCGCTGCGCACCTCCCGCGGAGGTGTCGGCGGTCGCGGATCCGGGCCCGGGCCCCGACGGCACCCACGGCGCGGGAGGCGACGACACGGGACGTGACGGCGCAAGGGCGCGGTGGAGCGGCAGGGCGACCTGCCCGACGGCGGGGTCCCGGAAGTTCCGGCAGCGGGGCCGGTCACCGACCGGTCATCGGCCGGATGGGGGAGCGCGTCGGGCGCGTCAGCAGGCGAGGGCGAACGCCGGTGGACCGCGCCGGACGACGGCATGCGTGAGCAGTACCGACCGGGCCAGGCCGTCCGGCCGTTCGACGGGCCGGGGGACGACCGGCGGCCGGTACCCGAAGGGGCGGGCGAACAGCGTCAGCAGCGGAAGCGGCAGCGCCCCGGCGACGACCGCCCCGAGGGCGGCGAGCAGCTCGAAGACCCGGACCAGCGCGGCGTCACCGCGCCAGAGCAGCAGTGCGCAGGCCAGCGCCGCCAGGACGTGGGCGAGTGCCATCCCGGGCGACATGCCGTGCGCCATGTCGTGGCCCATCCCGTGACTCATCCCGTGGGACGTCCCGTGGGCCGGGCCCGTCGGCAGTGCGTGCGACATCCCCGGCATGTCCGGCATCCCGGACATGCCCATGTCCATGGACGCCCCGTCGGCCATCCCGCCCCCGCCCCCGCTCCCGGGAGCGACCCCGGTCCCCGCCGTCGCCCCGTGGTGCATGCCCGCCATCGGCCGCAGGCTGCCCGCGGCCGGGGGGACGTCCGGGTCGATGCCCGCCATCCGGGCCAGCTCGGCGGGCGAGAGCCCGCCGGCCGTCCGGTCCGGGTTGCAGAGCAGCAGGGCGGCCCAGTCCGTGGCGGCGAGCCGGCCCAGGCCCCCGCCCCCGCGGCCGAGCGTCGCGGCGTGTTCGAAGAGCAGGTGCAGGGCGGCCTGCGCCGAGACCATCCAGGCGCTGATGACCCCGAGCCCGCGCCGCGTCCCGGCCAGCAGCCAGGTCAGTCCGAGGACCGCCCCGAACGCGCCGAGCAGGACCGGAGCCGAGACCCCGGCCCCGGCCATGGCGACGTGCGCCGCGGCGGCCATCGCCACGCACAGCGCGGCGAAGACCGCGGCGCGCAGCAGGCGGATCCGGTCGGTCATCACGATGGCACTCATCGTCGCACCCGCCACGCCCCGCCCGTGCCGCACCCTCCGGTGATGGCCGGTTCCGGCCCGTGAGACCATGCCCGGCCCGTCGGGTCGACCGGCCACCGGCCTCTAACACCACCCCGCACCACGGTCCAACCGGCTTGACACGCGCACCCTCCACTCACTAAATGTGCACACTCCGGCACGGAACGTGTGCGCCGGAACGAACCCTGACCGAACCGGCACGAGTCGGCGCGAACCCGACCGGAAGCAGGAGGCACGGCCATGGACACCCCGACGGAGGTCTCCGCCCCGGCGGCAGGCACCCCCGACCTCACCGACCCCCGCTTCTGGCAGCTACCCGCCCCCGCCCGCGCCGCCGCCTTCGCCGAGCTCCGCCGCCGCCCCGCCCCCGTCTACTTCGGCGACCGCGCCACCGGCCGGGGCTTCCACGCCCTGGTCCGGCACGCCGACGTGGTCGAGGCGAGCCGCAACCCCGCCGTCTTCCGCTCCGCCCCCGGGGTGACCACCCCCGAACCGGCCCGCTGGGTCCGGCTGCTGTTCGGCGACTCGATGGTCAACCTCGACGACCCCCGGCACGCCCAGCTGCGCCGGATCGTCTCCCGGGCCTTCACCCCGCGGCTGCTCGGCCGGGTCGAGGAGGACATCCGGCACGTCTGCACCGCCCTGGTCGACGCGGTCGAGCGCGACCGGCCCGAGGACTTCGTCCGCCCGGTGGCCGCCCAGCTCCCGTTCCAGGTGATCTGCACCATGATGGGCATCCCCGAACAGCCCCGGCGCACCATCCTCGACCTGGTCGACCGCAACTCCGCGGACGTCGGCGTGGCCCGGCCGCTGCGCCGACGGCTCCGGGTGCCCGGGCGAGGCCTGGCGGCGCTCGCCCGGATGCAGGGCATCGTGGCCGCGGTCGGCCGCGAGCGCCGACGCCGTCCCGCCGAGGACCTGATCTCCGCGCTGGTCGCCGCCGACGTGGACGGCCGCCGGCTCACCGGCCGCGAGCTGGGCGCCTTCTTCTCGCTGCTGCTGGTCGCCGGGATCGAGACCACCCGCAACGCGCTCGCCCACGGGCTGCACCTGCTGACCGTCCACCCCGAACAGCGCGCGCTGCTGCTCGCCGACCTGGACGGCCGGCTCCCCGGGGCGGTGGACGAGATGGTCCGCCACGCCACCCCGATCGTCCAGTTCCGCCGGACCGTCGCCGTCGACCACGAGCTCGGCGGCCCTGGCGGCCCGCTGCTGCGGGCGGGGGAGAAGGTCACGCTGTACTACGGCTCGGCGAACCGGGACGAGGCGGTCTTCCCCGATCCGGAGGCCTTCGACATCACCCGCACCCCCAACCCCCACCTCGGGTACGGCGGCGGCGGGCCGCACTACTGCCTGGGCGCGCACCTGGCCCGGCAGGAGATGACGGCGCTGTTCCGCGAGCTGTTCACCCGGCTGCCCGGGGCGCGGTCGGTCGGCGAACCGGTGCTCGTCCCGTCCAGCTTCGACCACCGGGTCCGCTCACTGGGCTTCACCTTCTGAACCCGCACCGCTCGGCTTCCGGACCAGCACGGCTCGGCCGGACCCGCACGGCTCGGCGTCGGCTAGACCGACAGCTCCCACACCGCGTGGTCGTGCGCGAACATCGCGTGGCACGGCCGGTGCTCCGCGACCCGGTCCAGCCAGGCCCGGTAGCCGGGCAGCGGCGCCGCCACCCCGTCGCGCGCGGCCTGCCGGGCCAGCACCGCCTGTCCGTACTCGGAGGCGAAGTCGTACGCCTGCCCGGCCAGCAGCACCCTGGAACCGTCCATGCGCTCGACCAGCAGCGACTGGTGCCCCGCGGTGTGGCCGGGCGTGGGCAGCACCCGGACGCCGGGCCAGAGTTCGGTCTCGCCGTCGAGCTCCTGGTGGACGGCGCCGGGGAAGTCGACCAGGGCGTCGATGGTGTAGCCGCCGCGCCGGGCGGTGGCCAGTTCCCCGGCCTGGACGAGGACCGGTGTCCCGGCGAAGAGCGGATTGCCGCCGCAGTGGTCGAAGTGCAGGTGGCAGTTGACCACCAGGTCGATGTCCGAGACCGCGACGCCGGCGGCCGCGAGCGCCTCCGGCAGCGGACGGCGGGACGGGCGGTAGTGCGCCTCGGTCTCCGGCGAGCCCGCGCCGATCCCGGTGTCGAACAGCAGCAGCGACCCCGGGCCGCGGACGAGGTACGCGAGCACCGGCTCCACCCGCGGTTCGGGGCCGCCCACCTCGGCGGCCGGCCGGACTATGTGGCCCAGGTCCAGACGGCGGATCGTGTGCATGCGTCCCCCTTTTCGCTCAGCCCCCGTGTGCCGGCCGTGGCGGCCGCCGTTCGCACCCTACCCGGCGTCCGGAAGCCGCCGGCCGGACTTCGGCTGCTCGTCCGTCAGGGCTGCTCCGGCGGGCAGGAATGCGGGGCGGAGTGGGCGGCGTGGGCGGCGCGGACGGTCGGCAGGCGCGGTGGCGTGCGTCACGGCGGGCGGTCCGGATGCGGAGCACAATGCGCGGCATGACCGATCGTCCGACACCGCCCGAGTCCGCGCTTGAGTCCGCGTCTGCACCCGGGGCCCGGCCCGAGCCCCGGCCCGAGCCCTGGCCCGAGTCCCGGTCCGCGGGCGGCCCCGCCGCCGACCGTCCCACCGCGGAGGTCTGGGCCGCCCTCGGCGGGTCGGCCGGGCTCCTCGACCGGGTGGCCTTCCACGGCCCGCAGGGCGGCCTGCCCTCGGGCCTGCCGGTGAGCCGGTTCGCCCGGGCCACGGTGGCCGCCTGCTCGCTGGCCGCCGCCGAACTCGCCGCGCTCCGCAGCGGCGGGCCCGTCCCCGCGGTCCGGGTGGACGAGGGGGCGGTCGCCACCTCCTTCGTCAGTGAGCGCCACCTGGAGATCGACGGCCGCAAGCCGGTCGGCTTCGCCCCGCTCTCCGGCTTCTGGCGCACCGCCGACGGCTGGATCCGCACCCACGCCAACTACCCGCACCACCGGGACCGGCTGCTCGCCGTCCTCGGACTCGCCCCCGGCGCCGGGCCCGAGCAACTCGCCGAGGCGCTCGGCAAACTGCCCGGCGAGCAGGTGCAGGAGCGCGCGTACGCGGCCGGGGCGCTCGCCGTGGCGGTCGCGCCGGTGAGCACGGCCGCGCACCCCCTGGTGGAGTGCCGGGAGATCGGCGCCGCGCCCGTGCGCCCGCTCGCCGCGGCCCCGGTGGACCGCCCCGCCGCCGGGATCCGCGTCCTCGACCTCAGCCGGGTGATCTCCGGACCGGTCGCCACCCGCACCCTCGCCCTGCTCGGCGCCGACGTGCTGCGGATCGACTCGCCCCGGCTGCCCGAGGCCGAGGACGCCCACACCGACACCGGCTTCGGCAAGCGCTCCACCCGCCTCGACCTCGCCGACCCGGCCGACCGCGCCACCTTCGAGGGCCTGCTCGACACCGCCGACGTCGTCGTCAACGCCTACCGGCCCGGCTCCCTCGACGCCCACGGCCTCGCCCCCGAGGCGCTGTTCGCCCGTCGGCCCGACCTGGTCCTCGCCCGGATCAGCGCCTGGGGCTGGACCGGCCCGTGGGCCGGACGCCGCGGCTTCGACAGCCTGGTCCAGGCCGGTGTCGGGATCGCCGCCCACGAGGCAGGGCCCGACGGCCGGCCCGGGGTGCTGCCCGCCCAGGCACTCGACCACGGCACCGGCTACCTCCTCGCCGCCGCCGTCCTGCGCGCCCTCACCGAGCAGCGCACCCACCGCCCCGGCGGCCGCCACCTGCGCTTCTCCTTCGTCGGCTCGGCCTCCTGGCTGATGCACGGCATCCCGGCCGGGCCGGCCGAACCGGTTGACCAGGGCGGCCCGGCCGGACCGGGGCTGCCGGGCACCGAGCCGTACGACCCGGCGCGCTGGCTCACCGAGACCGACTCGGCGTACGGGCGGCTGCGGTACGCCCTGCCGCCGATCGGCTACGCCGGCGCCCCCACGGACTGGGCCCGCCCGCCCGGGCGCTGGGGGACGGACGCGCCGGTCTGGCGCTGAGCGGGGTCGGGCCGGGGCACGGGCGGGGCCGGGGCGTGGGCGGGGGCGGGGTGGGCGGTGTCGGTGAGGTCTGACAGCATCACCGCATGACCGCCCCGCACGCCACCGACTTCACCTGGTTCGACCAGCGCTACCCCGTCCTGGGCGAGGCCTACTGCCTCACCCACGTCCAGGCGGTGACCGGTGAGGAACTGCTGCCCCGCTTCGACGCCCTGATCGGCCGGGAGGTGACCGGGCTGAACGCGGTCGTCGCCGCCTGGGAGACCTTCGACGACGGCGAGGACGCGGAAGCCGAGGAACTCTTCGACCTGGACGAGGACCGGCTGCTCGTCGCCGTCACCGAGCTCGACGGCTGGGCCCTCGCGATCGAACCGTACGGATACCTCGGCAGCCTGCCCGAGGTCATCTCCCGGCTCACCGAGGGCACCCGGCTGGTCTCGCACTTCCGCAACGCCAACGCGGTGGACCACTTCAACTGGTGGGAACGCGCCGCCTGCCGCCTGCAGTTCGAGCCGCTCTTCGCGGACCAGCGGCACGGCGCCGACGCCGACGCCCCGGGCATCCCCGAACTGCTCACGGCCTGCGGCTTCCGGCTGGACGGGGAGCGCGGCGCGCTGCACACCGAGGCCGCGTTCGCGCTCGCCGAGCGGCTCACCGACGTGCGGCTCACCCCGGAACGGCTGGAGGCCGCCACCTTCCGCCTCGGCTACGCGCGCCGACCGTAAGGCCGCGGCCTCCCCGCGGTGGCGGTGGGTCAGACCCCGGAGGGGATCCGCTTGGCCCGACCGCGCACCTGGACGGCGGTCGCGATCTCGACCAGGCCCAGGATCACCAGCCAGCACCCGGCCAGCACGGTCAGCGCGGCGATCGAGCCGACCGGCCAGACCATCAGCAGCACGCCGGCCAGGGTGTTGGCCGCGCCCGCGAAGGCCTGCCAGCCGCGGGCGGGCATCAACGGGTCGGAGATCGCGGCGGCGAGCTGGGTGATGCCGCGGAACAGCCAGCCGATCCCGATCCAGAGGGCGAGCAGCAGCAGCGACTGGACCGCGCTGCGGAAGCAGAGCAGCCCGAGCAGCACGCAGATCGCGCCGCTGATGAAGGCCAGCACCCGCAGGGCGGTGGTGGCGTGGGTGCCGAACGCGGCGACCAGCTGGACGACGCCGATGACCAGCAGGTAGAGGCCGAACAGCACGCCCACCACCAGCAGCGTCTCCCGTGGCCAGGCGAAGACGACGATCCCCAGCGCGAGCGAGGCCACTCCCGCGGCCAGCAGCACCTGCCAGGCGGCCTTGGCGAGCAGGCCGAGCGGGCCCTGGACCGGGGTTCCGTCGGGGGTGATGATGGGAGGGGCCACGGCGGCGTACTCCTCGTGGTCGGGGGCGGAGAACGAACCCCAGCCTCCGCGCACCGTCACCGGACCGCCCGTCAGGTACATCCGTTCGAGTGATCCCCCTCGGTCTCCGGATTGACACCCTCCGGTCACCTGCCGTCGATACCATCCGTCGGTATGACTTCTGAAGGGTGGGGGACCCCTCCGGTCGAGCCGATCAGCCAGCACTACATCGTGTGCGGGGGCAATGCCCTGGCGCACCGGCTGGTCCTGGAACTCGTCGAGCACTACGAAGTCCCGGTCGTCGTCCTGGTCACCGACCGCACCCGGGACCACGCACCGCGGATCGAAGAGATCACCGGCGTCGCCGCCGTCGTCGAATACCCGAACATCACCGAGGAAGCACTGCGCGCGGTCTCCGTCGACACCGCCCGCGGCCTGGCCCTGGTCGAGGGGAGCGACCAGGAGAACATCCACGCCGCGCTCAGCGCCCAGGGCCACAACCCGAACATCCGGATCGTCTTCCGGATGTTCAACCAGCGCCTCGGCGAGAACATCGAACGGCTGCTCAGGAACGGCGCCGCGCTCTCCGGCTCCGCCACCGCCGCCCCGGCCTTCGCCGCGGCGGCGCTCGGCCGGCCCAACTCGGTCGAGATCGGCGGCCGTTACCTGCACATCGCGTTCGACGACGCCATCACCCCGGACCGGATCTGCGTGGTCGCCGACCAGATCGACCGGCAGGACCTCAGCAAGATTCGCCTGCTGCCGGAACAGGAGGGCGACTCGGCCGAGTTCGTCCGGCTCGCCTCCGAGTTCGGCGGCGACGGGCCGGTCCGGCCCGGCGGGGTCCGCCGCGAGGCGGCGCAGGGGCCTGAGCCCGAGCCGGTGCCCGAGCCTGTGCCGGGGCCTGGCCTTGAGTCGGAGCCCGAGCCGGAGCCCGAGCCCGAGGAGTCGCCGGGTGGGATCGCCGCCCTCCAGGCGCTGCGGATGGAGCCCGGGGAGCCGATCACCTGGGCGCGGCGGCTGCGCTGGCGGGTGCTCGACACCATGCGCTTCTTCACCAGCGCCCGGATGCGGCTGGTGCTGCTCACCGCGCTCGCTGCCGTGCTGCTGGCGTTCAGCGTGCTCTGGTACCTCAGCCGGGACTTCGGCTGGACGGTCTACATCTCCCTGCTCGACCTGGCCGGCGCCGCCCAGCCCGACCAGCAGGCCGACATCGCCGCCGGGACGGGTACGGGCGGGGCCTGGCAGCGGGTCGCCCAGGTGGTGATCACCCTCTGCGGGATCACCTTCGCACCGGTCGCCACCGCCATCGTCGTCGAGGTGCTCGGCTCCGGACGGCGCGGACTTCCGCGCAACCCGAGCGCCGGCACCCGGGACCACGTGATCGTCGTCGGGCTCGGCAACGTCGGCACCCGGGTCGCGACCCAGCTGCACGAGATGGGGGTGCCGGTGGTCTGCATGGAGCGCGACCCGCAGGCCCGCGGCATCGCCGCCGCCCGGGCGCTCGGCATCCCGGTCGTCCTGGGCGACGGGCCGTTCGAGGAGCAGCTGCGCCGGGCCCGGTTGAAGCACAGCCGGGCGGTGGTCGCGGTCAGCGGGGACGACGCCACCAACCTGGAGGCGGCGTTGGAGGCGCGCCACGGCAATCCCGAGGTCCGGGTGGTGGTCCGGCTCTTCGACGACAACTTCGCCGGCCACTTCTACAAGACGCTGGACAACGCGGCCTCCCGTTCGGTCTCCTACCTGGCGGCGCCCGCCTTCGCCGCCGCGCTGATGGGCAGTGAGGTGCGCGGGACGCTCTCGGTCTTCCGGCACGCGCTGCTGATCGCCGAGCTGACGGTGGAGGACGGCAGCGGACTGATCGGCCTGAACCGGCACGACCTGGAGGACCCGGGCGGCGTCCGGGTCATCGCGGTCCGCTTCGCCCGCAGCAACCAGTTGCACTGGGGCTTCGCCGACCGCACCCGGCGACTGACCCCGGGCGACCGCATCGTGGTCGCCGCCACCCGCAGTGGGCTGGCGCGGCTGAACACGGTGCTGGTGGAGGAGGGTTGACGGCGAACAACTGACAACAAACAGATGACAGCGAACAGATTTCAGATGATGAAATCTGTTCGCTGTCATCTGTTGTCTGTTATCTGTTCGCCGCCACCCGCCACCCGTCACCGGTCACCCGTGGCCGGTCGTCGACCGCCTGTCGGCCGTCAGCGGTTCTCGAACTTCGGCGCCCGCTTCTCGGCGAAGGCGGCCATGCCCTCCTTCTGGTCCGCCGTGGCGAACACCGAGTGGAACAGGCGGCGTTCGAAGCGGACGCCCTCGGCGAGCGTCGTCTCGAAGGAGCGGTTGACGCTCTCCTTGAGCATGACCGCGGCCGGGCTGGACATCGCCGCGACGGTCTCGGCGGTGGCCAGCGCCTCGGTGAGCAGCTGGTCGGCCGGGACGATCCGGGCGACCAGGCCGGCCCGCTCGGCCTCCTCGGCGCCCATCATCCGGCCGGTGAGGCACAGGTCCATCGCCTTGGCCTTGCCGATGGCGCGGGTGAGGCGCTGCGAGCCGCCGATGCCCGGGAGGACGCCGAGCTTGATCTCCGGCTGCCCGAACTTCGCGGTGTCCGCGGCCAGCAGGATGTCGCACATCATCGCCAGCTCGCAGCCGCCGCCCAGCGCGAACCCGGCGACCGCCGCGACCACGGGCTTGCGCAGCGCGCCGAAGCGGTCCCACGGGCCCAGCCAGTCGTCGAGGTAGACGTCCGGGAACCGGTTGCCCTGCATCTCCTTGATGTCGGCGCCGGCCGCGAAGGCCTTCTCCGAGCCGGTGATCACCAGACAGCCGATCTCCGGGTCCCGGTCGAACGCGGTGGCCGCCGCCACGACCTCGTTCATCAGCTGGGTGTTCAGCGCGTTCAGCGCCTTCGGCCGGTTGAGCGTGATCAGCCCGACCCGGCCCTTGCGCTCGACCAGGATCGTCTCGTAGGTCTCGGTCCCGCTCTCGGTCATCGCCGCACTTCCCATCCGCTGCTCGGCCATTCCACTGCTCGCCGCCCTAGGGGCGCGCCCTGACCACCCAACGATCTACGACGCGCCCCGTCGCGCGCCAGTCCCGGCATGCGAGACGCCGGTCACCAGCGCGGCGGGGGGTTCAGAACCGGACGCCGTACCGTTCCGCGGCCTGGCGTACGGTCTCGGCCTTGACCTCGCCCCGGCGGGCCAGTGCGGCCAGCGCGGCGACCGTGACCGACTCGGCGTCCACCCCGAAGTGCCGCCGGGTGGCCGCCCGGCTGTCCGAGAGGCCGAAGCCGTCGGTGCCCAGGGAGGTCCAGTCCTGCTCGACCCAGGGGCGGATCTGGTCCGGCACCGCGCGCATCCAGTCGCTGACCGCCAGCACCGGGCCGGGTGCCCCGGCCAGCGCCCGGGTGACGTACGGGACGCGGTCCGCCGCGCCGGTGCCGGCCGCGGCCCGGGCCAGGTTGGCGGCGTCGCAGTCGAGCGCCTCCCGGCGCAGCTCGGTCCAGGACGGTGCGGACCAGACGTCGGCCGCCACGCCCCACTCCTCGCCGAGCAGCCGCTGTGCGGCGAGCGCCCAGTGCACGGCGGTGCCGGAGGCGAGGAGTTGGAGCCTCGGTGCGTCGGTGGGCAGGTGGTCGGCGTCGGCCGCGCGGTACCGGTAGAGCCCGCGCAGGATGCCGTCGACCACTCCCTCCCCGACCACTCCCTCCCCGGCCACTCCGTTCGCGGCCGCCGGGCCGTCCGGGAGCGCGGGCTGGGGCAGTGGCTCGTTGTAGACGGTCAGGTAGTAGAACACGTCCTCGCCGTCCGGGTGTTGCTCGCTGCGGCCGTACATCCGGCGCAGTCCCTCGCGGACGATCACGGCGACCTCGTAGCCGAAGGCCGGGTCGTAGGAGAGTGCGGCCGGGTTGGTGGAGGCGATCAACGGGGAGTGGCCGTCGGCGTGTTGCAGGCCTTCGCCGGTCATGGTGGTGCGCCCGGCGGTGGCGCCGATCAGGAAGCCGCGGCCCAACTGGTCGGCCAGCGCCCACATCTGGTCGGCGGTGCGCTGCCAGCCGAAAATCGAGTAGAAGATGTAGAACGGCACGACCGGCTCGCCGTGGGTGGCGTACGAGGTCGCGGCGGCGGTCAGCGAGGCCATCGAACCGGCCTCGGTGATGCCCTCGTTGAGGATCTGGCCGCTCACCGACTCCTTGTAGTGGAGGAGTTGGTCGCGGTCGACGGGGTCGTAGGTCTGGCCGAGCGGGGAGTAGATCCCGGCGGTCGGGAAGAGCGACTCCATGCCGAAGGTGCGCGCCTCGTCCGGGACGATCGGCACCCAGCGGTGGCCGGTGGCCCTGTCCCGGACGAGCTCCTTGACCAGTCGGACGAAGGCCATGGTGGTGGCGATCTCCTGCGTGCCGGAGCCCTTGAACAGTGTCTCGAAGGGCTTGGCGGGCAGTTCGGGCAGCGGGGTGAAGCGCACCCGGCGGGCCGGGGCGGGGCCCCCGAGCGCGGCGCGCCGTTCGCGCAGGTAGCGGACCTCGGGCGAGTCCGGGCCCGGGTGCGCGTACGGGACCAGCTCGGTGTCCAGGGCGCTGTCGGGGATGGGGAGTTCGAGCAGGTCGCGCATGGCGCGGAACTGCGCCCCGGAGAGCTTCTTCATCTGGTGGTTGGCGTTGCGGGCCTCGAAGCCGGGGCCGAGGGTCCAGCCCTTGACGGTCTGCACCAGCACCACGGTGGGGGCGCCCCGGTGCTCCAGGGCGGCCCGGTAGGCGGCGTACACCTTGCGGGGCTCGTGGCCGCCGCGGGAGGTGGCGACGATCTCGGAGAGCCGTCGGTCCTCCAAGGAGTCGGCGAGGGAGCGCAGTCGGGGGTCGGCGTGGAAGAGGTGCGCGCGGATGTAGCGGGCGTCGGAGGCGGCGTAGGTCTGGAACTGCCCGTCCGGTACCTCGCCCAGCCGGCGGACCAGGGCGCCGCCGGTGTCGCGGGCCAGCAGCTCGTCCCAGGCCTCGCCCCACAGTGACTTGACGACGTTCCACCCGGCCGCGCGGAACTGGCGCTCCAGCTCCTGCACGATCTTCCCGTTGCCGCGGACCGGGCCGTCCAGGCGTTGGAGGTTGCAGTTGACCACGAAGGTGAGGTTGTCCAGGCTCTCGCGTGCCGCCAGGGCGAGGGCGGCGGTGGACTCCGGCTCGTCCATCTCGCCGTCGCCGAGGAAGGCCCACACGTGCGAGCCGGAGGTGTCCTTGATCCCGCGCGCGGTCAAGTACCGGTTGAAACGGGCCTGGTGGATCGCGGAGAGCGGGCCGAGCCCCATCGAGACGGTGGGGAACTCCCAGAACCAGGGCAGTCGGCGCGGGTGCGGGTAGGAGGGCAGTCCGTCGCCGCCGGTCTCCTGGCGGAAGCGGTCCAGCTGGGCCTCCGTGAGCCGGCCCTCCAGGAAGGCGCGGGCGTACACGCCCGGGGCGGCGTGGCCCTGGACGTACAGCTGGTCGCCGGAGCCGTCGGCCTCCTTGCCCCGGAAGAAGTGCTGGAAGCCGACCTCGTACAGCCAGGCGGCCGAGGCGTAGGTGGCCATGTGCCCGCCGAGGCTGCCGCGGTGGTTGCCCCTGGTCACCATGGCGGCGGCGTTCCAGCGGTTCCAGGCGGTGATCCGCCGCTCCATCTCCTCGTCGCCGGGGAACTCGGGTTCGGCGGCGGTGGGGATGGTGTTGACGTACGGGGTGTCCAGGAGCGGGGGGACGTCGAGGCGGCGCAGTTGGGCGTGTTCGACGAGGCGGCGCAGCAGGTGGGCGGCGCGGTGGGGCCCGCCGAAGTCGCGGGCGGCGTCGAGCGAGTCGCGCCACTCCGCGAGCTCCTCGGGGTCCTGGTCGTGAAGCTGGTCGAGCTGGGACACGGGTGGTTCCCCTTTGCCGGTTGCCTCAGGGCACTTATTCCGTGATGCGGAATAGTGTTTCTCCTAATGGAACTCACTGTGGACGGTAGGGAGTGGCGGGGCGGTGCGTCAACCGCTACCGGTGAGTAGTCTGCTCGATGATCGATCATCCCTGTGCGAACAATGGGAGGGTGGGGAGACGCCGAGCGGGGGCGTCGAAGCCGGTGCTCAGTGGGAGCGGTCGGCGTACTCCAGGACGTGCTCCGCGAGCAGCCGCCCGACCTCCGGGTCCTGCCGCCGGAAGGCCTCGATCAGCGGGAGGTGGTCGGCGGCGTTCTCGTGCAGCTCGGGCCGGACCCGGTGCAGCGACAGCACCGTCCAGACCTCCACGCCCAGGCCCTCCCAGGTCCGCAGCAGCGTCCCGTTGCCCGAGGCGGCGACGATCTCGCGGTGTAAGGCCACCCCGTGCCGGGCCTGACCGAGGGTGTCACCGGCCGCCGCGGCGCTCGCCATCCGTTCGGCGTGCCGCTCCAGTGCGGTGGTGTCACCGGCCAGCCGGACGACCGCGGCCTCGGCGGCCGGGCGTTCCAGTGCCGCCCGTACCAGGTAGACCTCGCGCAGTTCCGCCGGGCCGATCTCGCGCACCCGGACGCCCCGATTGGGCTCCGCGTCGAGCAGCCCGAGGGTCTGCAGCGAGCGCAGCGCCTCGCGTACCGGCGCCTGGCTGACGTTCAACTCGGCCGCCAGGCGCCGTTCGACGATCCGGTCACCGGGCTGCCAGCGACCGCCGAGCAGGCCCTCCAGCAGCAGCCCGCGCACCTGCTCGCCGAGCGGGACCCGGGACAGCGGGTCGGCGCCCCCGTCCGGCGTCGGCGTGGCCGCCCGCGTCGGCAGCGGATGGGTCATGGCGTTCTCCAGGCGTTCCGGGGAGCAGGTGTTCTGGCGGGGAAGGTGTTCCGGTGGGGTGGGCTTTCCGGCGGGGTGGGTGTTCCGGTGAGGGGCGGGCGGGTCAGGCGAGGCCCAACTCGTCGCCCTCGCGCGGGGCGAGGAAGCTCGCGACCTCGGCCTCCGTCACCTCGGCGAGCGTGCGCGGCGACCACTGCGGATCGCGGTCCTTGTCGATCACCTGGGCGCGGATGCCCTCGGCGAGGTCCGGCCGGTCGAGCGCGGCGCAGGAGATGCGGTACTCCTGGTCGAGCGCGGCCTCCAGCGAGGGCAGCGTACGGGCGCGGCGCAGTGCGGCCAGGGTGACCTTGACGGCGGTGGGGGAGTTTCCGAGCAGCAGCTCGGCGGCCTCCTTCGCCTCCGGCACGCCGGAGTCGAGCAGGAGCCGGACGATCTCCTCGACGGTGTCGGCCGCGTAGCAGGCGTCGATCCACTCCTGCTGAGCGGCCAATCCGGCGGGGCCGGTGGTCCCAGTGGTCCCGGTGGCTTCGCCGGCTCCGGTGGTTCCGGCGGTCGGCGCGGGCTCGGCGTGGGCGGCGACGGTCGCGGCCGGATCGGCGCCACCGGCGAGGGCGTCGAGCAGCTCGGGCAGGCGGGAGGACGGGACGAAGTGGTCCGCGAAACCGCACAGCAGCGCGTCGGCGGGGCCGATCGAGGCCGAGGTGAGCCCGAGGTGGGTGCCGAACTCGCCCGGGGCACGGGCGAGCAGGAGGCTGCCGCCGACGTCCGGGGTGAGCCCGATCCGGGTCTCGGGCATCGCGATCACGGAGCGCTCGGTGACGATCCGCACTGCGGCGTGGGCGGACAGGCCGATGCCTCCGCCCATGGTGATGCCGTCCATGACCGCGACGAAGGGCTTCGGGTAGCGGGCGATCAGCGCGTTCACCCGGTACTCGTCGCGGAAGAAGGCGCGGGTGCCGGCCCCGCCGGCCGTGACGTCGGCGTGCATCGCGCGCAGGTCCGCCCCCGCGCACAGGCCGCGCTCACCGGCGCCGGTCAGGACGACGGCGCGCACCCGGTCGTCGGCGGCCCAGTCGTCCAGCGTCGCCCGGATGGCGGTGATCATGCCGTGGGTCAGGGAGTTGAGGGCCCGCGGACGGTTGAGCACGATCCGCCCGAGGCCGCCGTCGCCGTCCAGGACGGCCTGGACCTCCTGGACCTCCTGGACCGCTGCCGTCTCTGCCGCCCCTGCGCTCATCGGAACCGCTCCCGTCCCCTCGGTGATCTGGCCTGCCGCGGTCCACCGTACCGGGGCGGTGGGGCCGTTGTGATCACGAGGCCGCCCGGGCCTGCGGCCCCCCGGGTGGGGCAGCAGGGGCGGCCGGGTGACGGTTGTGGTCGAGGTCGTGGCGGGCGCTCGTGGCGGGCGGCCGCGGCAGGTGGTGGCTACGGCCAGGCGCGCAGGGCGAGTTCGGCGACTCGGCCGAGCTCCTCGGCGGTGGCGCCGTCGCGGGCCTGCTGGGACATCCCCTGGATGACCGTGGCGAGATACCCGGCCAGCGCCTTCGGGTCGGTCCCGGGCGGCAGTTCGCCGTCCTGCCGGGCGGCGAGCAGCCGGTCCTCGAAGACCTGCCGGTTCCGGTTGCGCAGGTCGCGCAGGAGGGTCTGGACTCCGGCGTCCTGCGGGGTGACGTTGGTGGCGGCGCTGATCACCAGGCAGCCGGCGGGGTGGGACGGGTCCGGGTAGATCGCGGCGGCCTCGCGCAGGATCCGGGCGAAGGCGGCCCGGGCGCCGGTCTCCTCGGCCAGCGCGACGCCGACGAACGCGCCGACCGGGGAGTGCCCGTACCGGCGGACGACCTCCTCGAAGAGCGAGCGCTTGTCGCCGAAGGCGGCGTAGAGGCTGCCGGGGCGGATGCCCATGGCGGTGGTCAGGTCGGTGACGGAGGTGGCCTCGTAGCCGCGTTCCCAGAACAGCCGGGTCGCGGCGGACAGGGCCTCGTCCCGGTCGAAGGCGGGTGGCCGTCCGCGTCGGGGGCGGGGGGCCGGGCCGGCCGCCGGTGCGCTGTCGGGTGTCGCTGCCTCGGTCATGGATCGAATTTTAGAGCAGTCGCTCAAGAAGTGTGTGCTAGGTTCCTTTTTGAGCGATCGCTCAAGAAATGTGGACGCAGCAGGAGGGCTCGGTCATGGGTGCGTACGGACTCGAGGGCAAGGTGGCGCTGGTCACCGGCGGCAGCAGGGGGATCGGCCGGGCGATCGCCCGCCGGCTCGGACGGGACGGTGCCGTCGTCGCGGTCGGCTACGCCCGGGACGACGCGGCGGCACGGGAGGTGGTCGACGGGATCCGGGCCGACGGCGGGCGGGCCTTCGCGCTGCGCGCCGAACTGGGGCGGCACGGGGACGCGGCCGCGCTCTGGGCGGCCTTCGACGCGGAGGTCGGGGCGCACGCGCCCGGCGGCGGGGTCGACATCATCGTCAACAACGCCGGGATCGGGCGTAGTTCGGACCTCGCGACACTGACCGAGGAGGGTTTCGACGAGGTGTTCGCGGTGAACGTCCGGGCGCCGTTCTTCGTGGTGCGGCACGGGCTGGAGCGGATGCGGGACGGCGGCCGGATCATCAACGTCTCCAGCGGGGCCGCCCGGCTGGCGATGCCGGAGATCATCGCCTACGGCGCGACCAAGGGCGCGCTCGACACCTTCACGCTCAACCTGGCCAAGCAGCTGGGCCCGCGCGGGATCACGGCGAACTCGGTCGCGCCCGGCGTGGTGGACACCGACGTCAACGCGGGTTGGCTGCGCGGCAACCCGCAGGCGGAGGCGCACGCGGCCTCGCTCGCCGCGCTCGGCCGGGTCGGGCAGCCGGAGGACATCGCGGACATCGTCGCCTTCCTGGCCTCGGACGATGCGCGTTGGGTCACCGGGCGGGTCGTCGACGCCACGGGCGGCGCCGGGCTGTAGGCGGGGGCGGGCACAGGCGGGGCGGGGGTGGGGCGGGCGAACAACGAACAGCTGACAGATTTCAGATGATGAAATCTGTCAGCTGTTGTCCGTCGTCTGTTATCTGTTACTTGTCATCTGTCATCTGTCAGCCGCCGAGCCGTCAGCCCCGCACCCGCCCAGAGACCTCGCCGAAGCCGACCGGCACGCCGTCCGGCCCCGGGGCCGTCGCCGTGATGACGACCTCGTCGCCGTCCTCCAGGAAGGTCCGGGTGGTGCCGTCCGGCAGCTTGAGCGGCTCCTCGCCGTTCCAGGTCAGCTCGATCAGCGCGCCGCGGGTGTCCCGCTCCGGCCCGCTGACCGTCCCCGAGGCGAACAGGTCGCCGGTGCGCAGCGAGGCGCCGTTGACGGTCATGTGGGTCAGCTGCTGCTGCGCCGTCCAGTACATGGAGGCGAACGGCGGCCGCGACACCAGGTGCCCGTTCAGCCGGACCTCCATGGCCAGGTCCAGGCCCCACGGCTCGCCGCCGCGGTCGTCCAGGTACGCCAGCGGCTCGACGTCGCGCTCCGGCGGCGTGACCCGGGCGTGCTGGAGGGCGTCCAGCGGTACGATCCACGGCGAGATCGAGGTCGCGAAGGACTTGCCCAGGAAGGGGCCGAGCGGCACGTACTCCCAGGCCTGGATGTCGCGCGCCGACCAGTCGTTGAGCAGGCAGACGCCGAAGACGTGCTCGCGGAAGTCGTCCAGCACGACCGGTCGGCCCAGCTCGGACGGCGTGCCGACGACGAAGCCGACCTCGGCCTCGATGTCCAGCCGCCGGGTCGGCCCGAAGCTCGGCGCGGTGTCGGCGGGCGCCTTGCGCTGCCCGTGCGGGCGCACCACCGGCGTGCCGGAGACCACGACCGTGCCCGCCCGCCCGTGGTAACCGATGGGCAGGTGCTTCCAGTTGGGCGTGAGCGGCTCCGAGCCCGGGCGGAAGATCCGGCCCAGGTTGGTGGCGTGGTGCTCGGAGGCGTAGAAGTCGACGTAGTCCGCGACCTCGAACGGCAGGTGCAGTTCGACCTCGTCGGCCGGCAGCAGCGCCGGCGACAGCGCCTCCCGGAACGTCTCGTCGGTGAGCCAGGTGGTGAGGTCGGCGCGCACCTGCGTCCACACCGAACGACCGCCCGCCATCAGCGGGTTGAGCGAGTCCGCGTCCAGCAGGACGGACGGCGCCCCGGCCGCTCGGGCGGCGGCCCCGGCGTCCAGCACGAAGTCCCCGACGCGCACGCCGATCCGGCGCCGCCCGGGCCGGTCGGCCGCGGTGAAGACGCCGTACGGCAGGTTGTGCACGCCGAACGGCGAGTCCTGGGCGCTGGCCAGCCAGCTGCGGGGGGTGCTCAACGGTCCTCCTGGAGGAGTGGACTGGGCGACAGCAGGCCGAGCGCGGCCAGGTCGTCCAGGGGTTCGGCGACGCTGCAGGTGCCGAACGCGGTGAACGAGTTGCGGATCACCGTAACCTGGTGCCCGGTGAGGGCGTGGACGGCCTTGGCCAGTACCTCGCCGTCGCGTTCGGCCAGGACCGCGGCGGCTGCCGCGCGGTCGGTCTCCTGGGCGGCCAGCAGCACGTTGAGGAAGCCGTGGTGCTCGAAGCCGGTCACCGGGTCGGTGTGCCGGACGGCGTTGTGCAGTCCGGCCGTGCACTTGTACGGCAGGCCGCGCTGCGCGCAGCCGGTGAGGAAGGCGGCCAGTTCGTCCTCGTCCGGGAAGGCCGCCGCGACGACCCCGCCGGTGCGGAACTTCGCCCGGTAGGCGCTGTCGACCAGGGCGTCCAGGGTCTCGTCCAGGCCGTCCCCGCGCAGGAGTTCGCGCGGCAGCTCGACGGCGGCCGGCACGTCCGGCGGCAGCAGCCGGTCCAGTTCGGCCACGGCCTCCCGCACGTCCCGGGTGGCGAGTTCGACGCCCGCGAGCTCGAACGGTGCGGCGGCGGTGAGCGCCGGCCCGAGCTCGGCGCTGCCCCCCGGCAGCACGAGCCCGACCCTGAGCGGCCCGGTGCCCGCCACCGCCGCGGCCAGTTCGCCCAACCGGCCCGCCCCGCACAGGAACGGGCCGACCGCGTCGGCGTACCAGGCCGTGCGGTGGACGCGGTGCGCGGGCACCGCCTCGACGACCGGCAGGTTCCCCGGGGGGAACACCGCCGCGTCGTCGAAGAGGCCGCGGAACAGCTCCGGGACCGGCGAAGCCTGTGCCGGCGAGCCGTCGGCGCTCATCGCGCGGGCCCCCGACCCGCCCAGGTCCAGGCGTAGTTGGCGTCCTCGCTCGCCCGCCCGCCCTCGCCGAGCTCCAGCGGGCGGAAGGTGTCCACCATGACGGCCAGTTCGTCGAAGAACTCCGCGCCGATGCTGCGCTCGTAGGCGCCCGGCTGCGGCCCGTGGGTGTGCCCGCCCGGGTGCAGCGAGATCGAGCCCTGGGCGATGCCGGAGCCCTTGCGGGCCGCGTAGTCGCCGCCGCAGTAGAACATCACCTCGTCGCTGTCCACGTTGGCGTGGTAGTAGGGCACCGGGATCGACAGCGGGTGGTAGTCCACCTTGCGGGGAACGAAGTTGCAGATCACGAAGTTGTTGCCCTCGAACACCTGGTGGGCCGGCGGCGGCTGGTGGATCCGCCCGGTGATCGGCTCGAAGTCCCGGATGTTGAAGGCGTACGGGTACAGGCAGCCGTCCCAGCCGACCACGTCGAAGGGGTGGTGCGGCACGGTGTAGCGGGTGCCCGCGACCCCGTTCGGGCCGCGGTGCTTGACCAGCACGTCGACGTCGCCGTCGGCGTCGACCACCAGCGGCCCGACCGGCCCGCGGAAGTCCCGCTCGCAGTACGGCGCGTGCTCCAGCAGCTGCCCGTACTTGGAGAGGTAGCGCTTGACCGGGGTGATGTGGCTGTTGGCCTCGATGCAGTAGGCGCGCAGCGGTTCGTCCCCGGTCGGCACCCAGCGGTGGGTGGTGGCGCGAGGGATGATCACGTAGTCGCCCTGGCCGACCTCGATCGAGCCGAAGACCGTCTCGACCGTGCCCGCGCCGGACTCCACGTACACGCACTCGTCGCCGAGCCCGTTGCGGTACAGCTCGCTCGGGGCCCCGGCGGCGACGTACGAGATCCGCACGTCGCCGTTGCCGAGGACGAGCCGGCGGCTGCCGACGACGTCCGCGGACTTCCACTCCTGGTCCGCGAACAGCTCGTGCAGCTTGAGGTGGCGGGGGAGCAGGGGATGGTTGGGCACCGTGGACTGGTCGGGCAGCTCCCACGGCACCGCGTCGACCACCGCCGAGGGGATGCCCCGGTGGTAGAGCAGCGAGGAGTCGGAGGAGAAGCCCTCCTCGCCCATCAACTCCTCGTAGTACAGCCCGCCTTCGGGTGTGCGGTGCTGGGTGTGCCGCTTGGGCGGGATGCTGCCCAGCTGCCGGTAGTACGCCATCTCCGTGCTCCTCCTCGACGCCTCGAACGTCCGTCAGGGCCGCCGTCAATCAGGGTAGGCCGACGCTCACAGGTTGCCGCGACGGTCCTGCTCGCGCTCGATGGACTCGAACAGCGCCTTGAAGTTGCCCTTGCCGAAGCCCAGCGAACCGTGCCGCTCGATGAACTCGTAGAAGACGGTCGGACGGTCGCCGATCGGCTTGGTGAAGATCTGCAGCAGGTAGCCGTCCTCGTCGCGGTCGACCAGGATGCCGCGCTTCTTCAACTCCTCGATCGGCACCCGCACCTTGCCGATGCGCTCCCGCAGTTCCGGGTCGTCGTAGTAGGCGTCCGGGGTGTTGAGGAACTCGACGCCGCGCGAGCGCAGCACGTCGACGGTGGTGAGGATGTCGTTGGTGGCGAGTGCCATGTGCTGGCAGCCGGGGCCGGTGTAGAACTCCAGGTACTCGTCGATCTGGGACTTCTTCTTGGCGATGGCCGGCTCGTTGAGCGGGAACTTCACCCGGTGGTTGCCGCTGGCGACGACCTTGGACATCAGGGCGGAGTACTCGGTGGCGATGTCGTCGCCGACGAACTCGGCCATGTTCACGAAGCCCATGACCCGGTTGTAGAACTGGACCCACTCGTCCATCCGGCCCAGCTCGACGTTGCCGACGGCGTGGTCGAGGGCCTGGAACAGGCGCTTGGGGGTGCCCTCCGGGCGGGTGACGCTGCTCTTCGCCACGACGTAGCCCGGCAGGTACGGGCCCTGGTAGCGGGAGCGGTCGATCAGGGTGTGGCGGGTCTCGCCGTAGGTGGCGATGGCCGCGCGGCGCACGGTGCCGTTCTCGTCCGAGACGTCGTTCGGCTCCTCCAGGACGGTGGCGCCGCTGGCCCGGGCGTGCTCGATGCACTTGTCGACGTCCGGGACCTCCAGGGCGAGGTCGACCACGCCGTCGCCGTGCCGGCGGTGGTGGTCCAGCAGCGCGCTGTCCGGCTGGACACCGCCCTTGATCACGAAGCGGCAGGAGCCGGAGCGCAGCACGTAGGCCTTGCGGTCGCGGCGGCCGGTCTCCGGGCCGGAGTAGGCGACCAGCTCCATGCCGAACACGACCTGGTAGAACTGGGCCGTCTGGGTGGCGTTGCCGACCACGAAGACGACCGCGTCCTGGGCGGTGACCGGGAACGGGTCGGAGGCCTGGTCGTGCTCGACGAGGCCGACGAGGCGGCGCAGCTGGTCGGCGTCGAGGCCGGCCTCGCGCTCCTCGGGGGTCAGCTCAAGGGCGTGGGACTGCGGGGTCATCGCTCGTTCCTCCAGTCAGGGCCTCGGCGTTGAGGCTTCCGGGGGTGTTCGGGGGCCTTGCGGCCCGCCGGGTCGGATCGCGTGGATCGCGGCCGCACGGCGACGGGTGGGCGGTGCGGTTGCGGAGAGCTTGCTCCTGTCGTGGGGGTTGGGCAACAGGTCGGTTTTTCACTGCTCAATGTGTACAAGCTGGCCAGGAAATCCCGGCTTCGGCTGCGCAAAATGCGCTGCCTCCGGGCGGTCGCCGCCCGAATTCTGCGCAGCCGCACCTACCGGTCCACGGGGCCGGGCCCGTCGGCGGGCGGGAGGTGACGCAGGAACCAGTCCCCGGCCAGCTCAGCGGCCTGGTCGAGGGTTCCGGGCTCCTCGAACAGATGGCTCGCGCGCGGCACCACCACCAGCTCGCCCGCCCCGCCCAGCCGGGCCAGGGCCCGCCGGTTGAGGTCCAGCACGGCGGTGTCCAGCGCGCCGACCACGAGCAGCGTCGGCGCGTCCACCCGGGCCAGCACGTCCGGCCCGGCGAGGTCCGGCCGCCCGCCCCGGGAGACCACGGCACCTACCGCGGGGCCCAGTTCGGCGGCCGTGTACAGCGCGGCGGCCGCGCCGGTGCTGGCGCCGAACAGCCCCAGCGGCAGCCCACGAGCCCCCTCGGTGCGCCCCAGCTCCTCGGCCACGGCGGTCAGCCGCGAACCGAGCAGGGCGACGTCGAACACCTTGCGCCGGTCCGGCTCCTCGGCCTCGGTGAGCAGGTCGAACAGCAGGGTGCCCAGCCCGCGGCGGTTCAGGTGCCGGGCGACGTGCCGGTTGCGCGGACTGCGCCGGCCGCTGCCGCTGCCGTGCGCGAAGACCACCGCCGCGCGGGCCCCGGCCGGCACGGTCAGCCGGCCGGTCAGCCGGACCCCGGCGACGGCCAGCGGCAGCTCGCGGTCGATGCCGTCCCCGCCGGGCGGCTCCTCGTCGGGCGGCTCCTCGTCGGGCGGCTCATCGTCGTGCGGTTGGCGGTCGTGCGGTTCGCCGTTGGGTGGCTCCCCGTCGGGCGGTCCGCGTCGGGCCTCGGCCAGCAGCCGCAGCACCTCCTCGTCGCCGGTCTGCGTGAAGTCGGCGTAGAACTCGCCGATCGCGAAGAACGGCGACGGCGTGTCGACGCAGACCAGCTCGTCGGCGACCTCGGACAGCCGCTCCGTCCAGTCCCGCGGCGCCACCGGGACGGCCAGCACCACCCGTGCCGCCCCGCGCGCCCGGACTATCCGGCAGGCGGCCCGGGCGGTCGAGCCGGTGGCGACGCCGTCGTCCACCACGACCACCGTGCGCCCGCGCAGGTCCGCCGCCGGGCGGTCGCCCCGGTAGCGCAGCGCCCGGCGCTCCAACTCGGCGCGCTCGCGCCGCTCCACCTGCGCCAGCTGCCCGTCACCCACCCCGGCGAGCCGGATGACCTGCTCGTTCAGCACCCGGACGCCGTCCTCGCCGATCGCCCCCATGCCCAGCTCGGGCTGGTACGGCACGCCCAGCTTGCGGATCACGCAGATGTCCAGCGGCGCACCGAGCGCCGCCGCCACCTCGGCCGCCACCGGTACGCCGCCCCGGGGCAGGGCGACCACCACGGTGCCGGGGCCGGCGAGGTGGCCGAGCCGGCCGGCCAGGCGGCGGCCGGCCTCTGCGCGGTCGGTGAAGGGGGTTCCGGTGACGTGCATTCCACGGCCTCCGGGTTCCACCGTACGCCGGTCCGGTACACCGGTCCCGGGCGTCGCTGCGGGGGGTTCGGTGGGCTGTCCGGCGGTCGCCTGCTGGGGGCCGTACGGGGGGCGTGCGGGGCCCGGTGGGACAGGGGCGGGACCGGGGTGGGACCGGGGCGGCCACGGGCCCGGGACCGCGACGGGCACCGCCCGGGACTTCGCGCGTACGGGCCCGGGACGGTCCGGCCGCGCGGCCGGGAACGGGACGGGACGACACCCCCGTGCGACCGGGACGGCGGGCGGCGGAACGTGGTGCGCAGAGGCGGTCCGCAGAGCCCGCCCAGAGCACCGAAGGAGCGTCCGAGATGCCGGGCACCGTCATCACCGACCTGCGCCGCCGCGGCTGCGCCGTCGACCCCGGAGGCCTGCTCGCGGGACCGCTGCGCGCCGTCGGCCTGCAGTGGCTCGAACCGGGACGGAGCGCCGAGGTGACCGCCGAGGGCGTCGAGCACGCGCTGTACGTCACCGCGGGCTCCGGCCTCGCCGCCTTGCCGGAGGACGTCGTGCACCCCGACCACCCCGAGCGCGCCGACACCGGCCTGCCGCTGGTCGAGGGCACCGCCGTCGTGCTCCCGCTCGGCGCGCGGACCGTCCTGACCGCCGGAACGGCCGGACTGGAGTACTTCCACGCCGTCCTGGCCGTCCCCCCGTCCGCGGAGCCGGCCGCCGAACCCTCCCCCGAAGTACCCGAAGGACTCGAAGAACCCGAAGTACCCGAAGTACCCGAAGAAGGTGACCAGAGGTGATCGTCACCACCGACACCGGCTCCGCCATGGTCCTGCTCGGCCCGAACGGGGAGCGGGTCCGGATCCGCTCACTGGCCCGTCGTGCCATGCTCGCCAGCGCCTGCGAGGCCTTCGACCACCTGCGGCTGAGCCCGGGCGCCCATCACGTCCTGCCCGGGCGGCCCGACGCCGAGACGGTACTGCACGTCCTGCGCGGCGCCGCCGTCATCGGGCAACTCGCCGACCAGCCGGACCATTTGGCCTCGGACGGCGACCTGCTGCTGGCCCGCAGGGGCCGCACCCTGCGGATCGAGGCCGGCCCGCTCGGCGCGGAACTGCTCTGCCTCACCCTGGCCGTGCCCCGCCACCGCGCCGGCACCCGGGCTTCCCTCGCCCACCGTCGCGCCGAACGCCGCGACCGGCCCTGACCTTCACCGTTCTCCGGGAGCCACTTGTGATCCTCGTCCCCGCTGCCGTCCCGCGCACCGCGCCCGTCTTCCAGCGGCTGATCGACCCCGGGCACCGTCCGGCCGTCCGTGCCGCGCTGACCGTCGAGACCCTGCCGCCCGGCGTCCTGGTCGAGCAACTTCCTTGCGAACCGGTCGAGTCGGTCACCGTGGTGCTGGCCGGACGGCTGTCCGCGGGCGGCCGGATCCTGTCCCCGGGCGAGGCGCTGCACCACCCGCCCGGCAGCAGTCACCGGCTCACCGCCGTGCGCGGCGCACCGACCGCCGTGCTCACCGTCCGGCCGGTCCGGTCCGCAGCCGACATCCCCGTCCAGCGCGGCGGTTCGCGAGCCCTCGGGCCCGTCCGGTCCGCCCGGCGGATCGCCGTCGACACCGTGCTGCTCGCCCCCGGCGGACAGCACGGGCCGTACGCCGTGGCCGCGGTGGACACGTTCCTGGTGCTGCTCTCCGGCGCCGACGCCCGCCTCGCTCTCGACGACCGTGAAGTTCCCTTGTTCCCAGGTGACTTGGTCTACCTCCGGGCCGGTGAGCGGTACGTCCTGCGGGCCGGTGCGGGTGAGCCGGTGGCCGCCGTGCGTGGCCGGGTCGGCGCGGTTCTGGGACCTGAACAGGACCTCGAACCCATGCGAACGGGGCAGGCCCGTCCGCACAGTGGTGGGCAGAGCGATTGATCGATCGGATCGGCCGCTCGGAAGAATCAGGAGTACCACCTCATGTCCACGAACACCGCGACTGCCTCGACGACTGCGACCATGATGATCTGTACGGCTGGAGTGCTGGCGGGCGTGATCGCGGCAGCCCTGGCACTGCGCAAGGTCTGTTCCGGCTCCGCCTCGGAGTCGATCGGGCGTTCCGGGTCGAAGTCCGGCACGGTCACGCCGAAGGATTGCCCGTTCGGATGCGGGCCCGGCCAGTAGCTCACCCCGGCCGCCCCCTCTTCCGACTGACAGATGACAACGAACAGCTGACAGATTTCAACATCTGTCAGCTGTTCGTTGTCATCTGTCAGCTGTTATTCGTCGGCTCTCGCCCGCTGCCTGCTGCCTGCTGCCCGCCGCCCGCTCGCACCGCCACCCCCGGGCCCGCTAGTGCTGAGCCCGCTACCGGTTGGCCGCCGCCGAGCGCGGCAGCACCGCCAGCACCTGCGTGCCGTGCTGCTGGGGCAGCGGTCCGACGGTGCAGCGGCCGCCGATCTCCGCGGCCCGGTCCGCCATCGACCGCAGGCCGACCCCGCCGCCGGGCGGTTCGTCGACGGTCTCGGTCTCCCGGTACCCGACCCCGTCGTCCTGCACGGTCAGCGTCAGCGCCTCGTCGTCCACCCGGAGCGCCACCCGCACCGTCCGGGCCCGGGCGTGCCGCAGCACGTTGTTGAGCGCCTCCGCGCTGATGCGGTAGGCCGCGACCTCCACCGCCGCCGCCAGCTCCGGCAGCGGCTCCGGCGAGACCTCGACCGTCACGGTCAGCCCGGCCCCGCTGAAGTTGTCCGCCAGCTGCCGGACCGCCCGGGCCAGTCCGAGTTCGCCCAGCGGCGCCGGCCCGAGCCGGTCGGTGATCCGGCGGACCTCCTGGATCGCCATCCCCAGGCCCTCGGAGACCGTGTGCAGCGGGTCCGCGAGCCCGCCGTCCGCCGTCGAGGCCGCGTTGTCCACCCGCAGTCGCAGGCCGGCCAGGGCCGGTCCGAGCCCGTCGTGGATGTCCCGCCGCAGCCACCGTCGTTCCTCCTCCCGGGCGGCGATGATCTGCTCCCGGCTGGCCAGCAGGTCCTCCTGGAGCTGCAGCGAGGCGACGGCGGGCGAGGCCTGGTCGGCGAGCGAGCGCAGGATGTCGACGTCGGTCGCCGCCAGCCGCTCCTCGCCCGTCCGCAGCCCGACGGTCAACTCGCCGATCGGCAGCCCGTTGTGGACGAGCGCGAAGCCCTGGCTGCGGCCGTTCAGCCGCCCGGCGGTGGCCAGCGTGCGCCGTCCGGCCCGGGTGGTGACGGCCAGGGTGACGCCGGGCAGTTTGAGTTCCTCGGCGACCGTCGCGCACAGCGCCGCCGGCAGCTGCTCCGGGTCGACGACCTGCCGCACCCGCCCCGCGAGCGTGCGCAGCACCTGGTACGGCTGCGCGCGTTCGCCGTAGTACAGCCGGTCCACCACGGCGACGGCTCGTCGCGCCGCCTTCGGCAGGGTGGCGCCGAGCGCGTACACCAGGGCGATCAGCAGCAGGGCGGGCCCACCGCGCCCCGGTAGCAGCGAGTTGGACAGTGCGGCGGCGGCCACCACGAACAGTCCGGTGACGCCGGTGCCCAGCAACAGCCCGATCAGGACGCTGCGGGCCGCCCGGTCGAGCCGCCAGCCGTGGTCCCGGATCACCAGGAAGCCGATCGCGACGGCCCAGACCGCCCCCGCCGCGGTGAACAGCCAGTAGCTGAGCCAGTAGTGGTCGGCCCGGTTGCGCATGTAGAAGTCCTGCAGCGCGACCCAGAGCACGTACGCCCCGAGCATGCCCGCCACCCGCAGCCGGTGCCGACGGGTCTCGGCCGCGTCGCGCCCCGGGACGGCGGCCGGCCGCAGCAGCCGGGACAGCAGGACCAGCGTGACGAACCCGAGCACGCACTCGCTGATCAGCAGGTCGTGGCCGCCCAGTCCGTCGACCACTCTCACGGCGAGGTGCGCCGGCGGGCTGTCGGCCAGCGGATTGGTCCGCCCGTAGGTCGTCGGGTCGGCGAGGCCCTGGGCCACCTCGGCGCTCACCCACACGCCGACGGCCCCGATGAACCACCACCATCGCCGCGTCGTCAGCCGTCCGCTCGGCAGCCAGAGCGGCAGCGCGTAGATGAGCGTCGTCCTGACCGCGCTGAGCACCGTGTCGAAGGCCAGCACGGCGCCGGCGATGCCCGGGTCGCGGACCTCGACCCAGAGCGGTGCGGCCGCCACCCGGGGGAGGATGTTGGTGAGCGCGTAGACGAGCATCACCCAGCCGAGCGGGCTGCCCGGGCGGTGCGCGTGGAGCAGCATGCCGGCCCCGGCGGTCGGCAGGGCGTAGACCAGGATGGCGAGTTCGTCGCGGGGGTGGGAGACGCCCGGTTCGCCGAGGTGGACGAGCACGTAGCAGATCCACACCGTCGCCGAGACGAAGCAGAGCGCGGTGACGACCGCGGCGGCGGTCAGTTGCCGCTCGGCCCGGGTGCGGCGCGGGGGAGAGGAGACCGTGATCATGGCACCACCTCGGTTCTCGACAGCGGGTGTTCCGCCGGCCGCGTCGTGGTCCGCCGGCGCCTCGTCCCCAGGGTGTCCGGTCCCAGTCTGCTCGGCCCGGTGTCCCGGTCGCCTGAGGCAGCGGTCACGCATTCCGGGCGGGACGGCGGTGGGCGCCACCCCCGCCGTGCGGACGACCTCCGGGCATGTCACGGAGAGTCACGTGATCGCCGCTGCTAGTGTCGGCCGGGTGGATGAACACCAGCTGGTCGCACCCTCCGGCCCGGCGGGCGGGGCGGCACCCGTTCGGGTACTGATCGTCGACGATCACCCCCTCTTCCGGGAGGGGCTCAAGGCGGCGCTGGAGAGTGCCGAGGGCGTCACCGTGGTGGCCGAGGCCGAGCGGGTCGCCGATGTCCCGGACGCGGTCGCCCGACACAGCCCGAACGTGGTGATCATGGACCTCTCCCTGCCCGACGGCTCCGGGCTGGAGGCCGTCCGCCGGCTCTCCGGCCAGGAGCAGTCCCCGCCGGTGCTGATGCTGACCATGTCGGACGACGACGGCAACCTGCTCGCCGCGCTCCAGGCGGGCGCCCGCGGCTACCTGGTCAAGGGCGCGGGGCGCGAGGAGGTGCTGCATGCCGTCCGGACGGTCGCCGCGGGCGGCGCGGTGTTCGGCGGCGAGGTCGCCGGGCGGATCACGGCGCTGCTGGCCGGGGCGAAGATGCGCGAGGCCGGGCAGCTCTTCCCCGACCTCACCGCCCGCGAGGCCGAGGTGCTGGACCTGGTCGCGCGCGGCCACGACAACCGGCGGATCGCCCGGGAGCTCGTGGTCGCGGAGAAGACCGTCCGCAACCACGTCACCCACATCTTCGAGAAACTGCACGTCGCGACCCGCGCGGAGGCCGTCGCCCGGGCCCGCGACATGGGCCTCGGCGACGGCTGAAACCGCCCCCGACGGGGGAGCGCCGCAGCCGTCCGGGGGTGCCGGTCCGCCGACCGGCACCCCCGGAGTCGTCCTGGTCCCACCGGACCTACGACTGCGTCACCACTGCGTCACGGCTGCATCTCGTACGCGCCCGAGAGCGCCTCGACCCGCGCCCACACCTTCGCGGCGCGCTCGGCGTCCGCCACCGGGCGGCGCACGTTGGCCAGCGCCCAGGCGGCCTGCTCCTCGGTGGCGGAGGCCTTGCCGTGCAGCTCGGTCGCGTGCGCGGAGAAGTCGCGGACCAGCGCGTCGAACACCTGGTCCAGGACATCGGCGTCGAGGCCGGTCAGCTCGGCCTGCTCCAGCACCAGCTGGCCGTAGACGATCAGCGCGAACAGCTGGCCGATCTCCAGCAGGAAGTCCAGGTCGGCCTGCTGCTCCTTGCTCGGCGCGTGCTTGAGCAGCAGCTCGCAGAAGCCGTCGGCCTGCTCGCGGAAACGGGCGACGTTCGGCAGCTGGGCGTGGCGGTCGTAGGCGGCGCGCCAGTCGTGGAAGCGGATCGCGCCGAGGCCGCGGGCCGGGCCCTGGTGGAACAGGAAGGCGTCGTCGGCGGCGTCCAGCCGGGTCGGCACCGGCGGGTACTCGGCGGGCGCGAACAGGTAGTTGCCCATGAACTTGAGGATCAGCGCCAGGTTGACGTGGACCGTGCCCTCCAGCTTCGGCAGGCCGCGGATGTCCTTGGCGGCCTTGTCGAAGTAGGTGTCCGCCTCGAAGCCCTTGGCCGCGATGACGTCCCACATCAGGTCGATGACCTTCTCGCCCTCGGTGGTGACCTTCATCTTGGTCATCGGGTTGAAGAGCAGGTAGCGGCGGTCCTCGGCGGAGGCCGTGCGGAAGTAGTCGACGGCCCGCGCGCTGAACAGCTTCATCGCCACCAGACGGGCATAAGCGTCGGTCAACTCCCGCCGCACGTGCGGGAAGTCGGTGACCTTGCGGCCGTACAGCACCCGGTTGTGGGCGTGCGTGACGGCCTCGTACATCGCGTGCTCGCAGATGCCGACCGAGGCGGTGCAGAGGTTGAACTTGCCGACGTTGACGGTGTTCAGCGCGGCGTCGAAGGCGGCCTGCCCGGTGTGCAGCACGTCCTCGGCCCGGACCGGGTAGTCCTCCAGACGGAACTCGCTGACGTACATCTGGGCGTTCACGACGTTCTTGACCAGGTGGTACGCGTCGTGGCGGCTGTCGGCGGCGAAGAAGACGTAGCCCTCGGGGCCCTCGACGTCCGAGCGGCGGCCGAACACCGAGACCAGGCCGGCCACGTTGCCGTTGCCGATGTAGTACTTGGGGCCGGTCGCGGTGAAGCCGCCCTCGCCGTCCGGGGTGAGGATCATGTCGGTGGAGTAGATGTCGGCGCCGTGGGAGCGCTCGGACAGGCCGAAGGCCATCACGTGGCCCTCGGCGAGGAGCTTGGCGGCGCGGGCCCGGACGGCCTCGTTCTCGCTCTGCCAGACCGGGCCGAGGCCCAGGATGGTGACCTGCCAGGTGTACCAGTAGCCGAGGCCGTAGAAGCCGAGGATCTCGTTCAGCTCGGCGATCCGCGCGGTGTCCCAGCGCTTGTCGGCGTCGGCCGCGGACGGGGTCAGGAACTCCGCGAACAGGCCCTCCCGGGCGGCGAATTCGAGGAAGTCGCCGTACCAGGCGCGGTCGATGTAGGTGTCGATGAGCGCCTTCTTGCCGCGGGACTCGAACCAGTCGACGGTCGCGCGCAGCAGCCGGCGGGTCGGCTCGTCGAACTGCGCGGGGTCGTAGGTGCGCGGGTTGAAGAGCATCGGGGGCTCCCAGGGGGTCGAGGGTGTGAGGACTCGGCGGGGCGGGGTGCGGCGGGCGGGTGGACGGACGGCGGCGAACAGAGTTCAGAAGACAGATGTCAGCGAACAGATTTCAGATTTCAAACTCTGTCATCTGTGATCTGTCATCTGTGATCTGTTCCCCGTCCGTCCTCCGCGAGCCGGCGCAGGGTGGCGAGCACGTCGTCCAGCCAGGCGAGGGTCATCCGCTCGAACTCGATGCCGCCGCGCAGCACGACGTGCTGGAGCTCCTGCCGGGTGTCCAGCGCGGTGAGGTCGGGGAAGTCCCGCTGCTCGCCGTGCAGGTAGCGGGCGAGGAGGGCGGCGTGGCTGTCGCGGTGCCGCTCGACCTCGGAGATCAGCGCGGCCGGGTCGTCGAAGGCGGCGGCCCGGATCTTGACCGCGAGCTCGTGCCGTACGGTCTCCGGTTCGACCGGTTCGCGCAGCCAGTCGGCCAGCGCGGCCCGTCCGGGCCCGGCCGCCGAGTAGACCTTCTTGTCCGGGCGGCCGTCCTGCGCGACCTCCTCGGCGGCGACCCAGCCGTCCGCCTCCATCCGCCGCAGCACCCGGTAGATCTGCTGGTGGGTGGCGGTCCAGAAGCGTCCGATGGAGCGGTCGAAGCGCCGGGCCAGTTCGTACCCGGAGCCGGGCTGCTCCAGCAGCGAGACGAGGATCGCGTGCTCCAGTGCCATGCCCAGCATCCTGCTATGCAACGAGTTGCATAGGCAATGGGCCCTCGGAGTGTTGAGACGCAGGTCACCGGCGTGATCGGATGGTTATCGGTCATTTCGGACTATCAGGTGCAAAACCTTGGAGAAGCGCCAGAATAGGTACGGGGCTTGCCCCTTCCCATGGTCCGAAACCACAGGAGGTGGTATCGGTGGCAACCCATGTGCCGACAGGCATGGAGCACCACCCGGACATCGTCGAACTCCGGGAACACTACGAGCGGGTCACCTCGACCCCCCGCGCCCAGGGCGTCGAAGCCCTGGCCGTTCTGGCCGGCCTGTTCCTCGCGGCATCGCCGTGGATCGTCGGCTTCACCGCGTTCAGCACCCTGACCGTGACCTGCCTGATCGTCGGGCTGGCCTACACGGCACTGATGGCCGGCTACGGCTCGGCCTACGAGCGCACCCACGCGAGGGCCTGGGCCGCCGCCGCGCTCGGTATCTGGACGATCATCTCTCCCTGGGCCGTCTCAGGGTCCGTCGCGCACGGCAAGAACATCGTCACCTGCGTCATCGTCGGTGCCGTGATGTTCCTGCTCGGACTCGCGGCGATCTCGATGGCCACGATCACGTCGAACGGAGCAGCGATGCGGCTCGGCCGGGCCGGCCGCGCCAAGGGCTGACCTTCCCCGCAGCCCGCGTCCGGGGCACGGAGGGCACTCGTGCCCGCCGCGCCCCGGCGCACCGGCCGACGAGGCCGGGCCGGGCCGGCTACGGGTGCGTCATCCGCAGCACGTCCAGCGCCCGGTCCAGCTCCTCCTCGGTGAGCGCGCCCCGCTCGACGTACCCGCGTTCCAGCACCACCTGGCGGATGGTCTTCCGCTCGGCCAGCGCCTGCTTGGCGACCTTCGCCGCCTCCTCGTACCCGATGTAGCGGTTCAGCGGCGTCACCACCGAGGGCGAGGACTCCGCGTACTCGCGGGCCCGTTCGACGTTCGCGGTGATGCCGTCCACCGTCCGGTCCGCCAGCAGCCGGGCGCTGTTGGCCAGCAGCCGCACCGACTCCAGCACGTTGCGGGCGATCACCGGGAGCATCACGTTCAGCTCGAAGTTGCCGCTCGCGCCGGCCAGCGTCACCGTCGCGTCGTTGCCCACCACCTGGGCGGCGACCATCAGCACCACCTCGGGCAGCACCGGGTTCACCTTGCCCGGCATGATGGACGAGCCGGGCTGCAGATCCGGCAGGTTGATCTCGCCCAGGCCGGTGCGCGGACCGGAGCCCATCCACCGCAGGTCGTTCGCGATCTTCGTGAACCCCACCGCCACCGTGCGCAGTTGGCCGCTCAGCTCGACCAGCGCGTCCCGCGCGCCCTGCGCCTCGAAGTGGTCGCGGGCCTCGGTCAGCGGCAGCCCGGTGGCCCGGGCGACCTCCTCGATGACGGCCGCCGGGAACCCGGGCGGGGTGTTGATGCCAGTGCCCACCGCCGTTCCGCCGAGCGGCAGTTCGGCGACCCGGGGGAGGGTCGCCAGCAGCCGCTCCCGCCCGTGCCGCACCTGGGCCGCGTAGCCGCCGAACTCCTGGCCGAGGGTGACGGGCGTGGCGTCCATCAGGTGCGTACGGCCGGACTTGACCACCTGCGCGAACTCGACCGACTTGCGCTCCAGCGCCTCCGCCAGGTGCTCCAGCGCCGGGATCAGGTCGTGGGTGACGGCGGCGGTGGCGGCGATGTGGATCGAGGACGGGAACACGTCGTTGGACGACTGGCTGGCGTTCACCTGGTCGTTCGGGTGGACCGGCCGCCCCAGCCGTTCGCCGGCCAGGGTGGCGATCACCTCGTTGGCGTTCATGTTGGACGAGGTGCCCGAACCGGTCTGGAACACGTCCACCGGGAACTCGTCGTCCCAGCGGCCCTCCGCGACCTCCTCGGCGGCCGCCGCGATCGCCCCGGCCGTCTCCTCGTCCAGGACCCCGAGGCGGGCGTTCACCCGCGCCGCGGCCGCCTTGACCCGGGCCAGCGCGGCGATGTGCGCGCGCTCCAGCCGTTGGCCGGACACTGGGAAGTTCTCCACCGCCCGCTGCGTCTGCGCCTGCCACTTCGCGGCCGCCGGCACCCGCACCTCGCCCATCGAGTCGTGCTCGACCCGGTACTCCTGCGGCCTCTCCCGCTCGTCACCCATCGCGCGCTACACCTCCTGTACGGGCCGGTCCGGCCCGGTCACGGGACTTCCGATCACCACAGCCGCTCGCGGGCCCCGGGTATTTCCACCCACAGCAGCCCACCCGGCTCGGCGCCGAGCTGCCCGACGACCGTGCCGTCCGGGGCCCACACGCCGGAGCGGCCCGAGGTCTCCGCGAACTCGCCGCTGGCCCCGGCACTGGTGGACAGTACGCCCCAGACCCCGTGCGCGCCGGTCCGCTCCCGCAGGTGCCCGGCGAGCCGCTCGGCCTGCGCGGGGCCGGGACCGTACAGGGTGGAGGCGACGTAGGCGTCGATACCGAGGGCGGCGGTCTCCTCGGCGTGGGCCGGGTCGGCGGCGTCGGCGCACACCGCCAGGCCGAGCCGCAGGCCGTCCAGCTCCAGCACGACGGGCCGCTCGCCGGGGCTGAACCGGTCGAGCTCCGGCCCGTGCAGCCGCATCTTGCGGTAGACGACCCGGGCGCCCCCGCCGGTGACCGCCAGGGTGGCGATGGACTCGCGCCCGTCGGCCTCCGCGACCGGCGCGCCGACCAGCGCCAGGGCGCCGGTGGCGCCGCAGGCCTCGACCAGCGGGGCGAGCCGGGCGTCCGCCGGGTCGACGGCGGGGGCGGTCAGGTCGTAGCCGGTCAGGGACAGCTCGGGGAACACCACCAGTCGGGTCCCCGCCTCCCGGACGGCCGCGGCGTGCCGTCCGGCGTTGACGGCCAGGGTGTCCGGACGGCCGGGGGCGGCGCAGACGGGCTGGGCGACGGTGACCGTGACGGCGGCGGGGGTGGCGGGCGCGGTGCCGACGTCGGCGAGCGGCGCGGACGCAGGCGCGGACGAGGGCACGGCGGAGCCTCCGGCGGGCGGGGGAGTCGATGGTCAAGATCAACCTATGGGTCCCTCGGACGGCCGGGCAACAGTTCGGCGACCGCCGAAACCACGCCGCCCCGCCCCGCCGACCGCACCAGGTGGACGGCCCTCGGCCGTTCGCGCCATGATCACTCGAACGAGTGAGATCCCGGCCGGAACGCTTCAAACGGTCGTACGGCACTTCGTACGCTCCTGACCGGGTCGGGCGGATTCCGACCGCCCCGGAGCGCCGCGATCCGGCCCGGGGAAACCGACGCAGGGGGCGGACCGGATGACCACAGAACACGACGGCAACGACACCCACCGCGGCCTGACCAGACGGCAGCTGCTCGGCGCCTCCGCGGCGCTCGGCGGCGCAGCCTGGCTGCTGCGCGGCACCATCGGCCCCGACAGCGCCGAGGCGGCCACGCCCGTACCGCCCGGCCTTCCCGCCGGCACCGAGCTGTACCAGCGGGTGTTCCAGAACTGGTCCGGCGAGATCCGCACCGACCAGCTGTGGACCTGCGCACCGCGCACCCCCGAAGAGGTCCCGGCCCTCGCCGACTGGGCGCACGCCAACGGCTGGCGGCTGCGCGCCACCGGCTACCGGCACACCTGGGTCCCGCTCACCGTCGCCAACGGCACCCCGGCCGACGCCCGCGTCCTGCTCGTGGACACCAACCGGTACCTCACGGCCATCACCGCCGACTCACCCACCACCGTGCGGGCGCAGACCGGCGCGAGCATGGACGCGCTGCTCACCCACCTGTCCGACCGGGGCCTCGGCCTGACGGCCTGCCCGGCGCCGGGCGACCTCACCGTCGGCGGAGTGCTCGCCATCGGCGGCCACGGCACCGCCACCGGCGCCGGCGGCGAACTGCGCCCGGACGGGCACGGCTACGGCTCGGTCAGCAACCAGGTGGTCAAGCTCACCGCCGTCGTCCTCGACCCGGCGACCGGCCGCTACGCGCTGCGCACCTTCGACCGCGCCGAGGCCGACAGCGCCGCGTTCCTGGTGCACCTCGGCCGCGCCTTCCTCACCGAGGTCGTGCTGCGCGTCGGAGCCGACCGCCCGCTGCGCTGCGTCAGCCGGCTGGACATCCCGGCGAGCGACCTGTTCGCCCGCCCCGGCACCCCCACCGGCGGCGGCGGACTGCTCGGCGGACTGCTGGGCGGCGGCGGTGGCCCGCGCACCCTCGCCGACTTCGTCGAGCGCGACGGCCGGGTCGAGGCGATCTGGTTCGCCTACACCGACTACCCGTGGCTCAAGACCTGGACCGTCGCCCCGAGCAAGCCGCTCGCCTCCCGGGCCGTCGACCAGCCCTACAACTACCCCTTCTCGGACAGCATTCCGGAACCGGTCGCCCGACTGGCCGGCCAAATCATCTCCGGCGCCTGGGGATCGGCCCCGCTGTTCGGCCAACTCCAGTACCTCATCGCCAAGGTGGCGCTCACCGGCGACCTCACCGACGTCCTGCTCTCCGGCGGACTGCTGCGTGACCTGCTCACCGGCGACCTGATCACCCACCTGCTCGCCGGCGGCCTGCGCTCCGACCTCTGGGGCCCCTCGCGCGCCCTGCTGCAGTACGTCCGGCCCACCACGCTGCGGGTCACCGCCAACGGCTACGCGATCCTGACCAAGCGCGCCGACCTGCAGTGGGTGGTCAGCGAATTCGCCGCCTACTACCGGCAGTTGCTCGGCGAGTACCAGGCCAGGGGCGAGTTCCCGGTGAACGGCGCGGTGGAGATCCGGGTCACCGGCCTGGACGACCCGTCCTACTCCGGCGTCCCCGGCGCCCGGCCGCCGCTGCTGTCCGCGCTGCGCCCCCGGGCGGACCGCCCGGAGTGGGACACCGCGGTCTGGCTCGACGTCCTCGCCTTCCCCGGCACGCCCGGACTGGAGCGCTTCGCCCGGGACTTGGAGCAGTGGCTGCTGCGCACCTTCGACGGCACCCGGGCCGGGGCGAGGGTCGAGTGGTCCAAGGGGTGGGCGTACACGGCGGACGCCGCCTGGTCCGACCAGGACGTGATCGGCCGGGCCATTCCCGACAGCCTGCGCGCCGGGGGCGGGCCCGGCTGGGACGAGGCGGTCGCCACGCTCGACCGGTACGACCCGCACCGGGTGTTCGGGAACCCGTTCCTGGACGGGCTGTTGAAGTAACGGCGAACGGCGAACGGCGAACGGCTGACAGAGAACAGGTAACAGATGACAGCTGACAGATTTCGAAATCTGTCAGCTGTCATCTGTTTGCCGTCACCCGTCAGATGTGCTCCATCACGATCACCGCGAGGGTGTCCGGGGCCAGTGCGCGGAAGACGTGGGGGGCATCCCCGGGATAGCTGATGTAGTCGCCCGGGCCGAGTTCGACCGGCGTCTCGGTCGGGCCGACCAGGGCCCGGCCCGAGCCGATCAGCACGTGCTCGACGGTGCCGGGCATATGGGGCTCGGAAGCCCTGGTGTCGCCCGGCTGGGCCTCGATCCGGTAGATGTCGCGCCGGGCGTTCGGCGGGCAGGAGGAGAGCACCGTGGCCGCGTAGTTGGCCTGCTCGGAGTGGGTCACCGGGCCCTCGCCGGCCCGGAGCACCTTGACGGTGGGGCGCGGCGGGTCGACCAGCCTGCTGAACGGCACGTTCAGCGCGACCCCCAGCGCCCAGAGCGTCTCCACGCTGGGGTTGCCCGCGCCCGACTCCAGCTGCGAGAGCGTCGACTTGGCGATGCCGGCGCGGCGGGCCAGCTCGGCCATCGACAGTCCGCTGCGTTCGCGTTCGCGCCGGATGGACGCGGCGATCTGGCCGATCAGCTCCGCACCGGAGCCGTTGGCGCCCTCGGGTCGGGTGGTCCGGTCACTCATGCTCGCCACTCACGCTTTCTCCAGGCTCCTTCGGTCGGCTTCCCGCTGGTGGTGCCGTTCATGCTGCCACGCCGGTCCCCGGGTGGGTCGGGGTCATGGGGCCATGGGGCATGGGGCTGCGGGACCCAAGGGTGTTCGCCATATCGGTCCTTCCGTTCGCCTTGACGAACACGGGCTTCCCGGTTCATTCTGATGAACATGCGTTCGCTACTCCGAACACTCGAACATGCGACCCTTCGCGACATCGCCCTGGTCTGCCTCGCCGACGCACTCGTCGGCGCCTCCTTCGGCGCGATCAGCGTCTCCGGCGGCCTGCCGCTCTGGGTGCCGACCGCCCTCTCCGTCCTGGTCTTCGCGGGCGGCTCGCAGTTCGCGGCCGTCGGCGTGGTGCTGTCCGGTGGTGGCGTGCTCGCGGCCGTCGCCACCGGGCTGGTGCTCAACGCCCGGCTGCTCCCGTTCGGGTTCGCGGTCGCCGACGTGCTCCAGGGCCCGTGGTGGCAAAGGCTGTTCGGGGCGCAGATGCTCACCGACGAGAGTGCGGCCTTCGCGCTCCAGCAGCACGAACCGCGCCGCCGCCGGGCGGCGTTCTGGGTCTGCGGGGTCTCGCTGTTCGTGGTGTGGAACGTGGCGGTGCTGCTCGGCGGCCTCGCCGGCGGACTGATCGGGGACACCGACGCGCTCGGGCTGGACGCGGCCTTCCCGGCCGTGCTGCTCGCACTGGTGCTGCCCTCGCTCACCGACCGCGCGACTCGTACGGCCGCGGTGGTGGGCGCGGTGGTGGCCGTCGCGGCCACGCCCTTCGTGCCGGGCGGGCTGCCGGTGCTGCTGGCCCTGGTCGGGCTGCTGTTCGCCGGGCGGCCCGGGGCGGGGTCGGAACCAGGGGAGCCGGGGGAACCGGGAGAGCAGGCGGTCGCCCCGGCGGCCGTGAAGGAGGAGGTCCGATGATGCCGCTGTACGCGATCCTGCTGCTGGCCGCCGGGACGTACGCCTACCGGGTGGCCGGCCCACTGCTCGGGCACCGGCTCGCGCTCTCCGCGCGGGTCCGGCACCTGCTGGCGGTCGCGGCGGCGGTACTGCTGGTCGCACTGGTCGCGACCGGCGCGCTGACCCAGGGGCACGGCTTCGCCGGGTGGGCCCGTCCGGCGGGGGTGCTGGTCGCGGGCGTGCTCGCGTGGCGCCGGGCACCCTTCCCGGTGGTGGTCGTGGCCGGGGCGGCGACGGCGGCGCTGCTGAGGCTGTGCGGAGTGTGGTGACGGCGGACGGCGGACAGTGTTCAGCGAACAGATGACAGATTTCGAAATCTGTCATCTGTTCGCTGAACACTGTCATCTGTTATCTGTCAGTCGTCAGTCGTCAACCGCTCCGCCTGCACCTCGGGCCGCTTGCTGTCCCACAGCAGCTCCCACACCTTGAACACGCAGTGGTAGTCCCGCATGCTCCCCCGCGAGATCAGCAGGTAGGTGTCCCCGTCCCGCAGCAGCGTCTGCTGCCGACTGCTCATCGGATGCTCCGGGGTGTAGGTCGGGACGATCCGCCGCAGCTCCGCGACGGCCTCCTCCCGGGTGCCCTCGACCTCGCCGAGCACCTTGTTGCCCCAGGTCCGGTCCTTGCCGATCCCGACCGTCTCCTCGACGACCAGCGCCCAACGCGCCATGCCCCGCCTCCCCTTCCGTGTTCCGTACCGGCCGTTCGCGTTCGGCCCGGCCGTTCCCGTCAGCGCACCAGCGACTTGAAGAAGATGGTCGTCGGGTGCAGCACGCCGGTCGTGTCGGCCGCGTAGTCGGGCACCGAGCCGACCCGGGTCCAGCCCGCCGCCTCGTACATCCGCTCGGCCGGGCTGCCCGTCTCGGTGTCCAGCACCAGCAGCCGGATCCCCGACCGAGCCGCCCGCTCCTCCAGCGCCGCCAGCAGCCGCCCGGCCAGCCGCTGCCCGCGGTCCGCCGGGTGCACCATCAGCTTGGCCACCTCGCCCCGGTGCCGCCCGTTCGCCGTCGTGGCCGGCCGCAGCTGCACCGTCCCGGCGAGCCGCCCGTCGGCCGCCGCCCGGGCGGTCCACAGCACCAGCCGTCCGGCCGCGAGCTCGGGGACCAGTGCCCGCCACCACGCCGCGGACTCGTCCGGCTCCAGCGGGGCGAGGAAGCCGACCGAGGCACCGTCGTGGACGGTCGCCGTCAGCAGCCCGGCGAACTCGGCCACCGAGCCGTCCAGTTCCTCGGCCGTCACCTCGTCGAGCACGTACGCCGTGCCGGACATGTCGCCTTCCTCACTCGCTCCCGTCGGTCCCTGACCGGGCGGGTTGCGGAATACTCGCCGATGTCCCGCCGAGACTACAAGGAGCTTCCATGCCGAAGCCGACCCGGATCGACCCGGCCGACCTGCTCGCGGTCGGCGACCTCCTCACCGACGAGGAGCGGCTGGTCCGTGACACCGTCCGCCGGTTCACCGAGGAGCGGATCCGCCCGCACATCGGCGACTGGTTCGAGCGCGGTGTCTTCCCGGCCCGCGAACTCGCCCCCGAACTCGGCGCGCTGGGCGTGCTCGGCATGCACCTCGACGGCTACGGCTGCGCGGGCGCCGACGCCGTGGCGTACGGGGTCGCGTGCATGGAGCTGGAGGCGGCCGACTCGGGGCTGCGCAGCTTCGTCTCGGTCCAGGGCTCGCTGGCGATGCGCTCGATCCACGCCTTCGGCTCGGAGGAGCAGAAGCAGCGCTGGCTGCCCGGGATGGCGGCCGGTGAGCTGATCGGCTGCTTCGGCCTCACCGAGCCCGACTTCGGCTCGGACCCGGCGAACATGCGCACCCGGGCGGTCCGCAAGGGCGGCAAGGGCGGCGACTGGGTGCTGTCCGGCAGCAAGATGTGGATCACCAACGGCAGCATCTCCGACGTCGCCGTGGTCTGGGCGCAGACCGAGGAGGGCGTGCGCGGCTTCCTGGTCGAGCGCGGCACCCGTGGCCTGACCGCGACCGACGTGCACGGCAAGCTCTCCCTGCGCGCCTCCGTCACCAGCGAGCTGGCCTTCGACGAGGTCGTGCTGCCCGCCGACGCCGTGCTGCCCGGCGTCACCGGCCTGCGCGGCCCGCTCTCCTCCCTCAACGAGGCCCGCTACGGCATCCTCTGGGGCACCGTAGGCGCCGCCCGCGACTGCTACACCGCCGCGCTGGACTACGCGAAGAGCCGGATCCAGTTCGACCGCCCGATCGCCGGCTTCCAGCTGACCCAGCAGAAGCTGGTCGAGATGATGCTGGAGGTCGAGAAGGCGTACCTGGTGGCCCTGCGGATCGGCCGGCTCAAGGAGGAGGGCGCGGCCCGCCCGCCGCACGTCAGCTTCGGCAAGCTCAACAACGTGCGCACCGCGCTGGAGATCGCCCGTAGCGCCCGGACCGTCCTCGGCGCCAACGGCATCACCACCGAGTACCCGGTGCTGCGGCACGCCAACAACCTGGAGTCGGTGCTCACCTACGAGGGCACCAGCGAGATCCACACCCTGGTCCTCGGCGAGGCCATCACCGGCGAGTCCGCCTACCGCTGACCGACCGCCGCCCCCCGCCCCGAACGGCGAATAACCGGTGGCCGGGTCCTTCGCGGCCCGGCTACCGTCCCGCCATGACCAGTCAGCCCGCCCGGCAGCAGCCCCCGACCACCACCCTCTGGCGCCCCACCGGCCCGGAGGAGCTGGCCCTGGTCGAGGCCGCCAACCGGCGCGCCTGGCCGCCCCGGCTGCCCGAGCAGCCGATCTTCTACCCCGTGCTGAACGAGGACTACGCGATCCGGATCGCCCGCGACTGGAACGTGCCCGCCTCCGGCGTCGGCTACGTCACCCGCTTCGAGGTGGAGACGGACTTCCTCGCCCGCTACCCGGTGCAGCGGGCCGGCGGCCGGACGATCCTCGAACTCTGGGTGCCCGCCGAGGAGTTGGAGGAGTTCAACCGGCACATCGTCGGCCGGATCGAGGTCGTCCACGAGTTCCGGCCGGAGGGCTGACGGCCGTGCGCGCGCCCGTCCTGCTCACCTCGGCCCAGCCGACCGGCACCACCGGCCTGCTCACCGGGGCCGCCGCCCGCCGGGGCCTGGCCACCGCCGTACTGGCCGGGCCGGACACGGTCGGGCGGCTCGCCGGACGGCCCGTCCACTGGTACGGCGGGCCGCTCGCGGCCGCCCGGATCGCGGCGCCGCTCGGGCTCGCCCTGCTCGAACCCGAGGACGACTGGCTCGCCCGCCTCCCCGAGGAGTTCACCCGCCGCCGGATCGAACTCACCACCCTTGCCGAGGCCTGGACGCTGCGCCACCCCGCCTTCGTCAAGCCGCCCGCCGACAAGTCCTTCCCGCCCGCCGTCCACCCGGACGGCTCCCGGCTGCCCCGCACCGGCGAGCGGATCGGCCCGGACACCTCCGTCCTGGTCAGCGAGCCGGTGACCTTCACCGCCGAGTACCGGCTGTTCCTGCTCGACGGGCAGGTGCGCACCGGCAGCCGCTACGCGCGCTTCGGCCGGCTCGACCCGGCTCCGCTCACCGCCTAGGCCACCGCGTTCGCCCGCCGCCTGCTCGACGCCGTCGGGGGCACCGGGCCGCTCGCCCTGCCCAGCGCCGTCGCGCTGGACGTCGGCCCGATCGCCGACCCGTACGACCCGGTCGAGCACTGGGCCGTGGTCGAGGCCAACCTGCCCTGGTTCGCGAACTGCTACGCCGCGGACCCGG
Organism: Kitasatospora sp. NPDC001309; assembly: GCF_042896295.1. Lineage (NCBI taxonomy): Bacteria > Bacillati > Actinomycetota > Actinomycetes > Kitasatosporales > Streptomycetaceae > Kitasatospora > Kitasatospora sp. NPDC001309. The sequence goes on along the minus strand of NZ_JBIAXC010000004.1, from coordinate 254,999 downwards.
ACGGCGTCCTGGACGTCGTCCTGCGCGCGGCGGGGCCAGCCGCCGACCTCGCGGAGTCCGACCGCCGCTTCGTCCGGGCGGCGGGCTGACCTCGCGACACCTCGCGACACCTCGCTAGGCTCCCGACGCTCCCGACACCTCGCGGACACCCGCCGTTCGGCACCCCGTCGCCGACCGGTACGGCCGGCCGTGAAGCATGGCGCGGTCGGCGGCGCCCTCGGCGGGCGCGGCCGGGTGTGCACGACCGAAAGGAAGCCCCACCATGTCCGCAGTCCAGTGGCCCCGCCCCCGCGTCCTCGTGGTCGGGATCGACGGAGTCCGCCACGACTACCTCGCCCAGGTGCCGATGCCGCGCCTCCAGGAGGTCGCCGAGGCCGGGTTCCTGGTGCCGGTCACCGTCGCGGACTCCACCCCGACCATGTCCGGACCGTGCTGGGCCACCATCGTGACCGGCGTCGAGCCCGCCAAGCACGGCGTCTGGGGCAACCACCTCGGCGGCAACCGGCTGGACGTCTTCCCCGACTTCGCCACCCGCCTCAACCGCGGCGACCGCCGCCGCACCTTCGTCGCGGCCGGCTGGGACCCGCTGATGATCAACGAGTCCGGCGGCCCGCTGTTCCGCGCCCCCGGCCGGCTCTCCTACGTGGCCCCCGCCGAGGACACCCCCGAGGCCTGGGAGGCCGTCGACGAGGAGGTCACCCGGGAAGCCGTCCACGTCCTGGGCACCGCCGACCCCGAGGCCTCCTTCGTCTACCTGGGCGCCGTGGACGAGACCGCCCACTTCCTCGGCTGCGGCGAGGAGTACCGCGCCTCGATGCGCACCGCCGACGAGCGCCTCGGCCGCCTGCTCGACGCCGTCCGCGGCCGGGAGGGCTATCCGCAGGAGCAGTGGACCGTCATCGTGGTCACCGACCACGGGCACGTCGACGCCGGCGGCCACGGCGGCCGCACCGTCGAGGAGCGGACCGCCTGGGTCGCCTGCGCCGGGCACGACATCCCGGCCGGCCCGCCCGCCGGCGAGATCCGCCACCCCGACGTCGCCGCCCAGGTGTACGCCTCGCTGCTGCGCCCGATCGACCCGCACTGGACCCTCGACGGCCGCCCCTTCCCCATCGCCCGGCCGGTCCCCGCGACCGCCTGACCCGGCGCCCCGTTCCCAGTCCCGCCCCCAGTCCCAGCCCCGGTCCAGCCCTGGCTCCGGCCCGCCGTGCGCCCGGTCCGCCACGGGCCGGTGCCCCGGGTGCAGCACACCGGGCTGCGGCGGCGCCCCGCCTGGGTCAGGCTCGATCGGGGCCCGGGACGTACCCGGGCCCGGCGTGGCAGCCCGAGCGCCGGAGCGGCACCTACCTCCGGGGTCGGCCCCACGGACATACGCCTGAAGGTGGAGACGGTACCCCGTGGGTTGGATGCAAGCTCGCGACCTGGTGGTGACGATCCGGAAGGTCGGCCCGCGCCACCATGGATACACCCGGACGGCGGACCGTTCAGCTCGGACGGGTCACGGACGGGCCGGCGACGGTCCCGGCCGAACCGGACGTCGTACAGGCACCGGGCGTCGTACAGGCACCGCACGCAGCACAGGCAACGGACGCAGCACAAGCATCGGACGTACCGGACCCACCGGACGCACCGGCACCGCACACGGAGAGGGCAGCCAGGCATGAAGGGCATCGTGAGCAAGGTCGCGCTGGGAGTCGCGGGCACCGGCATGGCCGTCGCCGTGGCAGCGGTGGCAATCGGCCCGCGGGTGTCCGAGTGGTACGACGGGCGCCACCAGGAGCAGGCCGCGTTCGACAGCGGCTCGCAGGCCAAGGCCGAGCGTCGCTCGATGCCGACCTGGCTGCCCGACAACGCCTCCTCGGTCAAGTACCTGAGGTCCACCACCGGCGACGACCGGCTGCTGCGCGCCACCCTCCCCGAGGGCCGGCTGCCCTCCGGCTGCAACACCGGGGTGCCGGGCAAGGGGCCGCACCCGGTGCCGGTCTCGCTCAAGGCGGGCTGGTTCCCGGAGGGCATCGCGGCCAAGGCCATCGGCACCTGCGGGCACTACAATGTGACGCTCACCGGCAACCAGCTCTACGCGTGGCAGGACGGCGCGACACTGCAGGCGGCCCTTCGCGCCGAGCACGTCGCCAAGCACTGAGGGTGCTGACCGGGCACTGGTCCCGGATCAGCCGTCCTGACCAGGGAACGAACGGCCCGCCGGGCACCGGAAGGTGCGGGCGGGCCTTCGTCGTGCGCGTGCTGTGGATCGGCCGGTGGGCGGATCCGTCCCGGTGCACCCCTGCCGTCAACGCGTCCGAGGGGCTGCGATAGGACGGATCGCGAACGAACCCCACGTCACCGCGTCCGTTAGGAGAGCCATGCCCGGCCCGACCGTCGGTCCCACCGACGACACGTCGACCGATCCAGCCCAAGCCCCGGCCCCGGCGTCCGGCAGGTCGGCAGCCGCCGGCCGGGCCACCGTCGTCGTCCTCGGCGGCCTCACCGCGCTCGGCCCGCTCACCACCGACCTCTACCTGCCCGGCCTGCCCGCGATCGCCGACGACCTGGTCGCCGAACCGGCGGCCGTCCAGCTCACCCTCACCTTCTCGATGGTCGGGGTGGCGGCCGGGCAACTGCTCTTCGGGCCGCTCAGCGACCGCTTCGGGCGCCGGCCGCCACTGCTCGCCGGGCTGGTCGTCTACACCCTGTCCAGCGTGGTGTGCGTGTTCGCGCCGAACCTGGCGGTGCTGATCGCGGCCCGCTTCGTCCAGGGCGCGGCCGGGTCGGCCGGACTGGTCATCGGAAGGGCCGTCGCCCGGGACCGCTTCCAGGGCGTGGCGATGCTGCGCTTCCTCGCCTCGATCGCGCTGATCTCCGGGCTGGCACCGATCCTCGCCCCGATCATCGGGGCGCAGCTGATGCGCTTCACCTCCTGGCGCGGCACCTTCGGGGCGCTGACGGCGCTCGGACTGCTGCTCACCCTGGCCGCGTTCGGCGCGCTGCGCGAGAGCCTGCCGCCGCAGGCCCGGGACGGCGGTGGGGTCGCCGCGACGCTGCGCACGATGGCGCGGCTGCTGCGCCACCTGCCCTTCCTGGGGCTGGCGTTGACCAGCTCGCTGGCGTTCGGCGCGCTGTTCGGGTACATCAGCGGGTCTTCGACGGTCCTCCAGCACGTCTACCAGGTGTCGCCGCAGACCTACAGCCTGCTGTTCGGGCTGAACTCGCTCTCCATCGTGGTGATGACCCAGCTGAACGGGCGGGTGCTGGCGCCGCGCTTCGCCGCGCGGTCGCTGATGCTGGCCGGGCTCGGGACGGCGGTCGCGGCCGGGGTGGCGCTGGTGCTGCTGACCGCGGTGTGGGACTTCGGGCTGGCCGGGTTCTGCCCGCCGCTGTTCGTGCTGATGGGCAGCCTCGGGGTGGTGCTGCCGAACACGGCGGCGCAGGCGCTGAGCCTGGTGGAGCCGCAGGCGGCCGGGACGGCCTCGGCGCTGTTGGGGACGGGCAACTTCCTGTGCGGCGCGGTGGTCGCGCCGTTGAGCAGCCTCGGCGGGCGGCCGTCGGCGACCCTGCTGGCGCTGGTGGTGCTGGGCTGCGGTGTGCTGGCGCTGGCGACGTACGCGACGCTGTGCCGGCCTGGGCAGCTGCGGGAGGGGGCGGAGGGGTCTGAGCGGGCCCGAGTAGGCCCGGACAGATGACAACAAACGGATAACAGCTGACAGATGTTGAAATCTGTCAGCTGTTATCCGTCATCTGTTACTTGTCAGCTGTCAGCTGTCAGCTGTCAGCTGCCGTCTGCCGCCCGTCGCTCAGGAGATCGAGAAGTCGTCCCCGTACACGCTGCCCTGCCCGTACCAGCCGTGCAGGTACACCGTGACGCTGCCGGAGGCGTCGGTGGTGAAGGGGACGGAGAGCTTGGTCCAGCCCGAGGAGATGGTCCAGGTGCTGGCGTTGGCGCCACCGCTGACACCCAGGTAGGCGTAGTTGCCCTGCACCCAACCGCTCAGCGTGTAGCTGGTGTTGGGCTTGAGCGTCACGGTCTGGGTGCAGTCGCCGGTCTGGCTCGCGGAGGCCGCGGCCTGCAGCGCGTACGAGCCGGAGTGGACCGGCGTGGTCACGATGCCGCCGCCGCTCTGGCAGGTCCAGGGGGCCACCTTGCCGGTCTCCAGGTCACCGTTGACCAGGCCGGTCGACGGGGCCGTGCCGGTGACGGTCAGCGAGTAGGTCGCCGTGTGGCTGCCGGAGGGCGCGGTGGCCGTCACGGTCAGCGGGTAGGTGCCCGCCGCCGCGGCCGAGGTGGTGGCGATGTTCAGGGTGGCGCTGTTGCCGGCGGTGACGCTGCCGGGGGTGACGGTGGCGGTGACGCCGGTCGGGGCGCCGCTGACCGAGAGGTTGACGCTCTGCGCCGAGCCCGCCGTGACCGCCGTGGCGATCGCCGCCGAGGCGGACGAACCGGCCGCGACGGTACCGGAGTTCGGGTTCACCGCGACCGAGAAGTCGTTGCCCGGCTGGTTGCCCGTGACGGTCAGCGTGAAGACGCCGGTGTGGCTGCCGGAGGCCGCGCTGCCGGTGACCGTCAGCGGGTAACTCCCGGGCACCACCGACGAGGTGGTGGTGACGTTCAGGGTGGCGCTGTTGCCGGCGGTGACGCTGCCGGGGGTGACGGTGGCGGTGACGCCGGTCGGGGCGCCGCTGACCGAGAGGCTGACGCTCTGCGCCGAGCCCGCCGTGACCGCTGTCGCGATTGCCGCCGAGGCGGACGAACCAGCCTTTACGGTGGCGGAGTTGGGGTTCACCGCGACCGAGAAGTCGTTGGTCACCGTCGAGCCGCTGGTGAAGGGCGCGAAGATGTGGGTGAAGTCCCAGGTGCCCTGGTTGATCCCGGAGCAGGAGTCGTCCCCGCCCTTGCCCGGGCAGCCGCCGTTGTCGCGCTGGAGCGCCCAGAAGGACAGCGTGTTGATGCCCTTGGACACCGCCCAGTTGTACACGGTGGTGGCGTTGGCGACCGTGAAGGTCTCGGCGGCGCCGAAGTCGTCGATGCCGGGCATCTCGGTGATCCCGATCGAACCCCACAGCTGGGTGGGGGACTTGGTCGGGTAGAGCTGGGCCAGCTGGTTGTACAGGCCCTGCGCCGAGGTCTGGGTGTCCGCCGCCATGTCGTGGGTGGCGTTGTCGTAGTAGTCGAAGGTCATCATGTTGACGACGTCGATCCGCGCCTTGTTGCTGACGGCGTTGCGCAGTACCGCGAGGCCGTTGTCGGCCAGCCCGCCGGTGGTGGTCGGCAGCGTGTAGGAGAACTGGATGCTGCGCCCGTTGGCGGCGGCCCAGTCCTGCACGACCTTGATCGCCTTGTTGCGGCGGTCGATGCCGGCCGTGTTGGTCAGCGAGTTGTCCTCGATGTCGAGGTCGATCCGGCTGATGTCGTAGGTGGTGATCAGGTTCTCGTAGGCGGTCGCGATCTGGTTGACGTCGGTGCAGCTGTCCGCCAGTTCGGTGCCGGTGTTGTCGGCGGTGTAGCCGCCGAAGGAGGGGATCACGTCCCCGCCGTTGGCGCGGATGGTGGCGATGTCGGCGCCGAAGGTGGAGGAGGACACCGGCTTCGAGGTGTCGCCGTTCCAGTACGGGGTGCAGGAGCCCTTGGTGGCGGCCTGGAGGAAGGCCATCGTCAGGTACTTGGCGCCGGACTGGGCGGCCAGGGTGGCGGGGCTCTGACCGGTCCAGGACTCGAAGTAGGGCGCGAAGACCCGGGTGGGGAGCGGGGTGGCGGCCTGGGCGGAGCCCGTCCCGGCGGCGACCAGACCGGCCGAGGCGGCCAGTGTGACGCAGGCCGTCAGCGCGGCCCGGAGGGTTCTGCGAAGACGCATGGATTCTCCAACAGACGTGGTGGGGCAGGACGTTGGGGATGTGCGGGCCACGGCTCGTCCGGTGGTCGTGTGGGGTCGACCGCGCGGACGTGCGGAGCCGGAGGCGGGTGTGCGGGGGCGGGTGCAGGGGGCGTTCGATGCGGACACAAGGGCGTGCGGAGCCCACCGCCTCGGGTGGAGGCGGGAGGTGGTGCGGGAGGTGGTGCGAAGGTGCGCACGCCGTACGGAGCGGGGGTGGAGCGGAGCAGGGCAGGGCAGTGCCTCAGCCGCCGGTGGTCACACCCCCACAGTGCATCCCGGTCGGATCGACATGCTTATGTTTGGACTAGACCACTGGTCTGTCAAGAGACCTAACAGTTCGTCAGCGGACGGCCCCGGCCGCCGAAGGGCGGGGACGCCGATGGCCGCGCACCCGGCGGGCGGGGCACGGCCACGGCTGCCCGGAGCTCAGGACACCGGGCGGTTCGGGGTGGTGCGGGGCGGCGTGGACGGCGTCAGCGCGCCGCGGGGCAGAGGGTGGAGCGCAGTGCGTCGTCGATCTTCGCGGCGGTGTCCGGTCCGAAGCCCTGCGGGTGCTCGGGCGAGGTGAAGTGCTGGTCGGCCAGTTGGGCCAGCTTCGCCTTGTCCTTGGGGAACTGGTACAGCGCCTGGCACTGCTTGCGGGCCTGTTCCACCGCCTGGTCGGGCTTGCCGCCGACGATCGCCGGGTCGATCGCGTTCAGTGCGGCGACCACCTTGCCGGTCAGGTCGGCGTCCGGCTTGGCGGGCAGGCCGGCGTCGGCCGGCGGTGCGGGCTTGGCCGGGGCCGAGCCGTCCGCGCCGGCCGTGGAGCCCGGGTCGGCGGGCGCGGACGGCGCGGCCGTGGTGGGTGCCGGGGTGCCTGTCGAGGCCGTGGCGTCGGCCGTTGCGTCAGCGGTGGCGGCGACGGTGGGGGAGCCGGCCGCGACGGTGGCCTTGGCCGAGCTCGAGCCGGAGCCCGATCCCGAGCTCGAACCGGAGCTGGAGCAGGCAGCGAGGCTCACCGCGGCGAGTGCCGTGAGGGAGGCGGCGAGGAGACGAGTGCGCATGGCGCCACACTGTCATGTTCGCGGCGTAGAAGGGAAGGTCCCGTGGGGCCGCCCCGAACGGCCCGGGAACGGCGAACGGCGGCCCCGGAGGGAAACCCTCCGCGCCGCCGTCCGCTGCCGTCGATCCCCGGGCCGGGCCAGGTCGAGCCGAGCCGGGTCCAGCCGGGTCAGGACCGGGTCGGACCGTCAGCCGAGCCCGTTGCTCTTCAGCCAGTCCTTGGCCACCGCCGACGGGTCCTCCTTGTCGACCGAGACCCGCTTCATCAGCGCCGTCAGCCCGGCGGTGTCGAGCTTGGCCGACACCGCGTTGAGCGCCGCCGTCGCGTTGGCGTCCACGCCGGCCTTGTTGATCAGCGGGGTGACGTTCTGCGCGCCGAAGACGTTCTTCGGGTCGCTCAGCGGCACCAGCTTGTACTGGACGATCTTCGGGTCGGTGGTGAACACGTTGCCGACCTGGATGTTGCCGTCCTTGAGCGCGTTCGCGGTGGTGTCGGCGGTTGGCTTCCACTCCTTGAAGGTCAGCCCGTAGACGTCCTTGAACTGCTGCTCGCGGCGGGTCTTGAACTCCGGCGGGCCGCCGATGGTGAACTCGCCGGCCTTGGCCGCGAGGTCCGCGATGCTCTTGAGGCTGTACTTGTCGGCGGTCTCCTGGGTGACGCTGAGCGAGTCCTTGTCCTCCGCGGGGGAGGAGTCGAGGATCGCCAGCGAGGCGGGCAGCGCCTTGGTCAGCGCCGCGTTCACGTCCGGGGTGGTGACGGCGGTGTTCTTGGCGTCCAGGTAGGCGAGCAGCGCGCCGTTGTACTCGGGCAGGACGGTCAGGTTGCCGCTCTGCAGCTGCCCGTAGAGCACCTCGCGGCTGCCGATGTTGAACTTCTCCTGGACCTTGACGCCCTTGGCCTTGAGGGCCTGGGAGTAGATCGAGCCGAGCAGCACGTTCTCGGGGAAGTTCGCCGAGCCGACCACCACGGTCCCGCCGGAACCGCCCGTACCGCCGGACCCGCCCGAGGCGGCACCGCTGCCGGAGGCCGTGGCGCCGGCGGAGGCGCTCGACCCGCCGCCGAGCGGGTCGCCGCTGCCCGATGAGCCGCAGGCGGTGGCGCCCAGGGCGAGTGCGGCGAGAGTGCCGAGGAGCACGGCGCGGCGGCTTCCCTTGAATGTCGACATGGTGACAGTTGTCCTTCCGGAGCGGATGGGAGGGAGAAGAGGGAGGGGCCTCAGCGGGTCCGGCGCTGGGCGCGCACCCCGGGCGGGAGCGCGAACCGGGCGAGCAGGGCGAAGAACAGTTGGGCGCCGACCGCGAGCAGCACCACCAGCAGCGCGCCGCCCACGGTCACCGCGTACTGCCGGGTGGCCAGCCCGTCGATGACGTAGCGGCCGAGGCCGCCCAGCCCGACGTAGGCGGCCACCGTGGCGGTCGCGATCACCTGGACGGTCGCGGTCCGGAAGCCCGCCAGCAGGGTCGGCGCGGCGGAGGGCAGGCAGACCTGGAACAGCACCTGCGGGTGGGTGAGGCCGATCCCGCGCGCGGCGTCCCGGACGTCCGGGTCGGTGCCGCGCACCCCCTCGACGGCCGCCACCAGCAGCGGCGGCGCCGCCAGGGCGACCAGCGGGAACAGGACGGCGGTGTCGCCGACCCCGGCGAGCAGCACCGCGAGCGTGACCAGGCCCAGGGTCGGCAGGGCGCGGGCGGCCCCCGCCAGCGCGGTGACCACCGTGACCCCGCGGCCGGTGTAGCCGATCAGCAGCCCGAGCGGGACGGCCAGCAGCGCCGCGAAGAGCAGGGCCTCGCCGGAGAGCAGCAGGTGCTCGGAAACCCGGTGCACGATCGAGTCCGGACCGCTGCGGCGGTCCGGGGCGGAGAAGAAGTCGTTCAGCCAGTTCAGCCAGTTCACGAGCCCGCCCCCTGCTCCCGGACGGCCCACGGCGCGAGCAGCCGGCGGGCGGCCACCAGCAGCAGGTCGACGGCCAGCGCCAGCACGGCGATCAGGACGATCCCGGCCACGATCGGGGTCGGGAAGGTCCGCTGGAAGCCGTCGATGAACAGGTAGCCCAGCCCACCGCGGCCGATCAGCGCGCCGACGCTGGCCAGCGAGATGCTGGACACCGCCGCGACCCGCAGCCCGGCGATCAGGTACGGCACGGCGGCGGGCAGTTCGACGGCGGTCAGCCGGTGCCAGGGCCCGTACCCCATCGCGGTGGCGGCCTGCCGGACGGAGTCCGGGACGGCGCGCAGCCCGTCCACCGTGGTCGGCAGCAGGACGGCGAGGGCGTAGAAGGTGAGCGGGATCATCACGGTCGCCTGGGTGGCGAGCCCGGTGTACGGGATCAGCACCACGAAGACGGCCAGCGAGGGCAGCGCGTAGACGATGTTGAAGACGGCGGACAGCGGCTGGTACAGCCGGGGGAAGCGGGCGCAGGCCAGGCCGAGCGGGACCGCCAGCAGCAGGCCGATGAGCACCGGGACCAGGGCGATCACGGCGTGGTCGGCGAGCAGGTTGCCGAGGTAGCCGACGTGGTCGCCGATCCAGTACCAGCGGACGATCGGTTCATCGTCCACCGTCGGCTCCGTCCGCCGGGGTCTGCGCGGGTGGCTGCGGGAGCGCTTCGTCCGCCGCGTCCGCCGCGTCCGCTTCGTTCGCCGGGACCTCCGGGTCCGCCTTGGTGAGGGCGACCGGCGTGAGGGCCGGAGTGGGGGCGACCGGCGTGAGCGCGGCCAGGACGGCCTCCCGGCCCGCGGTGCCGACCGCCCGGCCGTCGGCGTCCAGCGCGACCGCGACCCCGGCGGGGGAGAGTACGGCGGCGTCCAGGGCGGCGCGCAGGGTGTCGGTGTCCGGGCGGTAGCCGGCGACCGGCTGCAGCTCGGTGGCACCGGCGGCGCGGTCGATCCAGCCGATCGGGCGGCGCTCGTCGTCCAGGGCCAACTCCCAGCCCCCGTGGCCGGGTCCGTCCTCGATCGGGCGGAGCTCGACGGCCTTCGCGGGCCGCAGGCCCAGGCCGCGCAGGCCCCGGTCGCGGCCGAGGAAGGCGGCCACGCCGTCGTCCGCGGGGGCGGTGAGCAGGGTGTGCGGGTCGGCCAGCTGGGCGATCCGGCCGTGCTCGCGCAGCACCACGACCTGGTCGCCGAGCCGCACGGCCTCCTCGATGTCGTGGGTGACGAACAGCACGGTCTTGTGCAGCTCGGACTGCAGGCGCAGCAGCTCCTCCTGGAGCCCGGCCCGCACCACCGGGTCGACGGCGCTGAACGGTTCGTCCATCAGCAGGACCGGCGGGTCGGCGGCCAGCGCCCGTGCCACGCCGACCCGCTGCTGCTGGCCGCCGGAGAGCTGGAACGGGTAGCGCTTGGCGGTCTCGGGGGCGAGGCCGACCAGTTCGAGCAGTTCGGCGGCCCGGGCCCGGGCCTTCTTGCGGTCCCAGCCGAGCAGGTAGGGGACGGTGGCGATGTTGTCGATCACCTTGCGGTGCGGGAACAGCCCCGCCTGCTGGATCACGTACCCGATGCCTCGGCGCAGCTTGGCGGGTTCCAGTTCGGCGACGTCGGTGCCGTCCAGCAGCACCCGGCCCGAGGTGGGCTCGACCATCCGGTTGACCATGCGCAGCAGGGTGGTCTTGCCGCACCCGGAGGGCCCGACCAGGACGGTTATCCGACCGGTCGGGACTTCCAGGTCCAGTCCCTCGACCGCGATGGTGCCGTCTGGGTGGCGCTTGCCGGCGCCCTCGAATCTGATCACGGAGTGTTTCCTCGTCAGGGCGCCCCGGGGAGGCGGCGCCTGTGTCGGTCGGTCTTTCGGGTCGTTCGGTTGGCGGCGGTCGCACCGCCCGGGCGTTCTTCCGCCCGCCTGGCTGCCCAGCTTCGGACCGGCGGAAACTCTGATCAGACTATGACCTGCATCATCTCCTGTCCCTGATTTACCGCCCGGCACGTGGCGTGACTTCCGGCCCGGCGGCCCGCCGGCCCGGGAGGTGACCCGGGCTCAGCCGCCCGGGAACACCCCATGTGACCTCGGGTTCAGTCGCCCGGACGGGTCGGCAGCCCGGACGCCGCCCAGCCGACGAAACCGCCGTCGAGATCCGTCGCCCGGTGCAGCCCGAGCTCGCGCAGCGAGGCCGCGGCCAGACTGGAGGCGTAGCCCTCGGAGCAGACCACGATCACCTCGACGTCGTAGCCCGAGGCCTCGGGGATCCGGTGACTGCCCGTAGGGTCGAGCCGCCACTCCAGCACGTTGCGCTCGATCACCAGCGCGCCGGGGATCCCGCCCTCGGCGGCCCGCTGCGCCACCGGACGGATGTCCACCAGCAGCGCGCCGTCCAGCTGGGCCTGGTACGCCTCCCGGGCGCGCGGGCGGTGGACGCCCTCGCGGGCCCGCTCCACCAGGTCGTCGATCGTGGTCACCATTGCTCCGGTCCTTCCTCAGAGGTGCGGACGAGCCCGCCGGCCCGCAGGTCGTAGTGCGCCATCGAGCTCAGCGGGGGCGAGTAGGCGTGCAGGGTGACCGCCGGGCCCGAGGCGGTGTTGCGCACGTCGTGCACGTACTCCGGGCCGAAGGCGCGGGCGGTGCCGGCCGGGACCCTGCGGATCAGCAGGCCCTGGTCGGGGCCGCCGAGGGACAGCTCCTCCAGCTCGCCGAGCGCGACGGTGAACGCGCCGCGCGAACCGCCGTGGTCGTGGAAGCCGGTCGACTGGCCGGGCAGCCAGCTGATCAGCCAGACCTCGTGGTCGTCGTCGGCGACCAGCCGCTGGTACCAGCGCTCCTCGGTGGAGAGCCGGACCAGGTGGATCCACTGGTCGGGCCGCTCGGCGAGCTCGCGGACCACGGTCCGCAGCGTGCTCGGGCTGAGCGGGGGCTGTGCGGGGTCGGCGGCGGGGCCGGTAGCGGGGCCGGTGACCGGGGCGGTGGTGGCGCCCGTGGCGGGGCCGGCGGCCGGTGGTTGCTCGGGGCGGCGGGTCGGGGTCTCGGTTGCGAGGTCCAGGCTCATGAGGCGTCCTCGGGTGCGGCGGGAACGTCGGGAGGGGCGCTCGGATCCGGCGGCGGGGCCGCGGGCTGCGGGCCGCGGGCCGGCGGAGCGGCCCGTGCTCGGCCGGGCACGGCACGGGCGGTGCCGCCGGGCGGGCGGGTTTCAGGACTGCGGGTACGGGTGCGCGGTGCGGGTCCTGGCAGTGGTCACAGGGCGGAACCGGCGAAGTGGAACAGGGTCAACAGGCACAGATGGAACTCGCCTGGCGTCGCAGATCGACGTGCAGGCGGCAAACCAGAGTGGTGCCGGAGTCCATGCCCCGGATCTTTTCCGAGCCGGTCGCACGAAGTCAAGCCGGGGCGCCCGTTCGTTGCGGCCTGTTGCGCCCCGTGAACGGGCGGCCCGACGCCCCGGCCGGGGAGCCGGCTCAGCGCGCTGCGCAGCCTGCTGCCCGGCTCCCTGCCTGGCTCCCTGCTCAGCTCCCTGCTCAGCTCCCGGTCCGGTCCTCGGCGGGCCGCTCGGGTGCTGTGGGCTCTTCGCCCCGCGGCTGCGCGGGCACGGGTGCGGGTGGCGCGGTGGCCGCCGCAGCGGCGGACAGCGCCCGTTCGATCACCGGGCCGGCCTGCTCGCCCAGGTAGCGGCCGAGCGTCTGGTAGGCGTCGAACTGCTGGTGGTCGAACCACTGGTCGCTGGTGCCGTCGTTCGGGAAGGCCGGGTGGGTCACCGCGTAGGACTGCAGCTCGTACGGCATGTCGGCGGTCAGCACCGCCTGGAGGACGATCAGCGTGCCGTGCCGTTCGGAGTCGGGCTCGCCGTCGATGGCCGGGTAGCGGACGTCCCCGGTGATCACGCCCCGGGCCGAGAGCCGTTCGGAGAGCTGGGCCGCCAGCCCGCGCAGGGGCGTGCCGCCGTCGGCGTCGGTCCCGTCGGCACCGGCCCCGTCGTGGTCGCTGCCGTGGTCGCTGCCGTGGCCCCCGTCGGGGGTGCGGCCGGTGGTGGCGCTGCCCGGGATCAGCAGCTCCGGCCGGTGCAGGGTGATGACGACGCCGAGCTCCTCGCGGGCCAGGGTGATGGCGGCGGCCAGGTTGGCGGCGTAGCCGGAGTCCCCGCTGGCGTCGATGCTCACCGCCGTCCGGACCCGGTGCCGTAGCAGTTCGACCAGCCCGAGGTTCTCGTAGTGCCCGCCGTCGGTGGTGAGCAGGAAGCGGTCGTCCGCCGGGAACCGGCCGGTCAGTTCGCGGAGCTGGTAGGGCAGTCGGCGCACGGCGGGCTGCCCGGCGCGGCGCCAGTCGGGCGTGCCGGACCAGGCCGGGCCGAGCTCCGCCGGGTTGGGCAGCCACGTCCCGAGCCGGGCGTTGGTGACCGCGAACAGGCCCTGGTAGACCCGGGACTGGCGGCCCATCGCGGAGGAGAAGGCGGCGCCGGAGACGGCCATCGCGGACTGCACGGTGAGGTCGCGGGCGATGTGCCGACGAGTCCGCCGCTCCAGCAGGTCGGTGCGCGCGTAGCCGACGTCCGGGCCGCCCACGTAGTCGTACGAGAGCGAGAAGGAGACCGCCCGACGTCCGGGCGGCGTACGGGAGTTGCCCGACAGGTTGGCCGCCGCCGAGAAGATCACCTGGGGGAAGTCGGGGTGCCGGGCGCCGTAGTGGCTCAGCCAGGTCTGCTCCCGGTAGAAGTCGTACCGGCGGGCGAGCGAGCGGCCGCCCTCGGTGACCCGGCGGACGGCGAAGGCCGAGGCCAGGCGCAGCCGGTAGAACGGGTGCAGGCTCATCCAGGTCTGGTCGAGGTTCAGCCCGACGGCGCCGAGCACCAGCGGCAGCAGCACCTGGACGGCCGTCGGCCAGGCGTACCCGGTGGCGATCGCCCAGCCGAGGGCCAGCAGCGCACCGGCCGTCAGGCTGCCGAGGGCGGCCCAGACCACCAGGTACTGCGGGAGGTTGGCGGTCAGCCCGCCGCCGATCCGGCCGGCGCCGCGCAGCGCCCCGGCGGCCGCGCGCACGCCGCTGCCGATCGCCCGGCGGTCGCGCCAGAGTATGCCGAGCAGCAGGGCGAGGTAGCTGAGCACCACGGTCAGGCTGAGCCCCGCGCCGGTCAGTCGCGGGCCGGCCGCCAGCGCCTGCTGGAGCCGGACCGCGCCCCAGGCCAGGCCCGGCACCGCCAGCACCCCGAGGGCCAGCAGCCCGGCCAGCGCGAGCGCGGCGTAGTTGAGCCGGCGCAGCGCGCGCGGCAGCAGCGCGTGCCAGCCGAGCGGTGGGAAGGCCAGCAGCCAGAGCAGCCAGCAGCAGGCCGCCGCGCCCAGTACCACGCCGAGGGCGGCCAGGGCGGGGGTGCGGAACTCCAACCCGCCCGGCACGGCGCCCGGGTGGCGCAGGCCGGCGGCGGCCAGCGCGTCCAGGTCGGTGACCGGGACGGCGTGGTAGAAGCGGCTGAGGCCGAGGCCGAGCACCAGCACGGCGGCCAGCAGCAGGGTGAGCGCCGAGAGCACGCCGCGCAGCAGCGTGCCGAGGGCGACCAGCCACTCGCCGGTGCCGTCGGCGATGTACTTGCTGTGGCGGCGGAGGTGGTCCTCCTCCGGGGAGCCGGGCTCCAGGACCGTGTCGGCCGTCAGGCCCGAGACGGCGCGGACCGGGCTGCCGGGGGCGGAGTCGCTGAGCGCGAGCTGCAGCGCGCCCACGGTGTACCCGCCGCCGGAGACGGAGACCAGGTAGCGGGCCCGTTTCAGCCACGGGCGCAGGGCCTGGAGCGCGCCGAGCGTGACGCAGGCCGAGCGGATGCCGCCGCCCGAGGCGCAGAAGCCCAGCTCGGCGGGCTCGCGGCCGGGCGGCACCCGGCCGGCGTCCCGCCAGTGGGCGTGGGCGCCGGGAGCGTCGGGTGGCGTCGCCGCCTCCGGTCGCCGGGAGTCGCGCGGCGGTTCGTGGGGTGGTTCGTGCGGTGGTTCGGATCGGGACGCGTGCCGGAGCCCGTGCCGGGGCCCGTGCAGCGGGCGGCCGTGCCGGGTGAGGACGGGCCAGGGCGGTATCAGCGCCGGGCGGTCCGGGTCGGCGTCGTCACCCGGCTTCACCGCCGTGGCGCGCAACCCGCGGGCGGCCCTGGCGGCCGTCACCGCGAGCAGGGCCGCGGCCGCCACCCCGGCGGGCAGGAGCAGCAGCCGGCTGACGGTGGTGAGCGCCGCCGCCACCGCGAAGGGGGTGTCGGAGTCGGCGTGGTCGAGCCCCAGGCGCAGCAGGACGTCGGCGGCGAGGTCGCAGCCGGCGGCGAGCAGCCCGGCGGCCCCGACCAGCAGGGCCGGCCCGAGCCGGCGGCGCCGCCCGAGCACGTACCCGCCCAGCAGGGCCGCGGCCGTCAGCGTCAGCCCGTAGCCGGCGATCGGCCAGGGCTCGTCGCCCAGGGCGGCCCGGTACGCTCCGGAGCTCCCGCCGACCACCGCCTCGGCCGCCGCCCGGGAGCCGGCCAGGCGCAGGGCCGTCAGCCCGGCCCGCGGCACCTGCCCGGGGGCGAGGAGGAGGCCGGCGGCGAGCGGCAGCAGGGCCCCGAGAGCGAGCAGCAGGCCGGCCCAGGCCGGCAGCGCGGGCGGCCGCCCCGCCGGCATGCCCGCCGTGCCCGACGTACCCGACGTGCGCTCCGCGCGCTCGTCCGTCGCTGTCATCAGTACCACCCCCCGTTCGGCCCCCGGCCGACCGTCGATCCCCGTGGCCGATCCCCGCATCCGGCCCCGCACCCGATCGCCGGATGATCAGCTCATGATCACCGAAGTCGCCCCGTACGCGCGCCAGATGACGATCTGTCGCACCGTCAAGGCGCGTTTTACCCTGTCGTGGCCGATTCCGCACCCCCGGCGCCCGCTTTCACTCGAATGAGTAAGGAGGCCACCAATGGGGTAGATGAGCATTTCATCCCACCCATGGCCACCCGCGTGTCCGCGTAACAAGATCGCCCCGCAGGCGTTACCGCCGACGTATTGTCAGGCGACCGAAGCCCGGCCTACCGTCTACAGATCGCGCCTTCTACGCACGTAGACCCTTCCCGTAGACCCCCGCGGCCCCCGAGCGGAGCCGCGGGCGAGACCCGCCCCGTCAACCCTCAGACCGCGGGCCCGACCGCACGGCCGGGACGCGGAGTTGCGGAGGTACCCATGTCGCAGATCGTCCGTGCCGCGCTCGTCCAGACCCGCTGGACCGGCGACCAGGAGAGCATGATCGCGCTCCACGAGCGGTACGCCCGCGAGGCCGCCGCCCAGGGCGCGAAGATCATCGGCTTCCAGGAGGTGTTCAACGCCCCGTACTTCTGTCAGGTCCAGGAACCCGAGCACTACCGCTGGGCCGAGGCCGTCCCCGACGGGCCGACCGTGCGCCGGATGCAGGACCTCGCCCGCGAACTGGGCATGGTGATCGTCGTACCGGTCTACGAGGAGGAGCAGACCGGCGTCTACTACAACACCGCCGCGGTGATCGACGCGGACGGCAGCTACCTCGGCAAGTACCGCAAGCACCACATCCCGCAGGTCAAGGGCTTCTGGGAGAAGTACTACTTCAAGCCCGGCAACCTCGGCTGGCCCGTCTTCGACACCGCCGTCGGCAAGGTCGGCGTCTACATCTGCTACGACCGGCACTTCCCCGAGGGCTGGCGCGCCCTGGGCCTGGCCGGCGCGCAGATCGTCTACAACCCCTCCGCCACCAGCCGCGGCCTGTCCGCCTACCTCTGGCAGCTCGAACAGCCCGCCGCCGCCGTCGCCAACGAGTACTTCGTCGCCGCCATCAACCGGGTCGGCACCGAGGAGTACGGCGACAACGACTTCTACGGCACCTCCTACTTCGTCGACCCGCGCGGCCAGTTCGTCGGCGAGGCCGCCTCCGACAAGGAGGAGGAACTGGTCGTCCGCGACCTCGACCTCGGCCTGATCGAACAGGTCCGCCAGCAGTGGGCGTTCTACCGCGACCGCCGGCCCGACGCCTACGGACCCCTCGCCGAGGCCTGAGGAGCAGCGCGATGACCACCCGTGACCCGCAGCAGCGCACCGTTGTCCGCGGCGGCCTCGTCATCACCGCCACCGACGAACTCCACGCCGACGTCCTGATCGAGGGCGAGCGCGTCGCCGCCCTGGCCGCCACCGGCAGCGCCGCCGCCGAGGCCTGGACCGCCGACACCGTCATCGACGCCACCGGCCACTACGTCATCCCGGGCGGCGTCGACGCCCACACCCACATGGAGCTGCCGTTCGGCGGCACCGCCGCCTCCGACACCTTCGAGACCGGCACCCGCGCCGCCGCCTGGGGCGGCACCACCACCGTCGTCGACTTCGCCGTCCAGCCCGTCGGCGGGGCGCTGCGCGAGGGCCTGGACGCCTGGCACGCCAAGGCCGAGGGCAACTGCGCGATCGACTACGCCTTCCACACCATCGTCTCGGACGTCAACGACGCCGTCCTCAAGGAGATGGACACGCTGGTCGACTCCGGCGAGTCCACCTCCTTCAAGCTCTTCATGGCCTACCCCGGCGTCTTCTACAGCGACGACGGCCGCATCCTGCGCGCCATGCAGCGCGGCGCGGCCAACGGCGGGCTGATCATGATGCACGCCGAGAACGGCATCGCCATCGACGTCCTGGTCGAACAGGCCCTCGCCGCCGGGCGGACCGCCCCCCGCTACCACGGCGAGGTCCGGCGCGAACTCCTGGAGGCCGAGGCCACCCACCGGGCGATCAAGCTCGCCCAGGTGGCCGGCAGTCCGCTCTACGTGGTGCACGTCTCCGCCGCCTCGGCGCTCGACGAACTCGCCCGGGCCCGCGACGCCGGGCTCCCCGTCTTCGGCGAGACCTGCCCCCAGTACCTCTTCCTCTCCACCGACAACCTCGCCGAGGAGGGCGCCGACGGCTTCGAGGGCGCCAAGTACGTGTGCAGCACGCCGCTCCGGCCGCGCGAGCACCAGGAGGCGCTCTGGCGCGGGCTGCGCACCAACGACCTCCAGGTGGTCTCCACCGACCACTGCCCGTTCTGCTACGTCGGGCAGAAGGAACTCGGCCGCGGCGACTTCTCGAAGATCCCCAACGGCCTCCCGGGCGTGGAGAACCGGATGGACCTGCTGCACCAGGCCGTCGTGGACGGACGGATCAGCCGGCGCCGCTGGATCGAGATCGCCTGCACCACCCCGGCCCGGATGTTCGGGCTGCACCCGCGCAAGGGCACCGTCGCGCCCGGCGCCGACGCCGACCTCGTCGTCTACGACCCCACCGCGGTGCAGACCGTCTCCGCCGCGACCCACCACATGAACGTGGACTACTCGGCCTACGAGGGCCGCCGACTCACCGGCCGGGCCCGGACGGTGCTCTCGCGCGGCACCGTCGTGCTGGACGACGGCCGCTGGCTCGGCCGGGCCGGACACGGCGCCTTCCTGCGCCGGGACACCTGCCAGTACCTGACCTGATCCCCTTCGCCTTCCTTTCGGTTCCCTCCCCCCTTCCTCCTTCCCTTCCCTGTCCTTCTCTTCGCTTCGCCTTCGTCTCGCCTTCGTCGCCTGGGGCCGCGCCGAGTGCGCCGGCCCCGGGCCGCCCTCCCACCCCTCTCCCGGAGCACCCCATGGACATCGGCCTCGTCCTCCAGACCGACCCGCCGGCCCGCCTGCTCATCGACCGGATGATCCGCGCCGAACAGGCCGGGTTCAGCCACGGCTGGACCTTCGACTCCTGCGTGCTGTGGCAGGAGCCCTTCGTCATCTACAGCCGCATCCTGGCCGAGACCGAGCGCCTCACCGTCGGCCCGATGGTCACCAACCCCTCCACCCGCACCTGGGAGGTCACCGCCTCCCTGTTCGCCACCCTCAACGACATGTACGGCAACCGGACGGTGTGCGGCATCGGCCGCGGCGACTCCGCCATGCGGGTCGCAGGCCGACGCCCCGCCACCCTCGACCGGCTCTCCCAAGCCATGCATGCCGTCAAGGAGTTGGCCGAGGGACGCACCGCCGAGGTGGACGGCGCCGAGATGCACCTGCCGTGGGTCGGCCCCGGCGCCTCGCTGCCGATCTGGATGGGCGCGTACGGGCCCAAGGCACTCGCCCTGACCGGACGTCAGGCGGACGGCTTCATCCTCCAGTTGGCCGACCCCTACCTCACCGAGTACATGGTCAAGGCCGTCCGGGCGGCCGCCGTCGAGGCGGGACGGGACCCGGCCGACGTCACCATCTGCGTCGCCGCGCCCGCGTACGTCACCGCCGACGACTCGCCCGCCGCGCTCGCCCACGCCCGGGAGCAGTGCCGGTGGTTCGGCGGGATGGTCGGCAACCACGTCGCCGATCTGGTCAGCCACTACGGCGAACACTCCGACCTGGTACCCGACGCCCTCACCGAGTACATCAAGGACCGCCAGGGCTACGACTACAGCCACCACGGACGGGCCGGGAACCCCGACACGGCCTTCGTCCCGGACGCGATCGTCGACCGCTTCTGCCTGATCGGACCGGTTGAGGCCCAGCGCGCCCGACTCGCCGAACTCCGCTCGCTCGGCGTCGACCAGTTCGCCGTCTACGCCATGCACGACGCGGTCGAGGCCACCATCGACGCCTACGGGGCGGACGTCATCCCACACCTCTGAACCGCCGGCCTCGTGAGTTCGTGGCCCCCTGGGTCTGTGGCCCCTGAGCCCGTGATTCCTCGATCCTGCCCGTGGCAGAAGGGAGTTGCCCATGGCCGACACCGCGACCGGCGGCGGACAGCGGCAGCATCCCGACGGCCGGGTCGAACTCGACCCGGCCGAAGGGGTGTTGCCTCCCAACGGCTTCACCAGTGACGACCTCCGGCCGGTCCCGGTGCGGCGGCGTACCTGGACCACCTACAACTTCCTCGCGCTCTGGGTCGGCATGGCCCACAACATCCCCTCCTGGACGCTGGCTTCGGGCCTGGTCGCGCTCGGGATGGACTGGAAGCAGGCGGTGCTGACCATCGCGCTCGCCAACCTGATCGTGCTCGCGCCGATGCTCCTCACCGGACACGCCGGGACGAAGTACGGCATCCCCTTCCCGGTGTTCGCGCGGGCCTCGTTCGGGCTGCGTGGTGCCAATCTGCCCGCGCTCATCCGGGCGACCGTCGCCTGCGCCTGGTTCGGCATCCAGACCTGGATCGGGGGTGAGGGGATCTTCCTGCTGGCGGGCCGGCTTCTCGGCGAATCCTGGCGGACCGCAACCGAGTTCGGCGGCTACCCGTGGACGCAGTGGGCCTCCTTCCTGCTGTTCTGGCTGATCGAGATGGTCATCATCGCCCGGGGGATGGAGGCGCTACGGCGCTTCGAGAACTGGGCGGCGCCGTTCGTCATCGTCGGCGCGCTCGCCCTGCTGGTCTGGATCGGCGTCAAGGCGGGCGGGCTCGGCCCGTTGCTCGACCAGCCGTCGAAACTGGGCTGGGGCAGCGGGTTCTGGAAGGTCTTCTTCCCCTCGCTGATGGGGATGATCGGCTTCTGGTCCACGCTGGCGCTCAACATCCCCGACTTCACCCGCTTCGGCGGCAGTCAGCGGGCACAGATCCGCGGCCAGGCCCTCGGTCTGCCGACGACGATGACGCTCTTCGCGCTGCTGTCGGTGCTGGTCACCTCGGGCTCCGCGGCGGTGTACGGCGAACCGGTGTGGGACCCGATCAAGCTCGCCGCGAAGATGGAGAGCCCGGTGGCGCTCCTGTTCGCGCTGCTGACGGTCCTGATCGCGACGCTGTCGGTGAACATCGCGGCCAATGTCGTCTCCCCGGCGTACGACCTGGCCAACCTGGTGCCCCGGTTCGTCAACTTCCGTACCGGGGCGCTGATCACCGGGGTGGTCGGGATCGCCATCTTCCCGTGGAGGCTGACCGCCGACCCGCACGTCTACATCTACGTCTGGCTGGGCGTGGTCGGCGGCCTGCTCGGGACGGTCGCCGGGGTGCTGATCGCCGACTACTGGCTGCTGCGCCGCACCCGGCTGCAACTCGCCGAGCTCTACCGGCCGTTCGGCGCCTACTGGTACGCGGGCGGATGGAACTGGCGGGCGGTCACCGCGCTGCTGGTCGGCGGTCTGCTGGCGGTCGGGGGGTCGTACTCGACGGTGGACGCGCACGGGGTGAAGCAGGGGCCGTTCCCGGTGGACGGGTTGGTCCCGTTCCTCCAGCCGCTGGCGGACTACGGGTGGGCGGTGGGGCTCGCGTCGTCGGCGGTGGTCTACCTGGTGCTGAGCGCGGGGCGAGGAGAGGGGCGGGGCGGAACGGGTCGGGGGCAGGAGGAACGGGGAGCGGCGGGCGGGTGACAACTGGCGGGTGACAGATGTCAGCGAACGGATAACGGATAACAGATGACAGCGAACAGATTTCGAAATCTGTTCGCTGTCATCTGTTATCCGTCATCTGTCATTTGTCACCCGTCACCCGTCGCCTCCACCGCGGCCAGGACCTTGGCGGCGCCGTCCTCGGTGGCGAGGGCGGCTGCGACGGAGCGAGCGCGGGTGCGGTAGTGGGGGTCGTCCAGGGCCTGGCGGATGGAGGCGGCCAGGTGGGCGGGGGTCAGGGCGCGCAGGGGTACCGGGCCGGGGGAGACGCCGAGCGCGGTGAGCCGCGCGGACCAGAAGGGGGCGTCCAGCTGGGCGGGCACCGGGACGGTGGGGGTGCCGGAGCGGAGGGTGGCCGCCGTGGTGCCCGCGCCCGCGTGGTGGACGACGGCCGCGGTGCGCGGGAACAGCCAGTCGTGCGGGGTGTCGCCGATGGTCAGTACGGTCTCCGAGTCCTCGGCGGCCAGGCCGCTCCAGCCGGACTGCAGGAGGAGGCGCACCCGGGCGGCGCGGCCGGCGGCGAGGACGGTCGCGGTGAGTCGTTCGGGATCGGGCACGACCAGGCTGCCGAAGCCGACGAAGACCGGGGGCGGTCCGGCGGCCAGGAAGTCGAGCAGCCGCTGCGGGGGCTGCCAGCCCGCGGGTCCGGCGGGCCACCAGTACCCGGCCACGTCCAGTCGGGGGTGCCAGTCCGTCGGCCGGGGGACGACGCGCGGCGAGAAGCCGTGCAGGACGGGGTGGTCGCGTCGGGCCCGGGCGATGCCCAGTGGCGGCAGCCCGAGCCGGCGGCGCAGTCCGCGGACGGCCGGCACGAACAGTTGGTCGGTGGCCGCCTGGACGGCGTGGCCGGCGAGCAGGTTGCCGGGCCGTCCGAGCGAGCGTGCGCCGGTCACGGCCGGGGCGAACTCGCGGGTGGGGGAGAGCGGTTGGAGGTACAGCCCGATGGTGGGGATGCCGGCCGCCTCGGCCGCGACCTGGCCGAGCGCACTGGTGGTGCTGGTGGTGAGCAGCAGGTCGGCACCGAGCGCCGTCGCGTCCGCGATGCCGTCGCCGAGGGCGGGCATGAACCTCCGCCCCAGGCGCAGGAGTTGCAGGACGACGCCGTGCCCGCTGCCGGCCCGCAGCAGTCGCCGGCCCTCGGTGGAGGCGAGTTCGGCCCGCGGGTCGACAGGCAGCGGACGGAACTCCAGTCCGGCGGCCCGTACCGAGTCGGCGAAGGTGGCGTGGGTGGCGACGGCCACCTGATGTCCGGCCGCCTGCAGGCGGACGCCGAGCCCGGTGAAGGGTGCGACGTCGCCCCGGGAGCCGGCGGTGGCGATCAGGATGCGCATGGCCGCAGTATTTCGGCGGGTACGACCGGCCGGAAGGACGCCACGCGCGGACCGGTCGGCTCCGGGTGGCCGGATCCCGCCGTCGGCCGGGGTCGGCCGGAACCGCCTCGGTGGGTGTCGGCGTCCTCCGTGGCAGAGCGCGCGGGACGGGGCCGTCGCGCCACGGACGGGAGGGACGGGTTCGGATGAGCGTCGTCGCGTGGATCGTGCTGGGCCTGGTGGCCGGGGCCCTGGCCAAGCTGCTGCTGCCTGGGAGGGACCCGGGCGGTCTGATCGTGACCACCCTGATCGGGATCGCCGGCTCCTTCGTCGGCGGCTGGATCGCGTCGCACTTCCTGCACCGGTCGATCACGGCGCGCTTCTTCGACGGGCCGACCTGGGTGTCGGCGATCGGCGGCGCGTTGGTGCTGCTGATCGCCTACCGGCTGCTGTTCGGCAACTCGCGCCGCTGACGGACGAGTGCGGCGGGGTCTCGTCACACCGATGACGCAAGGGGCGGCGGATGAGCTGGATGGAGTGGATCGTGCTCGGCCTGGTGTCGGGGACGCTGGCCAGGATGGCGATGTCGAGGGGGGAGCGCGGTCTGATCGGCAGCACCTTGATCGGGATCACCGGCTCCTACATCGGCACCTGGATCGTCCTGCACTGGATGCACGGGACGGTGAGGGTGGGCCTCCTCGACGTCACGACCTGGGTGTCGGCGATCGGCGGGGCGATGGTCCTGCTCATCGGCTACCGGGTGCTCCGCTTCCTCGCCCGGCGCTGACCGCCCGGCGGTGACTGCCTGGCGCTGACCGCCCGCCGTTGACCGCCCGGAGCTGACTGCCCGGTGCCTCCGGCGTTCCGGCTACCGGTCGGCGGCCCACTCCGGCAGCTCCTCGCAGGCCGCGAGCCAGTCGGCCGGTACGTCCGAGAGCCCGGTGCGGGCGGCCACCACGCCGGCGGCGATGGCACAGGTGGTGTCCATGTCGCCCCAGCCCTCCAGGGTGTGCCAGATCGCGTCGGGCAGTGAGTCCAGGTGCCCGGCGGCGGACCAGAGGGCGAAGGGGACGGTGTCCGGGGCGGAGATCATCAGCCCCGAGCCCAGCACGTTGGCGGCGTGCCGGACGCTGGTGTGCTCCGGCAGCCGGGCGGCGATCCGCAGGCCGGAGCGGACGTCGCTCTCCGGCAGCCGGTCGGCGACCTCGGTGAGGAGCTCGGTCCGGCCCGGCGCCCGGTGGCCCCGGCTGCGGACGGCGAGCGCCGCGGCGAGTGCCACCGCCACCGCCCCGGTGACCGCCTCGGGGTGGAAGTGGGTGGTGAGCGCCTGGAGTTCGGCCTGCCGGGCGACCTCGTCGAGGTCCTCGGCGAACCCGGCGCCCAGCGGGGCGACCCGCATCGCGGCGCCGTTCCCGTACGAGCCCTGGCCCTCGAACTGGCCCGAGGTGATGGCGCGCCAGTTCCCGCCGGCGCCGATCCCGCGCAGCACCCGGTGCATCGACGGGCCGTACTTGCGCTGGTACTCGCGGGCGTACTCGGCCGCGAACCCGGCGGCCAGCGCGTCCTGCCGGACCTCGCCGTGGGCGGCGAGGTGGCGGACCAGGACGAGGGCCATCGCCGTGTCGTCGGTCCAGTGCCAGGGCGCCGGGCGGACCAGGCGGGCCGCCAGGGCGGCGGGTGCCTCGTCCACCGGGACGGAGAACCACCGGTCACCGAAGGCGTCGCCGAGCGCGAGCCCCCGCAGGCTGTCCAGGACGGGACCGGCCGCACGCATGTCATCCTCCGAGTGAGATCAACTGGGTGCGACAGTCTGCCTGAAAGGGTGAGGCGCCGACGACCGGATTTCGCTCCGGCCGCCGACGCCTCACCGCCCTCGCACGGGACGGGCTTCGCTCGGGGCGCGCTCCGCACGAGGACGGGCCCCGCTCAGAACTCCGTCGGCTCGGGGACCAGCTCGGCGGGCCTGCCCTTCAAGCCGCTGAGCACGAGCTTCCAGACCGCCGCGAAGCGCTCGTCCGCGGTGGGCTCGGACCAGGTGTGGGCGAAGACCGGGTTGTGGAAGGGGGCCGTGGCGTCGAAGACCGCGCGAGCGGTGGAGGGGACGTGGGCGAGCTGGAACTCCTTGGCGTCCATGCCGTCGTGGACGATCTGGGCGATCTGCTTGACCAGGGTCTCGACGTGCGCGTCGACGACCGTGCTGTTCTCCTCGGCCAGCACCAGGTAGGTGGCGAACAGCTCCGGGTCGTCCAGTGCCTTCTTCCGCTTGGCCCCGAACAGCGTGGTCAGCCAGCGCTGGAGGCGCTCGACGGCGCCGCCGGCGTCGTTCGCGACCATCTCCAGGTCGTAGTGCGCCTGGTTCAGCCAGCGCTGGGTGACCGCCTCCCGCAGCGCCGCCTTGCTGGGGAAGTGGCGGTAGACGCTGCTGTGGCTGACGCCGAGTTCCCGGGCGACGTCCACGACGGTGGCCTTGGCCGGGCCGAACCGCCGGAGGGCTTCCTCCGCCGCGATCAGGATCTGCTCGGCGGTGAGTGCGGTGTCCGTGGTCACGGGGCCGTCCTTAGGGTCGTGCGGTCGGGTGGTGCGGAGGGTTCTCGCCGGTCAGCGCGGGCTCGGTCAGCGCTCGCTGTCCAGGCGCGCCATCTGCGCGGCAGCGTACCGGTCGCCGGCCGCGGCCCCGGCGGGGACGGCGGCCTCGATGGCGGCCAGGTCGGCGGGGGTGAGGGTGACGTCCAGCGAGCCGAGCGCCTCGGTCAGCCGGTCGCGACGGCGGGCGCCGACCAGCGTGACGACGTCCTCGCCGCGCGAGGCCACCCAGGCGATGGCGATCTGGGCGACGCCGGCGCCCTTGGCGTCGGCGACCGCGCGCAGCGCCTCGACCAGGGCGAGGTTGTGGGTCAGGTTGTCGCCCTGGAAGCGGGGGCTGGCGGTGCGGAAGTCGGTGCCGGCGAGCGAGCGGTCCGGGTTCCAGTGGCCGCTGAGCAGGCCGCGGGAGAGCACGCCGTACGCGGTGATGCCGATCCCGAGTTCGCGGGCGGTGGGCAGGACGGCCGCCTCGATGGAGCGGCTGAGCAGCGAGTACTCGATCTGCAGATCGCTGATCGGGTGGACGGCGGCGGCGCGGCGCAGGGTGTCGGCGCCGACCTCGGACAGGCCGATGTGGCGGACGTAGCCGTCCTTCACCAGGTCCGCGATGGCGCCGACGGTCTCCTCGATCGGGACCTTGGGGTCGAGCCGGGCGGGGCGGTAGACGTCGATGTGGTCGGTGCGCAGCCGGCGCAGGGTGTACGTCAGCGCGGTCTTGGTGGCGGCCGGGCTGGTGTCGTAGCCGAGCCACTGGCCGTCGGGGCCGCGCTGGGCTCCGAACTTCACGCTGATCTGGACGCTGTCGCGGTCGCGGCCGCGCAGGGCCTCGTGGATCAGCAGCTCGTTGTGGCCCATGCCGTAGAAGTCGCCGGTGTCGAGGAGGGTGATCCCGGCGTCCAGGGCGGCGTGGATGGTGGCGATGCTCTCGGCCTCGTCGGCCGGGCCGTAGAGGTCGGACATGCCCATGCAGCCGAGGCCGAGGGCGGAGGTGACGGGGCCGGAGGTGCCGAGGGGGCGCTGGGCGGGGCGGGTGGTCGAGGCCATGGGAGCTCCAGGGGCGGGTGCGGTGCCGGAGGGCGGGGGCAGTGTGACCCGGATCTCACTATGGCACGACAGCGAACAGATTTCAAAATCTGTTCGCTGTCTTTTGTCATTTGTTCGCGGCGAGATGCCCGCTAGGAGTCGCGCCGAGAAGAGTCGCGCCGCGAGGAGTCGCGCCGCCTGGAGTCAGGAGTACGGCCCCGGGGAGCGCAGCAGGTGGGCCCGGGCGGGCGGCAGGTTGCGCCACACCGTGCGCTCGCCCAGCCCGTACGTCGCCTCGAAGCGCCGCAGCAGCCGCACCACCGCCCGGTGGCGGGCGCCCCGTCGGGGGCCCGAGGTGAGGGTGCGGGCCGTCGTGGTGCCGAGGTACCCGAAGTAGGTCAGCTCGCCGCCCGGGGCCAGCAGACGCAGGTAGAGGTCGAGGATGCGCCGGACCAGGGCCGGCTCGAAGTTGGTGAACGGCAGCCCGGACACGATCACGTCGTACCGCTCGGCCGCGGCCCCCGTCGGCGCGGCCGCCTCCGGCAGCTCCTCCACCCGGCAGGTCGACAGTCGCAGCCCCACCCCCGGCCGGCGCGCGGCCAGGACCGAGTCCTCCCGCAGCCGGTCGGCGAACCGCGGGTTCGCCTCGACCACGTGCAGCCGGTCGCCGGGGCGCAGCACCTGGGCCAGCCGGCGGGTCACCACGCCCGTGCCGGCGCCGACCTCCAGCACCGAGATCGGCCGGTTCGGGCGGCTGGTGGCCGGCACCACCAGGGCGTTCACCAGCGCCGGTCCGCTCGGCGCCAGCGCGCCGGTGTCGTGGAAGGTGCGCAGGGCCTCGGCGAGGAACAGCAGGCGGTCCCCGCCGTACGGAGAGCCGTGCGTGCTGGGCGCGGCCTGCCCGGCTTGCGTGCCGTGCGTGTCGTGCGTGTCGTGCGTGTCGTGCGCGCTGTGCTGGTCGTGCACGCCCTGCCGGTCGTGCGTGTCGGCTGAACTGTGCTGCTGTGGAGGGGAATCGGGGCTCGGGTGGAGCTGTTCGGTCGTCATGTCGACGACGCTAGGGAGCGCGGGAACGCCGCGGATCGGCCGGTGAGCGGCGCCGACCCCCGACGAAAGTCGAGGGTGCCGACGTCCGGGAGGAGGGGGTGCCGCGCCGCCGTCCGCCCGTAGCATTCGAGCGGGTGGACGGGACCGGGCGGGGAGGAGCTCCATGCGCACAGGCCTGCTCGGCTGGTACGGCCCGGACCACCGGCCCTGGGCCGACAGCCTGTTGCTGCTCGGGATCCTCGGGCTCGCCGTCGAGGAGGGCGTCTTCCAGTGGCTGCACCTCGACGGCCCGCTGCGCCTGCCCCGGGTGGCGGTGGCCGTGCTCGCCGCGCTCTCGCTGCTGCTCGCCCGCCGTCACCCCGTCGCCTCGGCCGTCCTGCCGGTGCTCACCGGCGGGCTGCTCAACCGGGCCTTCCCGGGCTTGATCAGCGTCTACTACCTGGCCTCCCTCGGCCGGGTCGGTCCGGCGGCGGCCGGCGGCGCGGTGATCGCCGTGGGCAGCGCGATCACTGCGGACTCGCTGGTCGGCTGGGCCGGCACGACCGGTTCCCAACTCCTCCTCCAGGCGGCCACCTTGTCCTTCGGGCTGTGGCTGCACGGCCGCCGGGTGCTGATCCGGACGCTGCACGCCCAGGTCGAAACCCTGCGGCGGGAGCGGGAGTTGCGCGCCGAGCAGGCCCGCTCCGCCGAACGCTCCCGGATCGCCCGGGAGATGCACGACGTGCTGGCCCACCGGCTGAGCCTGCTGGTGCTGCACGCCGGAGTGCTGCGCGACCAGGCCCGGGCCGGGACCGTCGCCGCCGACCCGGACCGGCTCACCCACCGTCTCGAACTCCTGCGCACCACCGCCGCCCGCTCGCTCGACGACCTGCGCGACGTCCTGGGCGCCCTGCGCGCCGAACCGCCGGAGCGGGCCGCCGCCGAGGCCGACGTGCCCGTACCGTCCGGGGAGTGGTCCGCGCCGTTCGGGTCGTCGACCGGGGCGCTGTCCGTCCCGTTGTCCGGCCGGTCGTCCGTCCCGTTGTCCGTCCCGTTGTCCGGCCCGCCTCCCGTCCTGCCGCCTGTCCCGGCACCTGCGCTGCGCGACCTCACCGACCTGATCGACGAGGCGAACCAGGCCGGGCAGCTGGTCGAACTCGCCCTGGCGGGAGACCCGGAGGCTGTGCCCACCACCCATCGGCTCGCCGTGCACCGGGTGGTCCAGGAGGCGCTGACCAACGCCCGCAAGCACGCCCACGCCGCGCCCGTCACCGTCCGGGTCGGCTACGGGGCACCGGCGACCACCGTCGAGGTCCGCAACGGCCCCGGAGGGACGACGCCGAATGGGCCGGTCTCGGGTGGCGGGTACGGGCTGGTGGGCCTCGGCGAACGGGTCGGCGCGCTGGGCGGCCACCTGGACGCCGGGCCGGACGGTGCCGGCGGCTTCCGGCTCTCCGCCCGGCTGCCCGCGCCGGACCGGCCGGCGCAGTCCGTGCCGCCATCCCACGCCGTGCCGCCACCCCACGCCGTGGCGCCGCCGGAGGTCCCGCCGCCGGAGGTCACGCCGTCGAGGCCCCCGTCACCGGAGCCGCCGTCGCCGAGGTCGCCGTCCCGGAAGAAGCCCCCGCAGCCGAAGGACACCGCATGATCCGCACGATGGTGGTCGACGACGACGCACTGGTGCGCCTCGGCCTGGTCGATCTCCTCGCCCAGGACCCGGCCCTGACCGTGGTCGCCGAGGCCGCCGACGGGCTGCAGGCCGTCGAGCTCGCCCGCGGCCGCCGGATCGACGTCGCGCTGATGGACATCCGGATGCCCCGCCTCGACGGGATCGCCGCGACCCGGCGGCTGCGCCAACTCCCCGACGCCCCGCGGGTCATCGCGCTCACCACCTTCGACCTGGACGAGTACGTGTACCAGGCGCTCGCCGCCGGGGCGGACGGCTTCCTGCTCAAGGACACCCCGCCCGCCGAGATCGCCCGCGCCGTCCACGTGGTCGCCGCCGGCCAGGGGATGCTGCACCCCGCCGCCGCGCGACGGCTGATCGACCGGTACCACCGGGTCGGCGCGCCGCGCTCCGTCGCCGCCCGGGGCAGGATCGCCGGGCTCACCCCGCGCGAGACCGACGTGTTGCGGGAGCTCGCCGACGGGCTGTCCAACGCCGAGATCGCGGGCGTCCTGGGGATGCGGGAGAGCACCGTCAAGGCGCACGTCAGTCGGATCCTGACCGCGCTCGGTGTGGCCAACCGGGTCCAGGCGGCGCTGCTCGCACGCGATGCGGGGCTCGTCGGGGACGGCGCCTGACCGCGGGCGCTCGGGAGGGCAGGGCGGGGCGCAGCGTCGGACGGTGTTCACACGGATGTTCCCCGGGCGTCGGTCCAGGTGTCGCCGCGGGCTTCCCTGAGCCGTCGCGTGCCTCCGGTTGGTACCGCCCGCTGAGCCGCTGTCACCCATCCGGCGTGGAAATGCCGTGCCTTGGCGGTTTGCGCTGCCGAACCCGGGCGGCGGGTCCATGGTGGAGATGGGCGCGATCCGGCGACCGTGCCCGCGCGTCGATCCGGGCCCGCCCGCCGAGCGCCCGCCGCTTCCGCCGACGGGTGCCCGGCACCGGGGCCCGTACCGGCACGCTGGGAGCAGGGCCACCTCGCAGGAAACCGAACGGTTCTTCTAGGCTCACATCTCGGCTTCCCTGCGGCGGTCCGGCCCTTGCGCCCGCCACCAGGAAGCCGCCGTCCACGGGGCTCCGGGCGGAACCGGGGCCACCGGATCGAGCGAGGAGGACGCAGATGCCAAGCACGCCGCCCAACCGTTCCACCGCACTTGGACCAGACGGGCCGTTCCGACGGGCCGTCCGGCCCCCCGGCCGACCGGCGCGGTCCGGCCGGGCCTGGCACCCGGGCGGGGGCGGTCGGCCGGTGCGGCCGCTGAATACCGGCTGCGGCCGCGGAGGCGAGCGTTGAGTCCCCAGATCGTCGGGTCGCCGGCCGCACCGGGCAGCGCCGCGGAACCCGACCGCGTACCCGTGACCGTTCCCGCCGCGGCCGACGGTGAGGCCCTGGTCGCCCTGGGCGGTTCCGCCAAGGTCGGTTCGTCCACCGTTGGTTCGTCCACCGTTGGTTCCGCTGTCGAGAGCCCGCCGGTCGCGACGTCCACGACCGGTGCCGCGGTCAGGCCCGGTGCTACGGCCGCGTCGGTGGCCGCGGTGAAGGTCGATGCCACGGCGAAGTCCGGTGTGATGGCGAAGTCCAGTGCGGTGGCGGTCGGATCCGCCGGCGCTGTTGCCGCTGTCGCCGCCGGTGCCGCTGCGACGAGCATCACCGCTGCGCTGCCCGGACTGCCGCAGGCGCTCAGCACCCGGGCCCGTACCCTCGCCGGCGCGGTCCGGCGGCGGTGCGCGGACCTGGCCCGGATCGAATCGCCGAGTGGTGACGCGCCCCGACTCGACGCGCTCGCCGAGGAGTTGGAGTCCGGATTCCGGGCCACCGGGGCAACCGCCCGCCGTGAACCCGGACCGGCCGGTGACCACCTGGTGCTGGAGTGGGAGGGGCGGGACGAGACCCTGCCCCACCTGCTGATCGTGGGGCACCACGACACCGTCTGGCCCGCCGGCACCCTGGCGGACTGGCCGGTGACCGAGCAGGACGGGCGGCTCACCGGGCCCGGGGTGGTCGACATGAAGGGCGGACTCGCCGTCCTGGAGGGCGCCTTGGCGCTGCTCGCCGACCTGGGGCAGCGGCCGCACCGCACCGTACGGCTGGTCGTGGTGTCCGACGAGGAGGTCGGCAGTCCGGACGGGCGTGGCCTGGTCGAGCGCCAACTGCGGGGCGCGGCGGCCGTCCTGGGACTGGAGCCGCCGCATCCGGACGGCCGGTTGAAGACCGCCCGGCGCGGCAGTACCCGGGTGCGGCTCACCGTCACCGGCCGGGAGGCCCACGCGGGCAACGACGCCCACGACGGGGTGTCGGCGGTGGACGAGCTGGTCGACCAGCTGGTGCTCGTCCGCGACCTCGCGGGCCAGCCCGGTACGGAGCTCAACACCGGTCGGATCAGCGGGGGTTCACGGGCGAACGTGGTCGCCGGACGGGCCGAGGCGGAGCTCGGCCTGCGCTTCTCCACCACCGAGGCGCAGCGCCGCACGCTCGACAACCTCGCGCGGCTGACCGCGTTGCGGCCGGGCGCGCGGGTGCGGACGGAGGTGCTGTCCAGCCGGCCGGCCTGGCCCGAGCGCACCGGTAACCCACTGCTCAGGCACGTGCGTTCGCTCGCCGCGGTGCTCGGGCAGCAGCTCGACGGCGCCCCGGCCGGCGGTGCCGGGGACACCAACCTGCCCGGCTCGCGCGGTCTGCCGACGCTGGACGGGTTCGGCGCGGTCGGCGCCGGCGCCCACGCCCGGCACGAGTACATCAAGCTGGACCAGCTCGCGCCGCGGATCGCCCTGCTGGCGGCGCTGCTCGCGGTGCCGCTGCCGCGACTGCGGGACCGCGCGGAGGGGTGACCCTCGGTGGCTGACGGCTGACGGCTGACAGGTAACAGCGAACAGATAACAGCGAACAGATAACAGCTGACAGATTTCAGATTCTGTCAGCTGTTATCTGTTGTCTGTCTTCTGTTCGCCGCCCCTCGGCCTGCCCCTCGCTCCCTGCCCCTCGCGCCCGCCCATTCGTCGGCGTCCCTTGCCATCCCTCCGTCCCGCCGCGCAGAATGGTACCGACCGAACGGTCAGTCGGTTCGCTCCCTGCCGCCCAGGCCGGGGAGCCGGGAAGCCGGAGCAGGAACACGAGAGGGGACCGTGGTGACAACAGAGGTGGAAGAGGCGGTCCCCGCGCAGACGCCGGAGGACCGGTTCGACGCGGTGATCGCCGCCGAGCAGCGGATCGAGCCCCGGGACTGGATGCCCGACGCCTACCGGGCCACCCTGATCCGCCAGATCGCCCAGCACGCCCACTCCGAGATCATCGGCATGCAGCCCGAGGGCAACTGGCTCACCCGGGCCCCCTCGCTGCGCCGCAAGGCGATCCTGCTCGCCAAGGCCCAGGACGAGGCGGGCCACGGCCTCTACCTCTACGCCGCCGCCGAGACCCTCGGGGTCGACCGTGCCGAGCTCACCGAGAAGCTGATCAGCGGCCGCCAGAAGTACTCCTCGATCTTCAACTACCCCACCCTCACCTTCGCCGACGTCGGCGTGATCGGCTGGCTGGTGGACGGCGCCGCGATCTGCAACCAGGTCCCGCTCTGCCGCTGCAGCTACGGTCCGTACGCCCGCGCGATGGTGCGGGTCTGCAAGGAGGAGTCCTTCCACCAGCGCCAGGGCTACGAGCTCCTGATGACCCTGATGCGCGGTACCGAGGGCCAGCGCCGGATGGTCCAGGACGCGGTCGACCGCTGGTGGTGGCCGTCGCTGATGATGTTCGGCCCGCCGGACGCCGACTCGCCGAACACCGCCCGCTCGATGGCCTGGCGGATCAAGCGCCACACCAACGACGAGCTCCGGCAGCGCTTCGTCGACATGACCGTCCCGCAGGCCGAGCACCTGGGCGTCACCCTCCCCGACCCCGAGCTGCGCCGGAACGAGGAGCGCGGCGGCTGGGACTTCGGCGAGCCGGACTGGTCCGAGCTGACCAGGGTCATCCGCGGGCAGGGCCCGTGCAACGCCCAGCGGGTCGACCGCCGCCGGGCCGCGCACGAGGAGGGCGCCTGGGTGCGCGAGGCGGCCGTCGCCTACGCCGCCAAGCGCGCCGCCGACGCCGGACACGCCGTCGATGCCGGACACGCCGCCGTCGCCGGACATGCCCCCGATGCCGGACACGCCGCGGCCGCCGAGCGGCCCACCCCCGAACAGGAGAACGAGAAGTGACCGAGTCCGAGGCAGGCCCCAAGGCCGGCTGGCCGCTGTACGAGGTGTTCGTGCGCCCCCGGCGCGGCCTGAACCACGTCCACGTCGGCTCGCTGCGCGCCGCTGACGACCGGATGGCGCTGCTCGCCGCCCGCGACCTGTACACCCGCCGCAACGAGGGCGTCAGCCTCTGGGTCGTCCGCTCGGACGCGATCACCGCCTCCACCCCGGACGAGCGCGACCCGTTCTTCGAGCCCAGCGGCGACAAGGTCTACCGCCACCCGACCTTCTACGACATCCCCGAGGATGTCCCGCACATCTGACGGGGGAGCCACCGTGCACGACCACACCACGTCCGCCACCGAGGACGACCACGTCTACCTCAGCCTCGCCGGGGCCACCCCCGGCCCCGAGGGCGAGGGCCGCTGGGCGTACGGGACGGGCTTCACCGACCCGCTGCTCGGCGTGGACACCGCCCTGCCCGCCGGCCTGGCCGGTGCCGACCTCGCCGCCTACTGCCAGATGCTCGGCGACGACGCCCTGGTGCTCTCCCAGCGGTTGATCGAGTGGTGCACCCGGGCGCCCGAGCTGGAGGAGGAGGTCGCGCTCGCCAACCTGGGCCTGGACCTGCTCGGCCAGGCCCGGCTGCTGCTCACCCGGGCCGGCCAGGCGGACGGCTCCGGCCGCACCGAGGACGACCTGGCCTACTGGCGGGAGGACCACGAGTTCCGCAACGTCCGCCTGGTGGAGACCCCGAACGGCGACTTCGCGCACTCGATCGCCCGGCTGCTGCTGTTCGCCACCGCCCGCTGCGCGCTGTACGAGGCGCTGAGCGCCCACCCGGACCCGGTGCTGGCCGCGGTCGCGGCCCGGGGCGTCAAGGAACTCGCGTACCACCGCGAGTACGCCACGGCCTGGACGCTGCGCCTCGGCGACGGCACGCCGTACTCGGCGGAGCGGATGCAGGCCGGGCTGGACGCCGTCTGGCCGCTGCTGGAGGAGCTGTTCACCGCGCACCCCGTGGAGCTGCGGGCCGGCGTCGACCCGGCCGGTCTGCGCGAACCGGTGCTGCGCGAGCTCGCCGCCGTCCTCGCCGAGGCCGGACTGACCGTGCCGGACCTCCCGCCGCTGGCCACCGTCCTGGGCCGGGCCGGCCGCGACGGGGTGCACACCGAGGCGCTCGGCCCGCTGCTCGCCGAGCTGCAGGTGGTGGCGCGCGCCCACCCGGGGGCGACGTGGTGACGGGCACCGCGGACACCGTCCGCGAGAGGGCCTGGTCGGTGGCCGCGGCCGTCCCGGACCCGGAGCTGCCCATGCTCACCCTGGCCGACCTGGGTGTGCTCGCCGGGGTCGAGGTGGACGACGGCAGCGGTACGGTGACGGCCTGGCTGACGCCGACCTACTCGGGCTGCCCGGCCGTCGCCGAGATGGCCGCCGACGTCGACCGCCGGCTGCGCTCCGCCGGGTACCCGGACGTCCGGGTGCGGCTGCGGCTGGACCCGCCGTGGTCCACCGACCTGATCACCGCCGAGGGCCGCCGCAAGCTCGCCGAGGCGGGCATCGCCCCGCCGCGCCCGACCTCGGCCCTCGCGCCCCGCCCCGGGCCGGTCCCGCTCACCCTCGGCGCCACCCGCACGGGCGCCGCGGCCCCCGTGCCCTGCCCGCACTGCGGGGGCGCCGACACGGAGGAGCTGTCCCGCTTCGGCTCCACCGCCTGCAAGGCGCTCTGGCGCTGCCGCGCCTGCCGCGAGCCGTTCGAACGCGTCAAGGAGATCTGAATGCCCGCCGCGACCCCTGTGACGGACCCCGTCCGCCCGGCCCGTCGGCCGAGCTTCCACCGGCTGCGGATCGAGCGGGTGGAGCGGCTCTGCGAGGACGCCGTGGCGGTGACCTTCGCGGTGCCGGACGCCCTGGCGGACGAGTTCGCGTTCCGCCCCGGCCAGACCCTGACCCTGCGCAAGCTGGTGGACGGCACCGACGAGCGCCGCTCGTACTCGATCTGCGCGCCCGTCGGCGGCCCGCTGCGGATCGCCGTCCGCGAGGTGCCCGGCGGGCTGTTCTCGCGCTGGCTGGTGCGCGAGGCCCGGCCCGGCGAGGAGGTCGAGGTGCTGACCCCGTCCGGCCTGTTCTCCCCCGAACTCGGCGTCCCCGCCGATCACGTGCTGCTCGCGGCGGGTTCCGGCATCACCCCGATGCTGTCGATCGCCGCCTCCGTGCTGGCCGCCGACCGCCGTTCCACCGTCACCCTGCTCTACGGCAACCGGCGCAGCGACACCGTGATGTTCGCGGACGAGCTGGCCGACCTCAAGGACCGCTACCTCGGCCGGTTCCAGCTGGTCCACGTGCTCTCCCGGGAGAGCAGGGACGCCGAACTGCTCAGCGGCCGGCTGGACCCGGAGCGGGTCCGGGCGCTGCTGGCGGCGCTGGTGGACGTCGACGCCGTCGGGCACTGGTGGCTGTGCGGGCCGTTCGGCATGGTCACCGGGGCGAAGGAACTGCTCGCCGACCTGGCCGTGCCCGGGGAACGGGTGCACCAGGAACTGTTCCACGCCGAGGACGAGCCGCTCGCCGAGCGGGACGAGGACCTGGACGGCCCCGACGGCGCGGCCGGGGCCGAGGCCGGCGAGCGCAGCGAGGTCACCGTCGTCCTCGACGGCCGCGGCAGCACCCTCACCCTCCCGCGCGACCGCTCGATCCTGGACGGCGCCCAGCGCTCCCGCCCCGACCTGCCCTTCGCCTGCAAGGGCGGGGTGTGCGGCACCTGCCGGGCCCTGGTCACCGAGGGAGAGGTGGAGATGCGCCGCAACTTCGCGCTGGAGGAGAAGGAACTGGCGGCCGGCTACGTCCTCACCTGCCAGGCCCGGCCGGTCACCGACCGGGTCACCGTCGACTACGACCGCTGACCCGGGCCGTCAGGCGGGGACGGCGGCGGGGACGGGAACGGGGACGGGTACGGTCCCGCGCTCGGCCGCCCCA
Source organism: Kitasatospora sp. NPDC001309 (assembly GCF_042896295.1). Lineage (NCBI taxonomy): Bacteria > Bacillati > Actinomycetota > Actinomycetes > Kitasatosporales > Streptomycetaceae > Kitasatospora > Kitasatospora sp. NPDC001309. Next base: position 219,106 of record NZ_JBIAXC010000004.1, on the reverse strand, counting down.
GCCGCCCCGGCCGCCCCGACCCGATCGTCCAGGCCGGCCCGACCGGCCCGCCCGGTCGGGTCCCCGAGCAGCTCGACCAGGTCGTTGACGGCGGCGCGGCCCGCCCGGTTGGCGCCGATGGTGCTGGCGGACGGCCCGTAGCCGACCAGGTGGACGCGCGGGTCGGCGGTGGCGCGGGTGCCGGTGAGCGCGATGCCGCCGCCGGGGGAGCGCAGGCCGAGCGGGGCGAGGTGGCCGACCTCGGGGCGGAAACCGGTCGCCCAGACGATCGCGTCCACTGCCAACTCCTGGTCGCCCCAGGCGACTCCGTGCTCGGTGAGCCGGTCGAACATCGGGCGGCGGTGCAGCGCCCCCAGCTCCTCGGCGCGGCGGTAGGCGACGGACGGGCCGAGGCCGGTCACGCTCACCACGCTGCGCACCGGCAGGCCCTGGCGGACCCGCTCCTCGACCTTGGCGACCACCGCGCGCCCGTACTCGGGGGTGAACGGGCCCTCGTGGAAGACGGGTTCGGAACGGGTGACCCAGACCGTCTCGCCGACCGCGGCCACCTCGGACAGCACCTGGATCGCCGAGGCGCCGCCGCCCACCACCAGGACGCGCCGGCCCGCGAACTCCTCGGGGCCGCGGTACTCGGCGTAGTGCAGCTGACGGCCCGCGAAGTGGCCGGGGTAGTGGGGGAGGAACGGGCGGGTCCAGGTGCCGGTGGCGTTGATCAGCGCGCGGGTGGACCAGGTGCCGCGGTCGGTCTCGATCAGCAGCCGGGAGTCGGGGCGCTCGGACTCGGCGTGTACGGCGCGCACCGCGACCGGGCGCACGACCGGGAGCGCGTGCCGGGTCTCGTACGCCGTGAAGTACCCCGGCACGACCTCCCGCGCGCGGGCCTCCGGGTCGGGTGCCGGGAGCTCGGCGTCCGGGAGGTCGTGGAAGCCGTGCACGGTGGCCATCCGCAGGGACGGCGAGCGGTGGGCCCAGGCGCCGCCCGGGGCGGGGTTGGCGTCGAGCACGACGAAGCCGCCGTCGACTCCCGCCCGGTAGGGGGCGAAGCCGCGGCGGCCGAGGTGGTAGGCGGCGGACAGTCCGGCCTGTCCGGCACCCACCACCAGGACGTCCACGCGCCGCGCGCCGGTTTCGTCCGTCGCCCCTGTCGCCCCTGCTCCACCTGTTGCACCTGTTGCACCTGTTGCACCGTAAACAGTCACGCACGTGAAACATCGGGGTGGCGGTGGCTGTTCCCGAGCGGAGCGGCGCGGTCAGGTCCGTGGTGAGGTGCTGGGCCTCAGCCGATCGGCGAGATCACCGCGGCGGTACCGTACGCGCAGACCTCGGTGCCGACGTCCGCCGCCTCCGTCACGTCGAAGCGCATCATCAGGACGGCGTTGCCGCCGCGCGCCTTGGTCTGCTCGATCAGCCGCTGCATCGCCTCGTTGCGGCTCTCGACCAGGGTCTTCGTCAGACCCCGCAGCTCGCCGCCGATCAGCGACTTGAGCCCGGCACCGATCTGGCTGCCGATGTGGCGGCTGCGCACGGTCAGCCCGAAGACCTCGCCGATCACGTGGTCGACCCGGAAGCCGGGGATGTCGTTGGTGGTCACGACCATGACGTCGGCGTTCGGGCCCTGCCCGCCGCCGTACTCGTTGATGTCAGCCATGGGGGCCATCCTGCCGGTGTCGTGCGTCCGGGTGACAGAGGCGCGGCCGGGCGGTGGCCGAGAAGCTCTCCGGAAGCTGGTACGGACCGGTGATCGGGCGGCCGAAAAGCCGTACCGTAGCCCCATGGGCGAGCGAAGCGATCATCCGCAGGGGCCGGGCGCGGCAGAGTACTCCGGCGCGCCGGAGATCGAGGCGACGGTGGTGCTGGGCCTGCGGATCAATGACTGGCCGGCGCTGCGCGCGGCCGCGATCAGGGCCGTCGAGGAGTTGGACTTCGACGGCGTCGACCCGGCCGGCCAGCGCCGTGAACTGCTGCGCGAGGTGGCCGAGGACGCCAACGCGGCGCTCGGCGCGCTGCTCCACCCGGACCGGCTGGTGGCCGCCATTCCCGGGGTCGAGGCGATCGGCGGCACGCTGGAGATCAGCGTCACCGAGGACTTCACCCCGGACTTCGCCGAACTGTTCCCGCTGGACGGCGAGGACGAGGAAGGCGGCGCGGGCGCCGACTGGACCCTCACCCCGCGCACCGCCTGCCTGCTGCACGCCCAGCTGCTCGGCCTGGCCGATGCCGCCTACGACGACCTCGACGAGCACGGGGACGACCCGGTGGTCGACGGCGAGGACGTCGACTGGACGGTCTTCGCCCGGCTGCCGCAGCGCACTTGGCGGCTCCACCGGAACTGGCGGCGCACCATGGCGCGGGCCTTCGACGACCTGGCCGACGACCTCGCGCTCGGCGAATGGCCGCTGCCGCGCTGCCTCGCCGATGAGATCGCGCTGCGGATGGCCCTGGTGGACGCCCGGACGCTGCTGGGCTCCCAACCCGAGTCGGTGGCCGACATGATGGGCGACCTGCCCGCCGACCTGTACGACTACGACTGGGACGGCTGCCACGACGAACTGTTCGGCGTCTTCGGGCCGGACGACGGCGACCCGGAGCTCGGCGCGGAGCAGCGCACCGAACTGCTGCTGGCCGCGACGCACCCCGAGGGCTGGTTCCTGATGTACGAGGACGCCGAGGAGCGGGACCCGCAGCGCGGCTACCGGCGCTGAGCGGGCGGCCGGGCCTGTCCGGCGGACCTTGCCGGGCGGGATGCGTCGGACCGGCCCTAGGCTGCGGGCATGTCCGATGTGTCTGATGTGTTTGGGGTGTCCGGTGTGCGCGGTGCGTCCTCGGCGGAGTCGGGTCCGGACGAGTCGGCGCTCGGCCGGATCGCGCTCGGACTGGACGGCGTGCGGGCGGCGCAGCGCGGGCGGACCGCCGAGGCGCGGGCCAGCTTCGAGGCCCTCTGGGAGGAACTGGGCGAGCGGGACGTCTTCCACCGCTGCGTCCTGGCGCACTATCTGGCCGACCTCCAGGACGACCCCCGGGCCGAACTGGAGTGGGACCGGCGGGCCCTCGCGGCCGCCGACTCGCTGACCGCCGAGCGCGCCCGGACCTACGACTCCGCGCTCCAGGTACGGGCCTTCTATCCGTCGCTGCACCTCAACCTGGCCTCCGACCACCTCAAGCTCGGGGAGCCGGATCTCGCGCGCGAACAGCTGGAACGGGCGGTCCGGAGCCTGGACGCCCTGCCGGAGGACGCCTACAGCGCCGGGATCCGGGCGGCGGTGGACGAACTGCGGCAGCGGCTGCGCTGAATCCGGCCGGCCCGCCCCCGTGCCCTCGGGGCGCGCCCGAGGGCACGGGGGCGGGCCGGGGCGGTGGTGGCGGGGCTGGCATGCTGGACGGGTGACTTCTCCGTTCGATGACCCGGCCCCCGCTCCCGCCCCCGGCGACGCTCCCGACCCCGAGGACCGCGACGCGCGGCCGCAGTACGTGCTGCCGCTGCTGGTCCGACTGGAGAAGGCCACGCCGCCCGGGCGCACGGACGCGCTGGAGACCTCGGCGCGGGCGGTGCTGACCCTGCTCGCCGACCCCCGGGTGACCGAGGTGGACGGGGAGTGGGCGGAGCGGGTCGCGGCCTGGGAGGACGCCCGGATCCGCAAGGTGGTCCGGCGGGCCCGGGGCGGGGAGTGGCGCCGGGCCGGGGAACTGCCCGGCATCACGGTGCGGGGGCGGGAGGCCGAGGTGCGGGTGTTCCCGCCGGTCCCGCTGGACGGCTGGCCGAAGGACCTCGCGAAGTTGCAGGTCTCCGGTACGGAGCTGGAGGAGACCGCCGAGGTCGGCGCGCCCGCGCCGGGGCTGCCGGTGCTGTGGGTCAACCCGGAGCTGGAGATGAGCGCGGGCAAGACCATGGCCCAGACCGGCCACGCGGCGCAGCTCGCCTGGTGGCGGCTGGACGAGGCGCAGCGCAAGGAGTGGGCGGAGTCGGGCTTCGCGCTCGCCGTCCGCACGGCGGAGCCGGGGGCGTGGGAGGAACTGGTCCGCAGCGAACTGCCGGTGGTCCGGGACGCGGGCTTCACGGAGATCGCCCCCGGGCCGACCGTCGTTTTCGAAGGCGGCGAGCGCTACTGCCCCACCCTGCGCTTTCGGCGCCCGTGAACGCGGCACGCTGACCCCGCCACGGGATGTCGTCACCCGGGGTACCGAGTCCGGGGCACCGAGCCCGGGAGACGAATCCGGGGAACAGAGCCCGGGAGACCGAATCCGGGGAACCGGTACCGGGATCAGGCCGTGACGAGTTCCTTCCCGCGGTCCGGCGTCCTGGCCTTGGGCTTCCGGTTCGGCAGCGAGAGCCGGAAGACCTTGTGCCACGCGGAGAACACCTGCTTGGGCAGCGGCCCGGTGACGTACTCCAGCTCGTACTTCTCGAACAGGGCGCGCACCTTCACCGCGACCTCGGCGTACCGGTTGCTCGGCAGGTCGGGGAACAGGTGGTGCTCGATCTGGTGGGACAGGTTGCCGCTCATGAAGTGCATGGCCCTGCTGCCGCTGATGTTCGCCGAGCCCATCATCTGGCGCAGGTACCACTGGCCGCGCGTCTCGCCGTTGATCGACTGCCGCTCGAAGACCTGTACGCCCTCGGGGAAGTGCCCGCACATGATCACCGAGTGGGTCCAGATGTTGCGGACCAGGTTCGCGGTGAACGTGGCGGCGAGCGTGGTGAGGAACGACGGGCCCGACAGCAGCGGGTGGATCACGTAGTCCTTGAGCACCTGCTTGCGGATTTTGCGGCCCACGGCCCTGGCCCGCGCGCGGAACTCCGGGTTCCTGCGGCGGTCCTTGCGCAGGTTCTTGCCGAGCTCCAGGTCGTACGCCGCGATGCCGTACTCGAAGAAGCAGGCGTTGACGAGGTTCCACAGCGGCTGGCCGAGGTGGAACGGGTGCCACTTCTGGTCCTCGTCGACGCGCATGATGCCGTAGCCGAGGTCGTTGTCCTTGCCGATCACGTTGGTGTACGTGTGGTGCAGCTCGTTGTGCGAGTGCTTCCACTGGTCGGACGGCGAGACGTGGTCCCACTCCCAGGTGGTGGAGTGGATCTTCGGGTCCCGCATCCAGTCCCACTGGCCGTGCAGGACGTTGTGGCCGATCTCCATGTTGTCCATGATCTTCGCCACCGACAGGCCGGCGGTGCCCAGCACCCACGCGGGCGGGAAGATCGAGAACAGCAGCACGCCCCTGCTGGCCAGTTCGAGCTTGCGCTGCGTCGAGATGACCTTGCGGATGTAGGCGGCGTCCTTCTCGCCGCGGTCGGCGATCACCTCGTCGCGGATCGCGTCCAGCTCGCGGCCGAGCTCCTCGATCTGCTCCGCGGTCAGGTGGGCGGTGGGGTCGATGGCGGTCAAGGTGCGTCTACCGTTCGATGTCGCAGGGGCCCGCCGCGGCGGACACGCAGGTCTGGATGAGGACGCCCGGCTCGGCCTCGGTGATCTCGCCGGTGCGCAGGTCGCGGACGGCGCCCGCCTTGAGCGGCGTGACGCAGCCGAAGCAGATGCCCATGCGGCACCCGGAGGGCATGAGCACACCGGCCTCCTCGCCGACGTCCAGCAGCGGCGTGGCGCCGTCCGCCTCGACGGTCCTGCCGGTGGTGCTGAACGTGACCTCGCCACCGCCACCGCCACCGCCACCGCCACTGCCACCGTTGCCGGAGACGGCGATGCGGGGGCGGAAGCGTTCGGTGTGCAGGCGCTCCCGGACGCCCTGCTCGCTCCAGTGCCGCTCCGCGGCGTCGAGCAGGCCCGCGGGGCCGCAGGCCCAGGTCTCGCGCTCGGCCCAGTCGGGCACGAGCTCACCGAGACGGGCGATGTCGAGTGTGCCGTCCGTGGCGGTGTGCACCTCGGTGAGGCGCAGCTTCCCGTCCGCGACCAGGCCGTGCAGTTCGTCGCGGAAGATCACGTCCTGCGGCCGCGGCGCGCAGTGGACCATGACGACGTCGTCCAACTCGATGTCGCGCAGCATGCCCATCACGGGCGTGATGCCGCTGCCGGCCGTCAGGTAGAGCACCTTGGCGGGCCTGGTGGGCGGCAGGACGAAGTCACCGGTCGGCTGGTCGAGCTGGACCAGCGTGCCCGGTGCCACCCCACGGACCAGGTGGTTGCTGACCTTGCCGTCCGGGATCGCCTTCACGGTGATCGTGATGCGGCCGTCCCGGCGGTTCGTCGGTGAGGTGACGGAGTAGGCGCGCCACAGGCGCCTCCCGTCGACGTCGACCCCGATCCGCACGTACTGACCGGCCGTGTGGCCGCGCCAGCCCCGGCCCGGCCTGATCACGACGGTCGCGGCGTCACCCGTCTCGGGGTGCACGGCCTCGATGCGCCCCCGCAGGTCGGCGCCCGCACGCAGCGGGCTGACCAGGTCGAGGTAGTCCGACGGCAGCAGTGGCGTCGTGACCATCTCCAGCAGTTTCCAGGCCCTGCTGCGGAGGGCTGCACTCGTCATGACTCCAGCTTGCTGCGCCCGAGGCGTAAAGTCCTGACCGCAGGACGTAAATCTGGTCGGTAGAATTGTTCGTAGGGAACAAGAACATGAGCCATGCCATCCGGAGGGCCAGCGAGCTGGCCCTGGACGGGACGACGGTCGCCGCGCTCCGGGCCGCGCTGACGGCCACCGCCGACGAGGTCGTCCAGGCGATCATCGACGAGGTCCCTCCGTACGCCAACGCCCTCTCGGGCCGCATGGGCGGCACCATCCGCCGGGCCGTCCGCACCGCCCTGGGGCACTACCTGGACCTCGCGAGCGGGAACGCCACGGGCGGCGACGCCGGTGACGCGGCCTACGAGCTGGGCCGCGGCGAGGTGCGCGACGGCCGTTCGATGGACGCCCTGCTCAGCGCCTACCGCGTCGGCGCCCGGGTGGCCTGGCGGTGCCTGGCGGCGGGTGCCGTACCCGCGGGTCTGCCCGCCGCCGAGGTCGCCAAGTTCGCCGAACTGACCTTCGCCTACATCGACGAGCTCTCCGCCGCGAGCGCCGCGGGCCATGCCGACGAACTGGCCGCCCGCGGCCGGGCCCAGGAGCGCCACCTGGAACACCTGGCCCGTGACCTCCTCGCCGGCGCGAGCCCGGACGTGCTGCTGGCCGCCGTTCAACGGGCCGGGTGGCAGCCTCCGGGTTCGCTGACCGCGGTCCTGCTGCCCGCCGCTCAGGCCCGGCCCGCCTACCGCACGCTCGACCCGGGCACCCTCGTCCTCGACGATCTGCCCGATGCCACCGGTGTGCTGCTCGTCCCCGACGCCGACCGGTCGCACCTCCTGCGGCAGTTGGCCGACCGCACCGCCGTGGTCGGCCCGGCCCGGCCCTGGATCCGTGCGTCCGCCTCGTACGCCCGAGCCGTGCGCGCGCGCTCCCTCTCCGCGGACATCCGTGACACCGAGGACCACCTGCCCGAACTGGTGCTGAGCGCCGACGCGGACGCGTTCGCGGACCTGCGTGCCCGGGCCCTCGCGCCGTTGCGGCCCCTGCCCGCCGCGACCGCACGGCGGTTGGAGGAGACGCTGCGGGCGTGGCTGCTGCACCAGGGCAGGCGGGACGAGGTGGCGGCGGTGCTGTTCGTCCATCCGCAGACGGTCCGGTACCGGATGTCGCAGCTGCGGGAGCTGTTCCCGGACCTCGCGTCACCGGACCGGGTCCTCGAACTGACCCTGGCGTTGGGCCTGCGGGTCGGCTGACGCCCACTCGGACCACAACGGCACGCGGGAGAACGGCGGTTGCGCGGCACGGGGAGTCCCGGTCGCGGGCCGTCCGGTCGGCGGCGGCCGGGAGCGGGCAGCACGAGCCCGCCATCCGAGATCACATCTGCAGTCACTTGATCACTTTCAGCGGGCATGTTCTCCTAGCGGAGGCCTTCCGGAACCACCCGGTACGGTCGCCGTGTTCTTTCTTTGGGGGAGGGGGAGCCGATGAGGCATGCCCAAAACGGGGCGGACGTCGACGAGGTCCGGCACCTGCACACGCTCGGTCCGAGCGGCACCAATCTGCAAGCAGCGTCCCACGAGTGGCTGCGCCGCCGGGGAGTCCGGGGGACGGTGGAGCTGCACTCGTCCATCGAGTCCGCGCTCGACGCCGTACCGGACGACGGACGGCACGCGCTGGTCGCCTGCGCGGTCTACCCGGCGCTGCACACCCTGGTGTTCGGGAACCTGCACCGCCTGCACATGGTCGACAGCTTCATCATGCCGACGCACAACATGGTGCTCGCCACCAACGGGGTCGACGCGCCCGCCACCGTCGCCTCGCACCCGGCGCCGACGGGTCTCGTGCCCGACGGCACGGAGATCCGGGAGGTCCTGAGCAACTCCCGGGCGGCCATCGAGTGCGCCGAGGGCCGCGTCGAGGGCTGCATCACCACCATCGTCGCGGCCGAGGACCAAGGGCTGCGCGTGGTGCGGGACTTCGGCCCCGTACCGATGGTGTTCACGGTCCATCAGGTGCTGGCGGTCGGTGCCGGGGACGAGCGGCGGATCCCGGTGGGAGCGGCCCTGTGACCACCGCGACCGCACCCGTCCCCGCGAACCTGCTCGCCGACGCCGACGAACTGGCCGGCTCCCTCATCCCGGAGGTCGACCGCTTCCGGGCGCGTCAGGCGGACGACGGCACCGTCCCCGACGCGACCGCGGAGGACCGCGCGCTGCTCGGCCGCATCCGCGACGAGGCCTGCGCCTGGTACGCGCGGCGCGGACAGGACGACCAGGCGGCCGCGCTGGCCGCCGACGTCGACGGCTGGCTCGCGGCCGGCCTCGACACCAAGCCGCACTTCGCCCGCTCGCGGGACGCCCTGCGGGTGCCCGAGGACGGTTCGGCCGTCTTCTTCCTCGCACCGCTGCAGAGCACCAACAGCGCGCCGCCCGTGGGCAAGCGACTGGACTGCTTCTTCGCGCTGCGCAAGGAGCCCGCCGCGCTGCCGGAGCTGGCCGGGTCGTACCCGCATCCCAAGAACAACTGTCAGTCGCTCATCCTGATCACCGGCAGCGCGGGCTTCCGGCAGGGCAACTGCCTGGTGTTCTTCCCGGAGAACGTGGCCGCTCACGACAAGATCACCGAGCAGCCGTACGCCATGTTCTTCTACAACAAGATGCGGAAGATCCACGAGACCTACGCGCTCCGCGGCGCGGAGGCCGTCCTGACCCCGGAGTCCCTGCCCCGCGCGTCCACGGGCCTGGACGCCGACGTGTGCTTCGAGGCCCGCGCCATCTGGGGCTACCTGCACGACTCGATGCACTACCAGGGCCTCTGGCCGTTCGACCAGCACATCTCGCTGAAGATGAACTGGTTCGTCGGCCTGCTGGAGGAGATCAAGGTCGACGCCAAGACCGTGCTGGCCTGCGCGGACAGCGGTGTCGTCCCGTTCGCGGCGGAACAGGTCGACATGATCCTGCTGGAGCGGGTCTTCCGCTACCCGCAGGCGGACGACGCCACCCGCAACTTCGACTCCGGCACCGGGGTGTTCATCTACTCCTGGCTGCGCGAGCACGGTGCGCTGACCGGCTCCCCGGACGACGGCGGACTGCTGCACTTCGACCGGGCCGAGGCCCTCGACGCGCTGCGGGAATTCGTCGCCACGGTCGAGGAGTTGGAGGCCGCCGTCACGACCGACGACGAGTACCGCTCGGCGGCCAAGGAGCTGGTCCGCAGGTACCTTCCCGAGCCCGAGTCCGTCGCGGCTGGTGTCACCGCTGGTGTCGCTGCCGGTGTCGCTGCTGGTGGGGCACGGCAGCGGTACGCCTTCACCGAGGACCAGCGGGTCCTGCTGCGCGCCAAGCAGGGGCTGGACCGGATGCCTGCCTTGGAGTTCGAGCGGGCGGAATGGTGACGGGCGCGCCCCTGCGCCCCCGCCGGGGCGGACACCTCGTGGTGCCCGCCCTCTCGGCACTGATGATCTCCCTGCTGGCCGCCGGCTGGCTGCTCGCCGGGCGGCTGGTCGACGGCGTTCCCCCACTGGCGGTGGCGGCCGGGCGGACGGCGGCCAGCTTCGTGGTCATCACCGTCATCGCCCTGCTGTACCCGCGGTCGCGGTCCGACGTCCGGGCCGCGACCGCCCGCCGCGGAACCGTCGTGCTCCTGGCCTTCCTCGGCTTCTTCGCGTACTACTCCGGAACGCTGCTCGGGACCGGCTTCATCGGAGCCTCCCGGGTCGGCCTGATCGTCTCCCTGCTGCCCTGCATCACCTTCGTGATCGGGGTCGCCGCCTTCCGGGAGCCCTCCTCGCCGCGCAAGGTCCTGGGCACGGTGCTGGCCGTCGTCGCGGCCTGCGGGTACGCCCTCGCCGACGGCTCCGCGGCCGCCGGCGCCGGCTCAGGGGCGGGCGGCGGCGCCCTCGCGGGCGGGAGCCTGCTGGCGCTTGGCGGCACCTTCACGTACGCGGTGTACGGCTACGTCTACCGGCGGCGGATGGCGGACCTGACCCCGGTCGCGGCCCTGCCCGCCGTCACCGGGGCGGGCACGGTCATGCTGGGGCTGGCGGTCGCCCTGTTCGTCCCGCTCGGCGGCGTCTCCCCGGCCGACTGGGGCGGCATCGCGGTCCTCGGCGCGGTCCTCACCGCCCCGGTCTTCCTCATCTCGCACGAACTCATCCTGCGCAAGGGGCCGTTGTTCACCTCCGCGCTCGCGCTCGTGGTGCCGTTCCTGGTGCGCCTGGGGGAGTGGGCCCTGGGCCGGGAGGCCGCGCCCGGACCGCTCGTGATCCTGCTGCTCCTGCTGTGCGGGGGCGGCGTGTGGCTCACCATCGGCGGTGCCCGCCCCGCCGGGCGCGCCACGGCCGAGGTGGTCGAGGTGGTCGAGGTGGACCCTGCGGCCGAGGCGGCCCCCGCAGCCGCCGCGGCCCCGGACGGGACGCACACCGGGCAGGGGACCGAAGTGCCCGCCCGGCAGGGGACATCGTGACGGCGAAGGACCTCGTGACGGCAGAACACCTCGTGCCGGAAGAACGCCTCGTGACGGCAGAACGCCTCGTGACCGCAAAGGACCCCGTGATGACAGCGGACAGCCCCAGGCCCACCCTCGTACTGGTCTACCAGCGCACCTCGCTCCCCTGGGTCTTCGAGAGCGCCCAACGGGCCGGGATCGACCTCGTGCTGGTGCCCCGGCCCGACGAAGCGGTGTCCGCGGACCGGTTGCCGCCGGCCGTGGTCGACCTCCTGCGGCTGGACGTCGAGGGCGACCCGGCCGGCGCACTGGACGCCCTGCGGCGACGGCACGAGGCGAACGCCTTCCAGGGCGTCGTCACCCTCTACGACCCCGCCGTGCCGTTCGTCGCCGAAGCCGCCGAGCTGCTCGGACTCCCCGGAATCGGCCGCGACGCGGCGCTCGGCGCGCAGGACAAGCGCGTCATGAGGGAGCGTCTGGCCGCTGCCGGCCTCAACGTGCCGGGCTTCGTCCGGCTGGACGACCCGGCCGACTGGGAGAAGGCGGCGCGCCTGGCCTTCCCCGTCGTGGTGAAGCCCGCCCACGGCTTCTCCAGCCTCGGCGTCACCAAGGCGGAGACCCCGCAGAGCCTCAAGAGCGTCGTGGACGAGGTGTGGCAGACCTCCGCGAACAAGCTCGGCCGCACGGACGGCCTGGTGGTCGAGGAGTACCTGGACGGCCCCGAGTTCGCCGTCGAGTCCCTCGCCCAGGGCGGAGACGTGCGAGTCCTGGCCATCGGCTACAAGGGCGACCCCCAGGGGCCGCACTTCGAGGAGGGCGTCTACCGGGCACCGGCGGCCCTGCCCGACGCCGTGCAGGAGTCCGTCCGGCGCGAGGTGGTCGCCGCGCACCGGGCCCTCGGCATCACCGACGGGCCCACCCACACGGAACTGCGCCTGCGCGGCGGCGAGACGCCGTACCTGCTGGAGATGGGAGCCCGGATCGGGGGCTCCGGGGTGTCCCACTACATCGCCTCCGGAGTGACCGGCATCGACTTCGCCGCCCAGGCACTGCGGATCGCCGCCGGCACCGCCACCGAACCCCTGGGCTCCGGCCCGTCGCCGACACCCGTCGCGGCCGCGGCCAACTACATCGTCCCCTGCGGCGGTTCCGGACGGATCACCGCGATCCACGGCCTGGCCGAACTGCGCGACGACCCCAGGGTCGACCACGTCGTGCAGATGCTCTTCCCCGGGGACGTCGTGCGGCCCTACCCGGATTTCACCGGCTACCCGGCGTTCGTGCTGTCCCGCCACGCGGACACCGCCGAGGCCGAGGAGTTCCACCGGTTCCTGGAACAGTCCATCCGCATCGACTACACCGATGACACCGTCGACACCGTCGACACCGACGACACCGAAGACACCGACCACGAGGGGCAGGCGTGACCACCGTTCCGTTCGACGACCGCGACGGCGTGATCTGGCTGGACGGGGCGTTCGTGCCGTGGCGCGACGCCCAACTTCACGTCCTCTCCCACGGCCTGCACTACGGCGGCGGCATCTTCGAGGGCATCCGCGTGTACGACGGGCGGCCGTTCAAGTCCGCCGAGCACTTCGAGCGCCTCCACACCTCGGCGGGGGAGCTGAACTTCCGTATCCCCTTCACCCCTGCGGAACTCGACGCCGCGATGCAGGAGACCATCCGGCACCAGGGGATCGTCGACGGGTACGTCAGGCCGGTGGCCTGGCGGGGCAGCGAGCAGATCAGCGTGTCCGGGGCGGGGACGTCCGTCCACGTCGCGATCGCCGCCTGGGAGTGGCCGCACGTGTTCTCCGGCGACGCGCAGAGCCGCGGCATCCGGCTGCGCACGTCCCGGTGGCGGCGGCCGTCCCCCGACACCGCGCCGGTACGGGCGAAGGCGGCGTCGCTGTACAACATCTGCACCCTCGCCCGCGACGAGGCGGAGGCGGCCGGATGCGACGACGCCCTGCTCCTGGACCACCGCGGGTACCTGGCGGAGGCCACCGGGGCCAACCTCTTCCTGGTGATCGACGGAGCCCTGCACACGCCGACCGCGGACACCTTCCTCGACGGCATCACCCGGCGGACCGTCCTGGCCCTCGCCCGGGAGCTGGGGATCCCCGTCCACGAGAGGCACATCCAGCCCGAGGAACTGCCGGGCGCCGACGAGGTCTTCCTCACCGGCACGGCCTACGAGGTGCAGCCGGTGTCCGGCGTGGACGGCCACTCCTTCGAGGTCGGCAGCATCACCACGACCCTGTCCAAGGCGTACGCCGGGCTGACCCGCCCGGGCGAGGGGTGACGGGGTGGCGGGGTGGCGGTTCGGCGGGGTGATGGTTCGGCGGGCGGCTGACCGGGATCAGGCGACGGCGAACAGATGACAGAGAACAGATGACAGCGAACAGACTTCGAAATCTGTTCGCTGTTATCTGTCATCTGTTTTCTGTCACTTGTCAGCTGTCACTCGTCAGCTGTCACGGGTCGGCTCTCGGCGGTCACCCGCCCGAGGCCTGGTGCCGCCGCATCGCCCGTAGCCCGCCGTAGACGGCCGCGGCCGTCCAGAGCGCCATGATCAGCAGTCCGGTCCAGTGTCCGTAGTGGATACCGGGTTCGGTCCGGGTGCGCATCGCGTACAGGCCGCCCCGGTCGGGCAGGAACTGTCCGACCTCGCGGACGCCGGGGATCGCGCCCAGCCAGGTGGTGCCGAGGAACACCATCGGGGTGAGCAGGCCGAGCGCGGCGCTGAAGTTGCCCAGCATCGCGGTCAGTCCGAGGCAGAGCAGCACCATCAGCGGGTGGTAGAGCACCCCCGCCACGAAGCTGCGGGTCAGGCCCGGGGTCGACAGGTCCAGGTCCGCGGTGGCGCGGACGGAGAGGAAGCAACTGGTCGTCGAGACCAGGCCGAGCAGCAGGCCCAGCCCGGCGCCGAGCGCGAGCTTGGCGCCGTACAGCCGGCCGCGTCGGGGCACCGCCGTGAGCGAGGTGCCGAGCATCCGGGTGTTGAACTCCTGCCCGATCAGCAGGATTCCGAGGCAGGCCACGGCGACGTGGCCGAACAGCAGCCCGAAGTAGATCATGTCGGCCGGGTCCTTGCCGGAGCCCGGCGCCGGGGGGCCCTCGCTGGCGCCGACGGCCGCGGTGATGCCGACGGTCAGTGCCAGGGCGGTGAGCGGTGCCGCCCACTGCGAGGGCAGGGTCGTGAACTTGATGCGTTCGGCCCGTAGGGCGTTGCCGAAGGCCATCGCCGTCTCTCTTTCGTCCAGGGGTACTCGGGGCGGTGCCGGTTCCGCGGCCGGTACGCGGTTTCGCGGCCGGTGCCCGGTTCAGCGGCCGGTGCGTTGCAGGGCCCGCAGTCCGCCGTACGCCGCCAGGGCCGTCCAGAGCGCCATGACGATCAGCCCGGTCCAGTGCCCGTACCCGGTCTGCGGGTCGTCGGCGTAGCGCAGCGCGTACTGGCCGGCCCGGTCGGGCAGGAACTGGACGACGTTCCGTACCCCCGGCACCCCGGAGAGCAGGGGCGAGAGCAGGAAGACGGTCGGGGTCAGCAGGCCCAAGGCGGCCGTGAGGTTGCCGAGTTGAGCGGTCACCCCGAGGCAGAGCACCGCCAGCAGCGCCGGGTAGAGCACTCCGGCTGTGGCCGCGCGGGCGAAGCCCGGTCCGTGCCACTCGGCGGGGACGGTGGCCGCGTACCCGGCGAAGGCGCCCGCGGTGCCGACCGCGCCCACGCCGAGGCCGACCAGGGCGCCCAACGCCAGCTTGGCGCCGTACAGTCGGCCGCGTCGGGGGACGGCGGCGAGCGAGACGTCGAGCATCCGGGTGTTGAACTCCTGGCCCATCAGCAGGACTCCGAAGGAGACCAGCGCGGCCTGGCCGAAGTTGAGCCCGTAGAAGATGCCGACGCCCGGGTCGTCGGTGATGTTGTGGTCGGCGTCGCCGAGCGCCGCGCCGACGGCCGTGGTGACACCGGCGGTGAGCAGGACGGCGATCAGCGGCGGGAGCCAGAGCGAGCGGAGGGTGGTGAGCTTGATCCGCTCGGCGCGCAGGGCGGTGAGGTTCATGCGGAGGCCTCCGCGCGGTACTCGACGCTGTCGGCGGTCATCCGCATGAACGCCTCCTCCAGGGAGTCCTGTTGGACCGCGATCTCGTACAGCACCACGCCGTTGGCGGCGGCGAGCGCCGCGATCCGCTCGGGCTCGGCGCCGGTCACCTCCCAGGCCCCGTCGGCGACTTCGGTCGCGTCGAGGCCGTGGTCGCCGGTGCCGAACAGGGCGGCCAGCTTGGTCGGGTCGACGGCCCGCACCCGGATCCGGGGCCGGCCGTGGCGGTCGATGAACTCGGCGGTGGCGGCGTCCGCGAGCAGCCGGCCGCGCCCGATCACCACCAAGTGGTCGGCGGTGAGCGCCATTTCGGTCATCAGGTGGGAGGAGACCAGCACCGCCCGGCCCTCGGCGGCCAGGTCGCGCAGCAGGGTGCGGATCCAGCGGATGCCCTCCGGGTCCAGGCCGTTGACCGGCTCGTCCAGCAGCAGCACCGGCGGATCGCCGAGCAGCGCGGCGGCCACCCCGAGGCGCTGGCGCATGCCGAGCGAGAAGCCCCGGACCCGCCGCCGCGCGGCCTCGGCCAGCCCGACCTGGGCGAGCACCTCGCCGACCCGTCGCTCCGACAGGCCGTTGCTCGCGGCGAGCCAGCGCAGGTGGCCCTGCGCCGTGCGGCCGCCGTGCAGCGCCTGGGCGTCCAGCAGCGCGCCCACCTGCCGCAGTGGCTGGGCGAGTTCGGCGTACGGGCGGCCGCCGACCAGGGCGCGCCCGGCGGTGGGGCGGTCCAGGCCGAGGATCAACCGCATGGTGGTGCTCTTCCCGGCGCCGTTCGGGCCGAGGAAGCCGGTCACCACGCCGGGCCGGACCTCGAAGGACAACTCGTCGACGACCCGTCGTCCGTCGTACTCCTTGGTCAGGCCCTGGATCTCGATCACGGCCGTCTCCCTCCTCGCAGGTGCTCACCGTCGCTCTCCCCGGACGGTGGTTCCATTCGACCGGAGGGGTGGTCCGGGCGGATCCCGCCGCGGCGGGGATCCGCCTCCCTCCCGGGAGGGAGGGGCGCGGCGGCCCCGCGGGGGAGTCGGGACGGCCGCCGGGCTGGCAGGATGGCCGGATGCCACGAACGACCGCGTCCCGGTTCAGGGACGGAGCGACCGCGATCCTCGCCCCGCTGGTGGCCGGCGTCACGTACGCCCGGCTGTTGCACCTGCTGGTCGGGTGGATCTTCGCGGGCGTCGTCCTGCTGGTCTACCCGGGGACCTACCACAGGAGCCTCGGCGCGATCGTGCTGCAGGCCACCGCGACGGACGTGGTGCTGCTGGCGCTGATCGCGCTCGTCCCGGCGGCGCGGCGGGCCGAGGGCGTGCAGGCCCGGCTGCTGCTGGTGCCCGACCGCGAGGAGGACATCGGGGTCGAGCCCTCCGGCAGCTGGGCCGACCGGCGGCGGATGGCCGGCTGGCTGATCGGCCGGGTGGCGCTCGGCTCGGCCATCGGCTTCGTGACGGTCTTCGGGCTCACCGGTGCGTACGGCCTGCTGACCGGTCCGGGCGCCGCCCGGTACCTGCTGTCCGCGCCGCTGGTGGTGCTCGGCTACGGTTGGCTGGTCATCGGCGCCGGCCGCCTCCAACTGGCCATGGCCGAAAGGTTGTTGGGGCCGTCCCCGGCGGAGCGGCTGGCCGAGGCCGAACTGCGGGCCGAGCGGCTGCTGGAGCGCAACCGGCTGGCCCGCGAGCTGCACGACTCCATCGGCCACGCCCTGACGGTGACGGTCCTCCAGGCGGGTGCGGCGCGCGAGGTCGGGGAGCCGGCCTTCGTCGCCAAGGCGCTGGAAGTCATCGAGGAGACCGGCCGGCGGGCGATGGAGGACCTCGAACGCACCCTGGTGCTGCTGCGCGAGACACCGGCGGGCGGCGGTACGGCGGGGGGAGGCGTGGCCGGGCAGGGGGCGGCCGGGCACGGGACGGCCACCGAGCAGCCGGGCATCGACCAGCTGTCCGCGCTGTTCGACACCGCCCGTGCGGCGGGCAGTCCGGTCGACGCGCGGATCGACGTGCCGCCCGGCGTGCTGCCCGGGGTGCTCTCGCGCGAGTCCTACCGGATCGTCCAGGAGGGCGTCACCAACGCGCTCAAGTACGCACCCGGTGAGCCCGTCGGCGTCCGGATCGCCGTCCGGGACGGGAGATTGGAGCTGCGCTGTGCCAACCGGCTGGCGGCGCCGGGCCGGGGCGGCCCCGGCCGGGTCGGCTCGCGCAAGGGCGGCAAGGGGCTGCGCGGCATCCGGGAGCGGGCCACCCTGCTCGGCGGGGAGGCCACGGTCGGGGCGGGCGGCGAGGGGGGAGCGGAGTGGGTGCTCGACGTCCGGCTGCCCCTACGCTTGGGCTCGTGACGAACGATCTTGCGGGCGGAGGCGTCGGTGCCGGTGCGGCTACCGGTGCCGGTACTGGTGCGGCTGCCGGTGCGGCGGGGATGACCGACGTCCTGCTCGCCGACGACGAGGGACTGGTCCGGGCCGGGCTGCGGGCGGTCCTGGAGGCCCAGGGCGACCTGCGGGTCGTCGGGGAGGCGGGCGACGGCGCGGAGGCGGTGGTCCTGGCCCGCGCGCTGCGCCCGCGGGTGGTGCTGATGGACGTCCGGATGCCCGTCATGGACGGCCTGGCGGCCACCCGCGAACTGCTGCGCCCCGGCCCGCCGGGGGAGTTGCCGCCGCGGATCCTGGTCGTCACCACCTTCGAGAACGACGACTACGTCTACCAGGCGCTGCGCGCGGGCGCGGACGGCTTCCTGCTCAAGCGCAGCCGCCCGGCCGAGATCGTCCACGCGGTACGGCTGGCGGCGGCCGGCGAGTCGCTGCTCTTCCCGGCCGCGATCCGGCGACTGGCCGCCGGGCACGGCAACCCCGCCGCCCGCGCCGCCATGGACCGCGCGGCGCTGACCGGGCGCGAGGCCGAGGTGCTGCGGATGATGGCGCGCGGGCTCAGCAATGGCGAGATCGCCGAGCAGCTGGTGCTCGGGGTGCAGACGGTGAAGACGCACGTCAGCAGCGTGCTGGCGAAGCTCGGCGCTCGGGACCGTACCCAGGCGGTGATCGCCGCGTACGAGTCGGGGTTCGTCGAGCCGTCGGAGTAGCGCCGCCCGGCGGGGCGGCCCGGCGCGGTGGAGCGCGCCTCGGGGCAGGGTCGGGGCAGGCCGGGTCAGGCCGGGTAGGCGTGGGTCTGGGCGGCCTTGACCGAGGCCCAGACCGGTGTCCCCGGGGCCAGCCCCAGTTCGGCGACGGCGGCCGGGGTGAGGTCGGCGGCCATCGGCAGGGCGCCGGAGAGTTCGGCGCGCACCTG
This sequence comes from Kitasatospora sp. NPDC001309, assembly GCF_042896295.1. Taxonomy (NCBI): domain Bacteria; kingdom Bacillati; phylum Actinomycetota; class Actinomycetes; order Kitasatosporales; family Streptomycetaceae; genus Kitasatospora; species Kitasatospora sp. NPDC001309. The sequence goes on along the minus strand of NZ_JBIAXC010000004.1, from coordinate 200,844 downwards.
GTCGCCGTGCAGGTCCAGGCCGGTGACCTCGGCCTGCCACAGGTTGCGGGCGCTGGACTGCGGCCGCTCCCGGTAGAGGGTGACGGCGGAGGGCGGGAAGGCCACGAAGGCCGGTCCGGACAGCTCCTCGGCGCTGGTCAGGACGGTGCCGTCCGGGAGGGTGACCGAGGTGCCCTCGGCCCGTCCCTGGTACAGGTTGAGGCCGACCAGGCGGGCGATGTAGTCGGTGCGCGGACGCCGGGCGACCTCCGCCGGGCTGCCGGACTGCACCTCGCGGCCGTCCTCGATCACCACCAGCCGGTCGGCCAGCACCATCGCGTCCAGCGGGTCGTGCGTCACCAGCACCGCCACGGCCTCGAACTCGGCCAGATGGCGGCGCAGTTGGGACCGTACGTCGAGCCGGGTGCGGGCGTCCAGGGCGGCCAGCGGCTCGTCCAGCAGGAGCAGCCGGGGGCGGACGGCCAGGGCCCGGGCCAGCGCCACCCGCTGGGCCTGGCCGCCGGAGAGCCGGCCGGGGCGCACCGAGGCGTGGTCCGTCAGGCCCATCCGCTCCAGCCAGGCCGCCGCCTCGGCCCTGGCCTCGCGCTTGGGGCGGCCCTGGCAGCGCGGACCGAAGGCGACGTTGTCGAGCGCGCTCAGGTGCGGGAACAGCAGGTAGTCCTGGAACACCACGCCGACCGGCCGCTGTTCGGCGGGGGTGTGCAGGCGCCGGGCCGGTTCCTCCAGGACGTGGCCGTCCAGGCGCAGGTGGCCGCCGGTGAGCGGGAGCAGGCCGGCGAGGGCGCGCAGCGCGGTCGACTTGCCGGCGCCGTTCGGGCCGAGCAGGGCGATCACCTCGCCGGGGGCGGCGGTGAGCGCCAGGTCGAGGGCGAACGCGGCCCGGTCGACCCGCAGGTGGGCGTCGAGGGAGGCGGACGGGGCTCCGGCTCCGGCACCCGGTGCGGGAGCGGGCGCGGGTGCGGGGGGCGGTGCGGGGGTCATCGGTGCGGCCGTCCTGTCGGCGTCCTGGGTGCGGGTGCGGGTGCGGCCGTGGGTGTGGGCGTGGCTGCGGGTGCGGGGGCGTCCGTCCGGGGCCGGGACGGTGGGGCCGGGGTCACGGGGTCGACATCCAGCGGTCGCGCAGGCCGACCAGGACGGCGACGGAGACCACCAGCAGCACCAGCGACAGTGCGATCGCCGCCTCCGGGTCTGACTCCATGGCCAGGTAGACGGCCAGCGGCATGGTCTGGGTGCGGCCCGGGAAGTTGCCCGCGAAGGTGATCGTCGCACCGAACTCGCCGAGCGCCCGGGCCCAGGCCAGGACGGCTCCGGCGGCGATCCCCGGGGCGATCATCGGCAGGGTGATCCGGCGGAACGCGGTCAGCCGGGAGGCGCCCAGGGTCGCGGCGGCCTCCTCGAACCGGGGATCGGCCGCCCGCAGCGCGCCCTCCACGCTGATCACCAGGAAGGGCATCGCCACGAAGGCCTCGGCGATCACCACCCCGGTGGTGGTGAAGGGCAGGGTGATGCCGAACGCCGAGTCCAGCCAGGAGCCGACGATCCCGCGCCGCCCGAGCACCAGCAGCAGCGCCACACCGCCCACCACCGGCGGCAGCACCAGCGGCAGGGTGACCAGCGCCCGGATCACCCGCCGGCCGGGCAGCTCGGTGCGCGCGAGCAGCCAGGCCAGCGGGACGCCGAGGACCAGCGACACCGCCGTGGCGGCCGTCGCGCAGATCAGCGAGAGCCGCAGGGCGTCCCAGACGGCGGCGCTGGTCAACTGCTCGGACAGGCCGCTCCACGGCGCCCGGACGAGCAGCCCGACCAGCGGGAGGATCAGGAACGCCAGGCCGAGCAGCGCCGGTAGCAGCAGGGTGACCGGGACGCGCTGGGCGCCGGGGCGGCGCGGGCCCCGGCGGCGGCCCGGCAGGGCGTTCGCGGGTCCTGTCGGGGCCGGTGCCGGGGCCCGCGCCGGTGCCGGGGCAGCGTCGTCCCGGGTGGTGCCGGGGCCGGCGCCGGAGTCCCGGTTCCGGTCCCGGCCGCTGCCGGTGGTGCGGTCCGTCACGGCGCCTGGAAGCCCGCCGCGGTCAGCACCTGCTTGGCCTCGGCCGACTGGACGTAGGCGACGAAGGCGGCCGCGCCGTCCTTGTTCGGCGCCTTGGCGAGCGCGGCGATCGGGTAGTCGTTCACGGCCTTGGCGGCCTCGGGGAAGTCCACGCCGTCGATCTTCGCAGCATCGGCCTGCACGTCGGTCTTGTACACCAGCGAGGCGTCGACCTCGCCGAGCTCGACCTTGGTGAGCGCGCCCTTGACGTCCTGCTCCAGGGTGACCGGGGTGAGGTCGACGCCGGCCGCCTTCAGCGCGGTGAGGGCGGCGGCGCCACAGGGCACCTCCTTCGCGCAGAGCGCGACCTTCACGCCGGAGCCGGTGAGGTCCTTGAGGCCCGTGAGGTGCTTGGGATTGCCCTTGGGCACGGCGATGGCGAGGGTGTTCTTGACGAAGGTCGTCGGCTGGCCGCTCGCGCCGCCCGCGTCGGTGACCGTCTTCATGGTGGCCGGGCTGGCCGCGGCGAAGACGTCCGCCGGTGCACCGGAGTTGATGCTGGTGGCGAGGGCGGAGCTGCCGCCGAAGTTGAAGGTGACCTTGGTACCCGGGTTGGCGGCCTCGAACTTCTTGCCGAGCTCGGTGAAGGTCTCCTTGAGGGAGGCGGCGGCGAACACGGTGACGGCGCCCTTGGCCTTCGGGGCGCTGGCGCCGTCGGTGCCCGCCGCGCCGGCGGCGCCGGTGGCGGCGGTGGTCGCGGCCGAGGAGGCGGAGCCGGAGGACTTGCCGCCGTCACTGCCGCAGGCGGTGGCCCCGAAGCTGAGGACGAGGGCTGCGGCGGCGGCGACGGCGAGTCTGCGGGTGGGGGTGGTGCGGGTGCTCATCGGTGCTTCCCCTCCAGGGTTCGCGCCGGAAGGGGCGCGGAGGTGTGGCCGCAGGTGCGGCCATTACGGCGATCATAGTGCCGCAGTTGCGAGCGATAAATCCTCTGTCACATCGCACAGCGGAAGTGGGGTGACGGTCTCGGGGCTGCTGTGCGAAGGCTCAAACGTGCACGGACGGTTCGGCTCGGAAGGGAGGCCGGTCCGGCTCGGAAGGGTGGGCCGGTTCGGTGCGCGGCGGGCGTGCGGTTCGGTGCGTGGTGGGCGTGCGGCTGTCGTACGGCCGTTGTGCGGCGCCTGGTGGAAAACCCTTCGCATCCGGGCAGGTGGAGCGGTCAGAGTGGGCGGCAGCCCGTAGGCGCGGCCGACCGTCGGCCGCCCGGGCCCGAAGGTCGATCCGAACGGATCCACGGGGAGGAGTCCGCCCATGTCCACGCTGCGCGTCACCGCCGAGAAGCTGGTCATCCTGGAGCACCCGAACGCCGACGCACTGGAGTTGGCCCAGGTCGGCCTCTACCGCGCCGTGGTGGCCAAGGGCTCCTACCGGACCGGCGACCATGCCGTCTACATCCCCGAACAGGCCGTCCTGCCGGAGGAGTTGGTCGAGGAGCTGGGGCTGACCGGCAAGCTGGCGGGCGGCGCGGCGAACCGGGTGAGGGCGGTACGGCTGCGCGGGGAGCTGTCCCAGGGCATCGTCTGCCGGCCCGGCGCGCTGGCCGGCACCGACCTGGCCGGGGCGGCCGAGCGGGGCGAGGACTTCGCCGAACTGCTCGGGATCGTCAAGTGGCAGCCGCCGGTGCCGACCTCGATGAGCGGTGACGTCCTCAGCGCGCCCGACCTGCTGCCCTGGGTGGACATCGAGAACCTCAAGCGTCACCCCGACGTCTTCGAGCCCGGCGAGCCCGTGGTGCTGACCGAGAAGCTGCACGGCAGCTGCTGCCTGGTCACGTACACCGCCGCCACCGGCGAGGTGCACGTCTCGTCCAAGGGGATCGGCGCGCAGGGGCTGGCGCTCGTCGAGGACGAGCGCAACCTGTACTGGCGGGCGGTGCGCGCGTACGACATCCCGGCGGTGGCGGCCCGGTTGGCCGAACGGCTGGGTGCCGAGCGGATCGGCATCTTCGGCGAGGTGTTCGGCGAGGGCGTGCAGGACCTGTCGTACGGCGTCTCCGCGCGCACCGAGCGCCCCGGGTACGCGGCCTTCGACGTGTCGGCCGTCGTGGACGGGCGGCTGGCCTGGCTGTCGGCCGCCGAACTCCTGGACGGCGAACTGCCGTTGGTGACCGAACTGTGGCGCGGGCCGTTCGACACCGCGACGGTGCTGGCCCACGCGCAGGGCAAGGAAGCCCACTCCGGGCGCGAACTCCACCTGCGCGAGGGCGTGGTGGTCCGGCCGGCGGTCGAGCGCTGGAGCCCGGTGCTCGGCGGACGGGCGATCGCCAAGGTCGTCAGCGACGCCTACCTGACCCGCAAGGGCGGCACCGAGTACGAGTGAGCCGAGGCGACCGGGCGCGGACTTGGCCCCTTTGCGCGGCTTCCTCGGCTGAATACCCGTCAGTAATGTTGAAGGGTCACCGAGTGCGCGTCAGCGCCGAGGAAGTCCAGAAGGAGTGCCGATGGCCACCGCAGCCGCCGTACCCGGACCGGCCGGGAACCCCCTGGTCGGGTCGCTCTTCGACCTCACCCGCCGTCCGCTGCGCACCTACCTCGCGGCCCGGCGCGACCACGGCGACGTGGTGCGCATGGTGGCCGGGCCGCCCGGGCTGCGGGTCGAGTTCTACGGGGTGTTCTCGCCGGAGGGCGTCCACCAGGTGCTGGGCAGCGAGGCGGCGAACTTCCGCAAGGAGAACAGCTTCTACGACGAACTGCGGACCAGCGTCGGCAACGGGCTGCTGACCAGCCAGGACGAGGTCTACCAGCGCCAGCGCCGGCTGGTCCAGCCGCTGTTCACCCGGCGCCGGGTCGACGGCTACGCCCAGGTGCTCGCCGAGGAGGCGCAGGCGCTCGCCGAGCGCTGGCGGGCGGTGCCGGGCGGGGTGGTGGACGCGGCGGAGGAGATGTCGCGGTTCGCGCTGCGGGCCGTCGCCCGGATCCTCTTCGGCGCCGACGTGGAGGAGGCGGTGGAGGTGGTGAACCGCAGCTTCCCGGTGCTCGGCGAGTACGTCAAGGAGCGCGGCTTCGCGCCGGTCCGGTTCCCGCGCACCTGGCCGACGCCGGGCAACCGGCGCGGCCTGGAGGCGCAGCGGGCGCTCTACGAGGTCTGCGACCGGATCATCGCGGAGCGGGCCGCGCGCGGGGGTGGTGACGAGGAGGCGGACGACCTGCTGACCCTGCTCGGCCGGGCGCGCGGCGAGGACGGCGAGCGGCTGGACCCGGCCGAACTCCGGGACCAGGTCCTGGTGTTCCTGCTCGCCGGGCACGAGACCACGGCCACCTCGCTGGCCTTCGCGCTGCACCTGCTGGCCAAGCACCCGGAGCAGCGCAAGCTCGCCCGGGAGGAGGCGCTGACCGTTCTGGCCGGGCGGGCGCCGACGGCGGCGGACCTGGAGCGGCTGCCGTACCTCACCCGGGTGATCAAGGAGGCGATGCGGCTCTACCCGGCGGCGGCGCTGATCGGGCGGCGGGCGGTCGAGGAGACGGTCATCGACGGGTACGTCATCCCGGCGGGGGCGCAGGTCGTGGTCGCGCCGCTGGTCACCCAGCGGCACCCGGACCACTGGGTCGACCCCGAGCGCTTCGACCCGGACCGGTTCCTGCCGGAGGGGGAGAAGGCGCGGCACCGCTACGCGTGGTTCCCGTTCGGAGGCGGGCCGCGGGCCTGCATAGGGCAGCACTTCTCGATGCTGGAGTCGGTGCTGACCCTCGGGGTGCTGCTGCGGGACTTCGACCTGGAGGTGGTGGACCGACGGGTGGCGCTCGCGCAGGGGATCACGCTCCGGGCGGCGAGCGCGATGCGGGTGCGGGTCGCGGCGCAGGACTGACGGCGCTGGGCCGACGGGAACGGCTGACGGGTTTCAGAGTTCAACTTTCAGAAGACAGATAACAGATTTCAACATCTGTTATCTGTCTTCTGACTTTTGTCTTCTGTTCGTCGTCAGCCGCCCGCCCGCCCGGACGCCGCCGGACACAGGACCGTTTCATTCGAACACAGCGCCCGCGCCACGCGTGCAGCTTTTCAGATCTTCGTCTGGCCGATTCCGGCCGCTCGATAGCGTCCCACGCACCCCAGGCCGGAAGCGCACATGCGATGGGCATATGCCCATGTGCCCGTCGGATGCAGTCCGCCCGGCCGGGGGTGCCCGGGGGCACCGCATTCCGCCCCGGGCCCGACCGGTCGACCGGAGGTCCCATGGGCGCCCTCAACCAGTTCAGCTTCGGCTGGCTGACCCCTGTCCTCTCCTACGCGATGGCCTGCGCCGGCGCCGCCCTCGGGCTGCGCTGCACCCTGCGCGGCCTGGCCGCCACGGGCGCCGCCCGCCGGAACTGGCTGCTCACAGCGGCCGCCGCGATCGGCTCCGGGATCTGGGCCATGCACTTCGTCGCCATGTTCGGCTTCGCCGTCGACGGCACCGAACTGCGCTACAGCGTGCCGCTCACGGTGCTGAGCCTGCTGGTCGCCGTACTGGTCACCGGGCTCGGCCTGACCGTGGTCTGCTACGGCCGGCACCGCGGCCTCGCCCTGCTGGGCGGGGGCTGTACCACCGGCGTCGGCGTCGCCGCGATGCACTACCTCGGGATGGCCGCCGTCCGGATGCACGGCGGGCTGCGCTACGACGGCGGGACGGTCGCCCTCTCCGTCCTGGTCGCGGTCGGTGCCGCCACCGCCGCGCTCTGGGCCGCCGTCACCGTCCGCAACGGGTACGCCGCGGCCGCCGCCTCACTGGGTATGGGCCTCGCCGTCAGCTGCATGCACTACACGGGCATGGCCGCCGTCCACGTCCAGCTGGATCCCGCCCGGACCGGTCTGGGCGGGGTCAGCCCGATGGATTTCGTCTTCCCGCTCGCCGTCGGCCTCGGCTCGTTCCTCTTCCTGGCCTCCGCCTTCGTCGCGCTCTCCCCGACCACCCAGGAGCGGGCCGGGTACCCGGAGGCGGGGGAGCTGGCGATCGAGGAGTTCGCCGGGCCCGCCGCCGGGCCCGTGGCCGACCCGGGCGCTGTGCCCTCGGGCCTCGCGCTCACAGATCTGTACGGCCCCGCCGCGGACGGCTTCGACCCGTACGGCCGGGGCCCGGACGGCTTCGACCCGGCCGGCCGGGATCCGTACGGCCGGGACCGTGCGGCCTGAGCCCGTCCGCGCCGCCCGAGCCCCGTCGCCCCCGCCTGAAAGGCCCCGTCCATGCGAGAAGACCGTGGCACCACCCCCGGCGCCCGCCGGGGTGCCCACGCCGGACCGCCCGCCCGCTCGTCGCGCCCCGGCCCCCGATTGCGCGGGCTGCTCGGGCCGCTTGGGCCACTCGGGCCGCTCGGGCTGCGTGGGCTGCGTCCCCGGAGCGTGCGTGCCCGGATCATCGCCCTGCTGATGGTCCCGGTCGTTTCCGTCATCGCCCTCTGGGGCTTCGCCACCGTCACCACCGCCCAGGGCGTCTGGGACCTGCTGCGCCTGCGCGACGCCCAGCGCAGCCTGCTCACCCCCGTCGCCGACACGGTCGCCGGCCTGCAGGCCGAACGCGCCGCCGCCGGACAGTTGTTGGCCGGTCCGGGCCTCGTTCCGGGGACGGTGCCCGCCGCGGGGCGGGAGAGTGCCCTGCGCGAGGCCGCCGCCGCCACCGACCGGGCGCTCACCCCACTGTTCCCCGACCCGCGCCATCCCGGCCAGGGCTACAACCGGTCCGACGCCCAGGGCCTCGGCGCCGACGCAGCCGCCCGCCTGGACGGCCTCGGCACCGCGCTCGCCGCCCTGCCCGAACTACGCGTCAGGGTGCTCACCCGGAGCGTGGGCTGGTCCGAGGCGTACGCCGCCTACGGGGCGGCCGTGGACCGGGCGCTGGCCGTGTCCGGTGCCGTCGCCGCTACGGCCGACGGCCGTTCCGGGGCCGACGCGCGGGCGCTGCCGGAGCTGGACCGCTCCCGCGAACTCCTCTCCCGCGAGGACGCGTTGCTGCGGTCCGCCGAGCTCTCCGGCGGGCTCGGTGACGACCAGCTGCGGGAGTTCGCCGGGACGGCCTTCGCCCGCCGCGCGTTCGAGCAGGGCGCGGCCGCCGGTCTCGGCTCCGCCGGCCGGGAGGCACTGCTTTCCGTCACCGGCGGCCCGGACCACCGGGAACTGGTGGGCTACGAGGAGGAGGTCCGGACCGCCGCTGACGGCCGGTCGGCCGTCGCCGCGGTGCCGGCGGACCGCTGGGCGACGGTGGCCGGGAGCGTCGCCGCCGGGCTGCGCGACGTCGCCGACCGGGCCGGTCGGCTCGTCGCCGAACAGCAGAACCCTTACGCGCTGGGCCTGTTCACCCCGGCCGGGATCGCCGTCCTGCTCGGGCTGCTCGGGGTGATCGCCTCGCTGGTGATCTCGGTGCGGATCGGCCGCGGTCTGGTCACCGAGCTGACCGGCCTGCGCAATACGGCACTTGACCTGGCGGGGCGCAAACTCCCCTCCACCATGCGGAAGTTGCGTTCGGGTGAGGAGGTGGACATCGAAGCCGAGGCGCCCCGGCCGGTCGGCCGCGACGACGAGATCGGCCAGGTGCACCGGGCGCTCGGCACCGTGCAGCGGGCCGCCGTCACGGCGGCGGTGGAACGGGCCGAGGTGCTGTCGGGGGTGTCCGGGGTGTTCGTCAACCTCGCGCGCCGCAGCCAAGTCCTGGTGCACCGCCAACTCGCCTTGCTGGACGCCATGGAGCGCCGCACCGAGGACCCGTCCGAGCTCGCCGACCTGTTCCGGCTGGACCACCTGACCACCCGGATGCGCCGCCACGCCGAGGGCCTGATCATCCTCTCCGGCGCGGCCCCCGGCCGGGCCTGGCGGCGGCCCGTCCCCCTGGTGGACGTGGTGCGGGCGGCCGTCTCGGAGGTCGAGGAGTACGCCCGGGTCGAGGTGCACCCGCTGCCGCGCGCCGCCGTCGTCGGCCACGCCGTCGCCGACCTCACCCACCTGGTGGCCGAACTGGTCGAGAACGCCACCGGGTTCTCCCCGCCGCACACCAGGGTGCACATCCGCGGTGAACAGGTCGGCAACGGCTACGCGGTGGAGATCGAGGACCGGGGCCTCGGGATGGGTCCGGCCGCACTGGCCGCCGCCAACCGGCGGATCGCCGCGGCCGAACAGACCGACCTGTTCGACAGCGACCGGCTCGGCCTGTTCGTGGTCAGCCGGCTCGCCCGACGGCACGACGTCCGGGTCTCCCTGGTGACCTCCGCGTACGGCGGCACCACCGCGGTGGTGCTGCTGCCCACCGGGCTGCTGGCCGACGAGCGCGAGGGCCCGGGACAAGGCTACGAGCCGGTACCGGAGTTGGACATCACGCCGGAGCCGGTGCCCGAGTGGGAACCGGCGTCGAAGTGGGAACCGGCACCCGAGCGGGGGCCGGCCCCCGGCGTCGGGCCTGCGTGGTGGCCGCCGGCCGGGCCGGATCCGGCCGGGGCCGGAACGGAACCCGCCCTCCCGGGCAGCGGGGTGGCGGGGACAGAGCTTCCGGCGGCGGGTGGGCCGCCGCCGGAGGGCGGGGCGCTGCTGCCGTTCGGAGCCCGGGGCGTCCACCCCGAGCCGATGCGCCGCACCCCTTCCGGGCCTCCGGTGCCCGGACGGCCGGACCGGCTGCGGACGGGGGCCCGGGTGCGGCCTCCCGTTCGCAGCCCGGTCCGCCGCAGCCCGGTCCGCCGCAACCCCACCACGGCGCCACCGCAGCGCCGGCGGGTGCGATGCCGGGTGAGTGTGGATCGGTGGACGGTCCGGAGGAGTTGCCGCGCCGGGTGCGCCGGGCGAGTCTCGCCCCGCAGCTGCGGGAGGCGCCTGCCGCCGCCCCGTACGGCCGCCGCGGAGTCGGCGCCGGAGTTGCCACCGGAACCGGTACGGGGCCGACGGCCCGCAGTCCGGAGGAGGCGCGGGCGGCGATGGCGGCCTTCCAGCACGGCTGGGCCCGTGGCCTGCGGCCCGACGTCCGGCCCGGAACCCCGTCCGACGTCGGGCCCGGAACCCCGTCCGACGTCCGGCCGGAAGCCCGGCCCGGAGCGAGACCCGACACCCGAACCGAAGGAGACCGGCCGTGATCGGCACCACCCACCGCACGGGGGAACTGAACTGGCTCCTCGACGAGTTGGTCCAGCGCGCGCCCGAGGTGAACTTCACCGTGATGCTCTCCGCCGACGGCCTGGCCATGGCCAGTTCGGCCGGTCTGGCCCGGGAGGACGGCGAGCACCTGGCGGCCGTCGCGGCCGGATTCCACAGCCTCGCCAAGGGCGCCGGACGGCACTTCGGCGCGGGCGAAGTCCGGCAGACCATGGTCGAGTTGGAGGGCGGCTACCTGCTGGTCGCGGCGGCCGGGGAGGGCACCTGTCTGGCCGTGTTCGCGACCGCGCGGGCCGATCTCGGGCTGGTCGCCTACGAGATGGCCAGACTGGTCCGCCGGGTCGGCGAGCACCTGAGCGCCACGCCCCGTACGGTGCACGGCGGGTGAGCTCGGTGCCCCGGCCGGACGGCCCGTACCACCGGGCGGAGGACGCCTTCCATCCGTACCGCCAGCGACATCCGGAGCACCCGCGGGCCGACCCCGACCGGCTGCCCCGGAACCCGCTCGCCGCCGCCCACCGGGCCCACTGGTACGACGACGAGGCCGGGCCGCTGGTCCGCCCGTACGCCATGACCGGGGGCCGGACCGGGGGCGGTGAGCAGCAGTTCGACCTGATCGCCGTGGTGGTGTCCGAGCTGCCCGACCCGGCGCTCGCGCCGGACGCGCCCGAGCTGCCGGTCGGTCCGGAGCAGGCGCAGATCCTGCGTCGGTGCCTGGGCACACCGCTGTCCGTGGCCGAGCTCGCCGCCGACCTCGACCTGCCGGTGGGCGTCGTGCGGGTGCTGCTCGGCGATCTGCTGGCGGCGGGGCTCATCCGGGTCAACCGCCCGGTCCCGCCCGCCCTGCTCCCCGACGAACGCATCCTCCAGGAGGTCATCCATGGGCTCCGCGCACTCTGACCGTCCGTCCGGCCGTCACCACCCCGCCGGCCCGGACCGCCCGATCAGCCGGTGGCCGTCCGCCCCGGTAGGCCCGGTGGACCAGTCCGACTCCGTGCTCGCGCTCAAGATCCTGGTCGCGGGCGGATTCGGGGTCGGCAAGACGACGCTGGTCGGCGCGGTCAGCGAGATCCGTCCGCTGCGCACCGAGGAGCGGCTGACCGAGGCCGGGCGCGGGGTGGACGACCTGGACGGGGTGGAGCGAAAGTCCAGTACCACGGTGGCGATGGACTTCGGCCGGATCACCATCCGCGAGGGCCTGGCCGTCTACCTGTTCGGAACCCCGGGGCAGGACCGGTTCTGGTTCCTCTGGGACGAGTTGGCCCAAGGGGCGCTCGGCGCGGTGGTGCTCGCCGACACCCGTCGGCTGACCGACTGCTTCCCGGCCGTGGACTTCTTCGAGCAGCGCGGCATCCCCTTCGTCGTCGCGGTGAACCGGTTCGCCGGGACACGCGAGTACGGCCCGGACGAGGTCGCCCGCGCGCTGGACCTGGACCCCGGTACTCCGGTGCTGCTCTGCGACGCCCGGCAGCGCGCCTCCGGCAAGGAGGTGCTGATCAACCTGGTCGAGCACGCCGGCCGGGTGCACGCCGCCCGGTTGCTCGCGGAGGTCTCGCCGGCGGCGGCCGGCAGCTGACGGACAGCGGAGGACGGGCAGCAGAGGACGGAAGACGGCGAACAGATGACAGATGACAGAAAACAGATGACAGATGACAGAAAACAGATGACAGCGAACAGATAACGGATAACAGATAACGGATAACAGATGTTGAAATCTGTTATCCGTTAGCGTCGCCCGGTCCCTGCGATGGGCGCAGTTGTGGCCAGTGGTGGCCGGTGGTGGTGAACTCCCGCCCTGGGACCGGTCGATGACGAGTTGCACACGAATGACTGCGCAGAGTGAGAGGGCGGCTTATGATGTGACCTGTGTCACAACATGTCCGGTAGGGGTGGGAAACCGCCCCAACTGGGCGTTCGGGGTGCCGATTTCCGGGGAGAGCGGCATGGCGGAATGCAACGAGCGGTGTGCGGGCGGGCCGCGCAAGGACTTCGGCCCGGGGCCGACGGAACGCCAGTCGGCGGACTTCAACCGGTTGTTCACCGAGTTGCTGCCCAGGCTCCAGCAGGCGGCCGCGATGCTCGCCGGGAGCCCGCTCGCCGCCGGTGACGTCGTCCACGACGCGTACCTGCGGATCGCCCGCCGCCCGGAGCGCTTCCTCAGTCACCCGCAGCCGTACGCCTACGTGTTCACCACGATGACGAACATCCTGCGCGACCAGTGGCGCCGGGAGCGCCGTCGGGCGGCGCTGCGCGAGCACCCGGAGTCGGCCGAGGCCGCGGGGCACGGCCGGGCGGCGGCGTTCGGCCCGGCGCCCGGCGGGATGGCCGAGCTGCAGGCGCGCTGGGAGGTGGTCCGCCTGCTCGGCTTCCTGACCGTCAAGCAGGCCCGCGCCGTGGTGCTGGTGGATCTCGACGGCTACTCCGTCGACGAGGCCGCCGAGTTGCTCGGCCTGCACCGCAGCACCCTGGCCGTCACCCGCCGCCGCGCCCACGGCCGGTTGCGCGCCGTCCTGGAGCACGAGCGCCGGCACGAGCTCTGACAGCCCGGCCGCCCGCCGAGCCGTCCGCCGAGCCGCCCGCCGGGTCGCCCGTCCCGGCCGAGCGCCGAGGCGGCCCCCTGGGATGCCGTCACCGCCCCGACGCACCGAGCCGACGGCAAGTCGGCTGATGCGCCACCCCGGCCCGTACGCTGAAAATCGTGATCACGTACGAGGACCACAGCGTCCGCGCCCTGGCCGAGGACGGTCGCTGGCCCGAGCTGCTCGCCGCCTACCGGCAGGGCCGGGCGGCCGCCGTCGTGCAAGCCGGTGAGCGGGCCGCGGTGGCCCTGACCGCGCCGCTCGGCCATCTGATCGCCTACGCGGCGCCGCCCGAGCTGGCCGTCCGGCTGTTCGACGCGGACGGCGGCGCGGGGACCTTCGCCGGGGTGGCGGACCACGACGCCGGTCCGCTGTGGGAGGTGCTGGCGACCCGCCACTCCTGGCTGCGGCTGGCCCCGCTGCTCGGTCCGGCGCCGGTGCGCCGCCTGGTGGCGCACACCCGGGTGCTGCTCGGCGAGGACCTCTCCTACGGTGCCGAGCCCGACCCCGAGGGCGTGCCGCTGCGCCTGGAAGCCTGGGAGAAGGCGGGCTGGGAGGAGGCCGCCCGGGTGCGCGAGTACCTGCCCGGCGGGGGAGCGCGCAGCGCGGTGCTGACCCTGCCGGCCAGCCGGGAGGGCCTGGGCCAGGTCGACCTGCCGCAGTCGACGGCCCGGCCGGGCGGTCAGCGGGTCACCCGGGGCCTGACGGAGCTGGCCGCGTTGGCGCCCTGGGCGGAGGTGGTCTGCGTCCGCGGTCCGGCCCCGTCGGCGGCCGCCGTGCTGGCCCGGGCCCGGCGGGTGGTCGGCGGGTTCCTGCCGTTCGCGCTGGCCTACCCGGCGCTCGTGCAGGCCGCCGCGGTGGGCCGGACGCACGGTTGCGCGCACGGGCGGCTGAGGCTCTGGCGGGCGCTGGGCGCGATGGCCGGAGTGGACGGGCCGAACCGCCGCGAGGTGGACGCCCTGGTGGCCCGGATGCGCTGCTTCACCTGGCAGGAGCCGGCCGCCGGGCTGCGCCACCTGCACGTGGCGCTGGAGGATCCGGCCAGCGGGGTGGCCTGGGCGGTCAGCGGCTCGCAGGAGTTCTGACCCGGGTTCCGGGGGGATCCGCGAGCGCCGACCCGCGCCGACCCGGTGCGGGTCGGCGCCGGGAACGGGAAGCCCCCCGGCCCGGCGCCGTTTCCGGGGGAGGTGCTGGCGCCGGACCGGGGGAGTCGTGGGAGCGCTCAGACGGTGGCCGCCGTCGTGGCCGCCGTCGCGGGCACCGCGGGGACGGCCTCCGGCTCGGGGGCGGCGCCGCCGTGGCCGTCGACCAGGGTCAGCTCGTCGAACGGCAGCCGGCCGTCCAGGACGCGGCGGGCGCGCTCGGCGTCCAGTTCGCCGGTCCAGTGCCCGATCAGCACGGTCGCGACGGCGTTGCCCGCGAAGTTGGTGAGGGCGCGGGCCTCCGACATGAACCGGTCGATGCCGACGATCAGGCCGACCCCGTCCACCAGTGCGGGCTTGTGCGACTGCAGGCCGCCCGCGAGGGTGGCCAGCCCGGCGCCGGTGACCCCGGCCGCGCCCTTGCTGGCGATCACCATGAAGACCAGCAGCGAGAGCTGCTCGCCGATCGACATCGGCTTGTCCATCGCCTCGGAGATGAAGATCGAGGACATGGTGAGGTAGATCGCGGTGCCGTCGAGGTTGAAGCTGTAGCCGGTCGGCACGGTGATGCCGACGACCGGGCGGCTGACGCCCAGGTGCTCCATCTTGGCGATCAGGCGGGGCAGCGCGCTCTCAGAGGAGGAGGTCGAGAGGATCAGCAGGAACTCGCGGCCGAGGTACCTGAGCAGCGCGAACACGTTGACCCCGGCGACCAGGCGCAGCAGGGTCCCGAGCACCACGACGACGAACAGCGCGCAGGTGACGTAGAAGCCGATCATGATCACGGCGAGGCTCTTCAGCGCGTCGACGCCGGTCGCCCCGACCACCGCCGCCATCGCCCCGAAGGCACCGATCGGCGCGACCCACATGATCATCGACATGATCCGGAACACCAGCCGCTGCAGGTGCTCGACGCCGCGCAGCACCGGTGCGCCGACCGGTCCGAGGGCCTGCAGGGCGAAGCCGGCCAGCAGTGCGACCAGCAGGGTCTGCAGCACCTTGCCCTGGGTGAGGGCCGAGAACAGGGTGTCGGGGATCATCCCGAGCAGGAAGTCGGTGGTCGACTGGGCGCCGCCGGCGGCCGCCTGGGCGTGGCCGGACTTGGCGAGCGCGGCGGTCAGGTGCAGGCCGCCGCCGGGCTCCAGCAGGTTGCCGACGACCATGCCGATGGCCAGGGCGACGGTCGACATGGCGAGGAAGTAGCCGATGGCGAGGCCGCCGACCTTGCCGACCTTCGCGGCCTTGGTGACCGAGCCGATGCCCAGCACGATGGTGCAGAAGATCACTGGACTGATCATCATCTTGATCAGGTTGACGAACCCGGTGCCGATCGGCTTCAACTCGACGGCGAAGCCGGGGGCGGCCAGTCCGACCACCACGCCCGCGACCACCGCGGCGATCACGGCGAGGTAGAGGTAGTGGGTCCGGTCCTCGCGTCTGGGTCCCCCCGCCGTGGCGGTCTCGGTGGTCGACATCTGCGGCTCCTTCGCCCTGCAGTCCTGGCGGCCCCGGGTGGTGGGCCGATCCGACTATGGGGCCCTGGAGTGACGGAGGTCACGTTTGCGTTCATAGAGTTCACGGCGGGACGGGAACGGCCGGGGTGCCGCTCGGGGCCGGGCAGTACTCGGGCGCGGGGTGCCCGGGGCCCGGGAGTGTGCGGGGCCGTGGTGCACACTGGCAGGCATGTCCGTGAGCACCGCCCCCACCCGCTCGCGTCGCCGCTGGCTCCCGCTGCCGCGCCGGCTGGTCCGCAGCCTGGCCGGGCAGCTCTTCGTCGTCCAGGTGGTGATCGTCGCCGCCGTGGTGGCGGGTGGCGCGGTGCTGGCGTACCTGTTCACCGCCGAGCGCACCGAGGACGCGGCCCGCCGCGAGGTCACCTCGGTGGCCCACGCCGTCGCCGACTCCCCGTCCGTGCGCTCCGCCGTCGCCGGGCCGGACCCGACCGCGGTGCTCCAGCCGTACGTCGAGCAGGTGCGCCAGGACGTCGGGGTCTCCTTCATCACCGTCATGGACACCGAAGGGGTGCGCTGGACCCACCCGCTGCCCGAGCAGATCGGCAAGCGCTACCTCGGGCACATCGACTGGGCGCTGGCCGGGCAGACCCGCAGCGAGACCTACACCGGCACGCTCGGCCCCTCCGTCCGGGTGGTCACCCCGGTGTGGGACGACCAGCATCGGGTGATCGCGCTGGTCAGCGTGGGGCTGACGCTGGAGTCCATCTCCGCGCAGCTGAGCGGACCGCTGCTCGCCCTGGTCGGGGTCGCGGTGGCCGCGCTGGCGCTCGGAGGGGCGGGCACCTACCTCGCCAACTCCCGGCTGCGGCGGCACACTCACGGCATGCGGCCGGACGAGCTCAGCCATCTCTACGAGTACCACCAGGCGACCCTGAGGTCGGTGCGGGAGGGGCTGATCCTGCTCGACCGGGCCCACCGGGTGGTGCTGTGCAACGATGCCGCTCGCGAACTTCTCGGACTGGAAGGCGAGTTGGACGGGCGCCCGGTGGCGGAACTGGGGCTGCCGGAGGCCCTGGTGGCCGCCGTACTCGGCGAGGAACCGGTCCGGGACGAGGTGCACCTGACCGCCGAGCGGGTCGTGGTGCTCAACACCTCCACCATCGGCACCGGTCTCGGCCGGGTGGTGACCCTCCGCGACCACACCGAACTGCAGTCGCTGAGTGGAGAGTTGGACTCCGTACGCGGCTTCACCGAGGCGCTCGGGGCGCAGGCGCACGAGGCCGCCAACCGGCTGCACGCCGTCGTCTCGCTGATCGAACTCGGCCGCCACGAGCAGGCGGTGGAGTTCGCGACCGCCGAGCTCGCCCTCGCCCAGCAGCTCACCGACCGGGTGGTCGCCGCGGTCGGCGAGCCGGTACTGGCCGCGCTGCTGCTCGGCAAGGCGGCCCAGGCGGCCGAACGGGGCGTGGAGTTGACCCTCACCGAGGACAGCCGGATCGACGACGGGGTGCTCCCGCCCGGGCTCTCCGCCCGGGACCTGATCACCGTCCTCGGCAACCTGATCGACAACGCGGTGGACGCCGCCATCGCCGGGGCCGCGCAGAGCCCGGGCCCGCCGGAGGTCACCGTCACCGCGCGGATCGACGGCGATGGGGGCGATGGCGGTGCGGTCGACGGCGGGGTGCTCGGCGTGGGCGCCTGTCTGCTGCTGCGGGTCGCCGACACCGGTGCGGGCATCGACCCGGCCGCCGTCGAGGACGTGTTCCGGCGCGGCTGGAGCACCAAGCAGGACGGCCACGGGCACGGCCTGGGTCTGGCACTGGTCGCCCAGGCCGCCCGGCGCAACGGCGGCACCGTCGAGGTCGGGCGCGAGCGCGGCGCGGTGCTCACCGTACGGCTGCCGCTGACCGGCGGCCGGGTGCGGGAGCTGGAGCAGGGCGGGGTGTCGGCGTGAGCGGCGGAGGTGTGGACGGCTCCGGCGTGAGCGGTGCCGCCCCGAGCGGGATCTCCGTCCTGGTCGTGGAGGACGACCCGGTGGCCGCCGCCGCGCACACCCTGTACGTCGAGCGCGAGCCCGGCTTCCGCGCCGTCGGCACCGTGCACAGCTGCGCCGACGCGCTGCGCTTCCTGGAGCGGGCCCGCGCCGCCGGGACGCCCGTCGACCTCACCCTGCTCGACCTCTACCTGCCGGACGGCCACGGCCTCCAGCTGTGCCGCACCCTGCGCGCGGCCGGGCACGCCACCGACGTCATCGCGGTCACCTCGGCCCGTGACCTCGCCATGGTGCGCCAGGCGGTCTCGGCGGGGGTCGTGCAGTACCTGCTGAAACCGTTCAGCGCGGCGGCGCTGCACGACCGGCTGGAGCGCTACGCCCGCTACCGGGACAGCCTCGGGCGCACCGGCGAGGCGACCGGACAGGACGAGGTCGACCAGGCGTTCGCCCTGCTCCGCACGCCCGAGCGCAACTCGCTGCCGAAGGGGCTGAGCGCGCCGACCCTGGACACCGTGGCCTCGGTGCTGCGGGAGGCCTCGACCGGCCTGTCGGCGGCGGCCGCCGGTACCGCTGCCGGGGTGTCCCGGATCACCGCGCGGCGGTACCTGGAGCACCTGGTGGACACCGGGCGGGCGGCGCGCGAGCCGCAGTACGGGAGCGTGGGGCGGCCGGAGCTCTGCTACCGCTGGAAGGGGCGGTGACGGCGGGGCGTTGATGGGGGGCGGCGACGGCGGGGCGTTGGTGGCGGGCGCGGATGGGGCGCTGCCGCCCGTGACCTTTCGGTGCCCTCGTTCGTTGGGCCGGACGGGGGCGCCGCGGGCGCTGTCGGGGGAGGTTCACTCACTCGGGTGGTTCTGGGTGCCCCCGCGGCATTCCGGCAGGTCACGGGCGATAAAGTTAGGCTTACCTAACTTCTTCTGGGGGTTCGCCTTGTCGCTCGCCGCCGTACCCGCCCAGGCCGCCTCCGGGGCCACCGCCGCCGCGGCCCCGCCCGCCGGCGAAGCCATCCTGCGCCGCCAGCGCGTCCGCGAGTCCGCCGCCCGGACGTACGCCCGGTCCTTCCCGATCGTCCCGGTCCGGGCCCACGGCATGACCGTCGAAGGCGCCGACGGCCGCCGCTACCTGGACTGCCTCTCCGGTGCCGGGACGCTCGCCCTCGGGCACAACCACCCGGTGGTGCTGGAGGCGATCCGCCGCACCCTCGACAGCGGCGCCCCGCTGCACCTGCTCGACCTGGCCACCGCCGAGAAGGACGACTTCACCAGCGCGCTGTTCGAGAGCCTGCCCCCCGAGTTCGCCTCCCGCGCCCGGGTGCACTTCTGCGGACCGGCCGGGACGGACGCCGTCGAAGCCGCCCTCAAGCTGATGCAGACCGCCACCGGGCGCTCCGGCGCCCTCGCCTTCACCGGCGCCTACCACGGCATGACGGCCGGCGCCCTCGCGCTCACCGGCAACGTCGCCGTCAAGGAACCGCTGCCCGGCGGCGGCGAGGTCGTCCGGCTGCCCTACCCGTACGGCTACCGCTGCCCGTTCGGGGTCGGTGGCGAGGCGGGCGCCGAGCTCGGTGCCACCTACGTCGAGCGGCTGCTCGACGACCCCTCCGGCGGTGTGGTGCCGCCCGCCGCGATGGTCCTGGAGGCAGTCCAGGGCGAGGGCGGGGTCGTGCCCGCCCCCGACGGCTGGCTGCGCGAGATGCGCCGGATCACCGCCGAGCGCGGCATCCCCCTGATCGTGGACGAGGTGCAGACCGGCGTCGGACGCACCGGCGCGATGTGGGCCGTCGAACACAGCGGCATCGTCCCGGACGCGATGGTGCTCTCCAAGGCCATCGGCGGCAGCCTGCCGCTCGCCGTGGTCGTCTACCGCGAGGACTACGACGGCTGGCGGCCCGGCGCCCACACCGGCACCTTCCGCGGCAACACCCTCGCGATGGCCGCCGGCGCCGCCACCCTGCGGTACGTCGCCGCGCACGGACTGGCCGAGCGGGCCGCCGTGGCGGGCGAGCGGATCACCGCCCGGCTGCGCGAACTCGCCGCCGAACTGCCCGCGATCGGCGACGTGCGCGGGCGCGGGCTGATGATCGGGGTCGAACTGGTCGACCCCGGCGCCGACCCCGACGCCTGCGGTGCCCGCCCGGCCGATCCGGCGCTCGCCGTACGGGTCCGCGAGGCCTGCCTGGCCCGCGGGCTGATCGTCGAACTCGGCGGGCGGCACGACGCGGTGCTGCGGCTGCTGCCGCCGCTGACCATCACCGACGAGCAGGTCGCGGCCGTGCTGGAGCGGCTGGCGGAGGCGATCGCGGCGGCCTCGGCGGCCTCGGCGGCTCAGGCTCCGGCCACGGCTCAGGCCACGGCTTCGGGATCGGGTTCGGGCTCGGGCGCGGGAGCGGCTCGGGTTCAGGCTTCGGGTTCGACGGTGCGGGGTGGGGCGTGACCGCCGCCGACCCCGGGGCGGTACCGCCCGAACTGCCCGGCGGGGGCGGCGATCCGGACGCCCTCGCGGGCGGCGCCGCCGGGCCCGGTGCCCTCGGCCCGCTGCTGGCCACCGTCCTCGACGCCCTCGACACCGGCACCGCGCTGCGCTCCGGGCCACTGCCCGCCGGCAGCCCGGCCGAGATCGCCGCCCTGGTCGCGGACGGCCTCGCCGGTGCCCGCGGACGCGGCGCGCTCGCCCGGCTCACCGAACTGCTCGCCTACGGCGCCGCCGACCCCGCCGACCCGGCCTGCGCCGCCCACCTGCACTGCCCGCCGCTCGCCGTCGCGGCCGCCGCCGACCTCGCGGTCAGCGTGCTCAACCCCTCCCAGGACTCCTGGGACCAGGCCCCGGCCGCGACCGCCCTGGAAACCGCCCTGCTCGCCGAACTCGCCACCCTGGTCGGCTACGACCCGCGCCGCGCGGCCGGGGTGCTCACCTCCGGCGGCACCGAGTCCAACCTGATGGGCCTGATGCTGGCACGGGACCAGAAGCTCGACGGCATCGTCGAGCTGGACGGGATCCCGGCCGGCGCCCGGCCCTGCATCCTCGCCTCCGAGGCCGCCCACTTCTCCGTCCAGCGCGCGGCCGCCCTGCTCGGACTCGGCGAACGCTCCGTCCTCGCCGTCCCCGTCGACCGCCGACTGCGCATGCCCCCCGAGGAGTTGGAACGCGCCCTGGCCGAGGCCAGCTGGGCCGGACGCACCCCGATCGCCGTCGTCGCCACCGCCGGCACCACCGACACCGGCGCCATCGACCCGCTGCACGCCGCCGCCGACCTGGCCGGCCGCTACGGCGCCTGGCTGCACGTCGACGCCGCGTACGGCGGCGGCGCGTTGCTCTCCGACCGGCTCGCCCCGCTGCTCGACGGCATCGCCCGCGCCGACTCGGTCTCCCTGGACTGGCACAAGCTCGGCTGGCAGCCCGCGGCCGCCGGGGTCTTCCTGGTCCGCCGGGCCGAGACCTACGTCTCGCTGGCCCGGCGCGCCGAGTACCTCAACCCCGTGGACGACGAGCAGGCCGGCTACCCCAGCCTGCTCGGCCGCTCGCTGCGCACCACCCGGCGGGCCGACGCCTTCAAGCTCGCCGTCACGCTGCGCACCCTCGGCCGGGAAGGCCTCGGCCGGCTCGTGGACGCCTGCCACGACCTGGCGTTGGCGGCCGCGGACGCCGTCCGGGCCGAACCCTCGCTCGAACTGCACGCCGAGCCCGTCCTCACCGCGCTGCTCTTCCGCTACCGGCCGCCCGGGATGACGGACGAGGCCGCCGTGGACGAGCTGAACGGGCAACTGCGCCGGCTGCTGCTGCGCACCGGACGGGCGGTGGTCGGGCGGACCGAACTGCCGGGGGACGGGCCCGGGCGGGTGCGGCTGAAACTCACGCTGCTCAACCCCCACACGACGGCGGGTGAGGTGGGGGCGCTGCTGCGGGAGGTGGTCGGCGCGGGGCGCAAGGTCGCCGGGGAGCGGGCGGGGTAGCGGCGCCGTCGCTGTCGCCGTCGCGGGTGGGCGGGCGGTGACCGGGCCGGGGCGGGGCGGACGGGGGGTCCGGCGGGCTGGGGGCGGGTCCCGGTGCGGTCAGCCGTTCAGGAGGATGCCGCGGGTGAGCTCCCAGGTGTCGGGGTCGGCGGCGACCAGCAGGCCGTCCTCGCAGCCGGGGGCCTCGGGGCGGTACGGGGCGCCGTCCATGCGGGCCGAGACGCCGCCGGCCTCGGAGAGCAGCAGTGAACCCGGGGCGTGGTCCCAGGGGAGGGTCCGCCAGTAGAAGATGAAGTCGGTCCGGCCCTCGACGACGTCGGGGTACTCCATCCCGGCGGCGCTGCGGCCGGGGGAGATCTCGCCGAAGGCCGCGCAGTGGGACTCCAGGCGGTGCCGGTCGGCCGGGGCGAGGAAGCGGCTTTTCAGGATGCCGGTCAGCTTCCCGGCGTCGGCGGGCGCCGGGCGGCGGGTGAGGCGTTCGCCGTCCCGCCAGGCGCCGGAGCCCAGTTCGGCCCGGTAGGCGGTCGCGGTGGCGGGCTGCCAGATCCACGAGGCGACGGTCAGGCCGCTGCGGACCAGGGAGCACATCACGGCGTAGTCGGGGCGGCCCGCGACGAAGTTGGCGGTGCCGTCCACCGGGTCGACCAGCCAGACGGCGGGCTCGTCGTGGATGGCCAGGGCGAGTGCCGGGTCGGCGGACACCGCCTCCTCGCCGACCACGGGTACGGGCAGCAGTTCGTGCAGGCGGCGGGCGATGATCGCCTCGGCCTCGCGGTCGGCGACGGTCACGACCTCGCCGGGCGCCTTCTCCATCACCTCGCCGGCGGTCAGCGCCCGGAAGCGCGGCTCCACCGCCTCGGCCGACGCCTCGGCGAGTATCTCCGCCACCTTGTCCATCAGCACGTTCGCGCTCCCTTCGCCGGTTACCACTCTCCCACGAGTGGGTGGAGCGGGTGTCGGCCGGCGGGTGGCGGCGGACGGAGAACGGGGAACAGATGACGGATAACAGATGACAGATTTCGAAATCTGTCATCTGTTATCCGTTGGTTGTCCGCCGGTTCCCCGGCGGTTCGGCTTCGGTCGCCGGTCGCCGGTCGCCGGTCGCCGGTCGCCGGTCGCCGGTCGCCGGTCGCCGGTCGCCGGTTGGCTGCCGGCTGCCGGCCGGCCTCCGACCGGCCGCGGGTCAGTCGCCCAGGTAGTGGAACCCGGGCCGCGGGTGCATCAGGAACTCGTGGTGCGAGATGTTCCACCCGTACGCGCCCGCCATCGCGAACAGCACCCGGTCCGCCGTCCGCAGGCCCGCCGCGCCGTCCGCCGCCCGGGCCAGGACGTCCTTCGGGGTGCACAGCTGCCCGGCCAGGGTGGCCCGGCCGGTGGTGACGGCGGGGCGCGGCCAGGGATGCGGCCAGGCGTCCACCGGGAGCACCGCGAAGGGCTGGGAGTGCCCGCGGGTGGCCGGGGTGCGCAGGTGGTGGGTGCCGCCGCGGACCACCGCGAAGTCCTCGCCGTGGCTGCGCTTCACGTCCAGCACCTCGGTCGCGTACCAGCCGCAGTAGGCGGTCAGCGCCCGCCCGGGCTCGATCCGCAGGGTCAGCCCGGGGTGGGCGTCGAGCACCTTGGCCAGGCCCTCGCCGAAGGCCGTCCAGTCGAAGCGCCGTGCCGGGTCGTCGTAGTCCACCGCCATCCCGCCGCCGACGTTGACCTCGGCGAGCGGGAAGCCGTGCCGCTCGGCCAGTTCGGCCGACCAGGTGACGATCTGCTCGGCGACCGCCAGCTGCTCGTCCGCCGCCAGCCCGCTGGCCAGGTGGGCGTGCACCCCGCGCAGCCGCAGCCGGCGCCCGAGCGGGCCGCCGTCGGTGAGCAGCCGGGCGCACTCCTCGGCCTGGTCGGGGTCGAGCCCGAACGGGGTCGGCCGTCCACCCATCGCCAGCGGCACCGCGTCCAGGGCGTCGGTGACCACCGGCAGGTTCACCCGCAGCAGGACGTCCACGACGGCCGCCGGGCGCTCCGCCAGGACGGCGGCGAGCCGGTGCAGTTCCTGCTCGCTCTCGACGTGCCAGCGGTGCACTCCGGCGTCCACCGCCGCGAGGATCTCGGCGGGGGTCTTGCCCGGCCCGCCGAAGGCCAGCGGTGCGTCCGGGACGGCGGCCCGTACGTGCGCCAACTCCCCGCCGCTGGAGACCTCGTAGCCGTCGACGGCGTCGCGCAGCGCGGTCAGCAGCGGCGCGTCCGGGTTGGCCTTGGCGGCGTAGTACAGCTCGACCCGCTCGGGCAGTGCGGCCCGGACGGCGGCGGCGTGCTCCCGCAGTACGGCCAGGTCGTAGACGTAGGCGGGCAGTTGGTCGGGCGCGAGGGAGGCGACGTGGCGGTGGACTGCGTCGCTCACCGGGGCGCCGGTGGTGGGGGTCTGGCTCATCGGACGGCGCTCCCGGTCGGAAGGTGGGCGGTCATGCGGGCGGCCTCGGCGAGCACCGAGCCGGCCAGCGGGGAGGGCAGCCGGACGTACCCGGCCTCCCGGTCGGCCTTGCGCTCCCAGCGGGTGAGCAGGTTGGCCTTGGCGGGCAGCGGGACACCGGCCAGCAGGGCCCGCAGCCGCGGCGGGCGGCCGTGGGCGGCCGCGTACTCCTCCAGGGCGTCCCGGACGGCCTGCCAGAGCGCGCCCTCCAGCTCGGGGTGGCGGTCGGCGAGGGCGGCGAGCAGTTCGGCGACGTGGTTGACCAGCAGGCAGTAGACCACCCGGTCCCAGCCGCGCTCGGCGTCGTAGGTCATCGGGCCGGCCACCTCGGGCGGCAGCGCGGCCAGCAGTTCGGCGTTCTGCTCGGGGACGAGCTTGGTGCCCTCCAGGTCGCGGAAGAGCACCTGGGTCGGCCGGCCGTCCGCGTCCACGCCGATGAGCACGTTCTGCAGGTGCGGCTCCAGCACCACGCCGTGGTCGAAGTAGGCCGCCAGCACCGGCGGGAGGAGCAGTCGCAGGTAGTCGCGCCACCAGTCGAGCGCGGCCGCCCCGCCCGAACTCGACTCCAGCAGCCGGGAGATGTGGGCCGAGCTGGTCGGGTGCTCGTCGGCGACGGCGCCGGCGAGCAGCGGGGTGACGCCGGGCCGCAGCAGGCCGCCGAAGCCCTCGCGCAGGATCAGGCCGAAGCCCTCGAACAGGGCCCGGTCGGGGTGGCCGTCGGCGCCGGGGAGGGCGAGGGTGCGGAAGGCGGGTTCGCGCAGCATCGCCGCGTCCGGGAAGCGCCCGGCCAGGTCGGTCAGCACCGGGTCCAGCAGACGGGTGAGCCGGACGGCGCCGGTGAGCTCGTAGGCGGCGTTCTTGCGCAGGCAGTTGGTGATCCGGACGTTGAGGCTGAACTTGAGGAAGGCGTCCGCGCCGTACAGGGTGCGCACCGAGGCGGTGGCGGCGAAGTGCTCGCCGCGCGGGCCGAGGTCCAGGACGTCGCCGCGGGCCAGGGCGGCGCGCAACAGCGGGTGGTCGCCGATGAGTTGGTACTGCCAGGGGTGGGCGGGCAGCAGCCGGTAGCCGTCCGGCACCTCACCGAGGCCGTCCAGGACGGCGCTCGCGTCCCGGTCCAGGGACTCCTCGGCCAGCAGCTCGGCGCGCACGGCCAGGTGGCGCAGCGGGAAGGCCGCGCGGGACTCGGGCGCGTAGTGGCGCCAGTCCCCCCGGGCGGCGGAGCGGGACTTGGGGGCCGGGTGGAAGCGGTGGCCGAACAGCAGGGCCTGCTCGGACTCCAGGTAGCGGTCCGCCTCGGCGGCCGGCCGGTCGGCCAGGCCCGCGCCGACGCCCTGGTGGCTGGAGGCCACCTGGTCGAGGAACTCCTCGTTCACCGTGCCGGTGCGCAGTTCCAGCTCCTCCTGGGCGTACCCGGCGAGCTCGCGCCAGCCCAACTCGCGCCACCCTTCGGGGGTTTCCTCGTGCGCGGGGCCGGTGAACCGGTGCGCCCCGAGCAGCGAGGTGCGGCGCAGGGCGACCCGCAGCAGGGTGCCGCGGCGGGGCAGGCGCAGCAGCAGGTGCCCGTCGTCGACGGCGGTCTGGTGCTCGGGGGCGGACACCTCGCGCAGCAGGCAGTTGAGCAGGGTGTGTGCCACCGCCGCGTCCGCGCCGGGCAGTTCGGCGGGGTCCGTGGCCGACGGCGTGGTCGACGGCGCGGCGGGGAGGGTGGCAGGGAGGGTGGTGGGCCGGGCGGTCATCGGGGGCTCCTACGGGTCAGGAGGGCGAGCAGGGCGGCGGCCAGTGCGGCGACGGTGCCGGTGACGACCGGGGCGGCCGGTCCGCCGCTGCCGTTGGCGAGCGCGGCGGCCAGTCCGGCGGCGACGGCACCGCACTTGGAGACGGTTTCGCGGGTGCCGAACATCCGGCCCGGCGCGCGGCCGCGGGCGGCTTCGGCGGCGAGGACGGCGAGGCAGACCAGGCCGAAGGTCATGCCGAGTCCGAGCACGGCCCGGGTGAGGGCGAAGGTGAGCAGTGAGTGGGCCGGGGCGTGGCCGGCCAGTCCGACGGCCACCAGGGCGAGGCCCAGGGCCAGTCCGCTGCGCGGGCGCGCCTCGACGGCGGCGTGCACCCGGCCGGCAGCGACCAGGTAGACCAGGTGCGGCAGCGCGAACAGCAGGCCCGCGACGGTGCCGCCGGCCCCCGGCAGCCGCTGCTGGACCAGGGTGATCAGGTACGGGAAGGAGATGATGGTGGCGAAGACGAAGGCGAACTCGAAGGCGTAGAGCAGCCGGAGAGAGCCGGGCGGGTCGGCCGGGCCGGTCGCGGCGGTCGCGGCGGTTGCGGCGGTTGCGGCGGCGGCGCGGCCCGCCGGCGCGACGGTCGGACGGACCGGCTCCGGCAGGGAGTTGAGCAGTGCCGCCGCGGTCAGCGGCAGCACCGCCATCACCAGGTACTGCCGGTGCGGGTCGATCCACGGCGACAGTGCGCCCACCAGGATCGGCGCCGCCACCAGGGCGGCCCGGGCACTGCCCTGCATCAGGGTCAGCGCCTTGGACAGCCGGGAGCCGTCCAGGGCCGCGGCGAGGTAGCCGTTGGTGGCGGAGAAGGTGCCGCCGAGGAGGCCCTGGAGCACCAGCGCGGCGGTGAACGCCGGCAGGCTGTCGGCGGCTCCGGCGAGCAGGAAGGAGACGGCGAGGCCGAGTTGGGCGCGCAACAGCAGCCGCTTCTGGCCGAAGCGGTCGGCCAGCCGGCCCCACAGCGGGGCGCCGAGGGCGGTGAAGACGGTCGGCACGACGTACAGCAGACCGGCCCAGTGGCCGCTGTGGTCCCCGAGGGTGGGGAGGATCTCGGTGAGGTACGGCGGCAGACCGAGGGCGGCGAAGGAGGCGACGAAGTAGCAGGCCGCCACCGCGTGCACCTGGCGCCGGTCCAGCCCCGCGGCCTCGGTCGGCCGCGACAGGGGTTCGACGGTCGTCACGAGCGGTCCCCGGACAGGAGGTAGTTGGGGCCGTCGGTGTAGTGCTTGTTGATGTCCGCGGCGCCGCTGCGCTCCTTGCTGAGCAGCGACCCGGCGCTCACCATGGCCTTGACCGGCAGCCGTTCGGCGTCCAGCAGGTCGGTGCGCAGCGGTTGCCCGGCCGGTCCCAGCCGGTCGACCGCCTCGCCGAGGACGGTGCGCAGCAGCTCCAGGCTCCGCGCCAGCGGCACCCGGCCGTGCGCGGCCAGGCCGAAGGCGAGCGAGGCGGTGCACAGGTGGCCGGTGATGGTGGTGAACAGGTCGGTGAGTGCGCGGTCCTGCTCGCCGAGGATTCGCGGATCACGGAACTCGGCCACCAGGGCGGCCAGTTCGCGGACCGGGGAGCGGACCGCCCGGGCGGTGTTGACCCGGGGGCCGTCGTTGTCCTTGTAGAGCAGCCGCAGGCCGGTCCCGTCGAGGACCAGCGAGGTGTTCTGCTGGTGCGACTCCAGGGCGATGCCGTGGCCGAACAGGGTGGTCTGCCAGTCGACCAGCAGCCGCAGCAACTCCTCGTACAGCGCGGGGACGGAGCCGTGGTGGAAGCGGTCGGCCAGGTGGTCGATCACCAGCCGGCCGTCGGGCGCCTCGGCGAGCAGGGCGGCCAGCGGGACGCTGACGGCGTCGTCCAGGCGCTCCGGGTAGCGGCGCAGCAGGACGGCCAGCAGCTCGTCCTCGGCGTGGGCGTAGTGCTGTTCGTCGGCGTGCAGGATCCGCCCGGCGAAGCGCGGTTCGCGGGCGGCCACGGCCTCCACCAGGCGCTGTCCGACCGCGCCGTTGACCAGGGTGACCGGCTTGATGGTGCGGCGGTTGCGCAGGCCCAGGGTGGCGGTGGCGAGCGGCAGTTTGAGGTGGCAGGACGGGTCGGCGGCCACGGCGACGGTGCGCATGGACAGCGTGGGGAGCACTTCGAGGTACGGCTCGGGGGCGAGCACCGCGCCCGGCGCGATCCGGGTGAAGTCCTCGTCCGCGGTGAGCGGATGGACCGGAACGGTGGCGAACTCGCCCGGTACGCCCAGCTGTTCGGCGCTCGGCCACCAGGCGGGCAGCGGACCGTCGCCGTGCACGGTCAGCCGGCCGGCCGGGACGGCGAGCCAGCGCAGCTCGAAGCTCGGGTGGAACTCCGGCGCGTAGGAGCGGAGTTGGGCCTCGCTCAGGCCGGAGCGGCCACGCGCGGTCGGGTAGACCGGGTGGTCCAGGAAGGCGGCGAGGGCCTCGAAGCCGAGCGCGGCGCGCGGGCCGGCCCAGTCCGCCACGTCCTTGCCGTAGCGCTCGGCGAGTTCGGCGTGCACCTCGGGCCGCACCCGGTCGTGCAGCTCCATGGTGGCGAGGGTCTGCCGGCACTCCACGGCGAAGGCCAGGTGGCCGGGGCGGTCCAGCGGATCGGCCCGCTCCGCCAGCAGGGCCAGGACGGCGGTCAGTTCGGTGAGCCGGGCGCCGTCGACCTCCAGCTCCGGCAGCCGGGCGGCGTGGTCGGCCTGGAAGCCGTCGGGGGCGACCGGCAGGGCGAGCGAGCCGTCGCTCAGCCAGGGTCCGTCGGGGCGCTGCTCCAGGGTGCCCCGGGTGCGCAGGCCGAGCACGTCCTCCCGCAGCAGGGCGGACAGCACCCGCAGGGTGAGCTGCTCGGCCGGGGTCGAAGCGGCCGGGGCCGTTGCGGTGGGGGCCGTTGCGGTGGGGGTCGGCCCGGCGAGGGTCGAAGCGGCGGGGGCCGTTGCGGTGGGGGCGGGATGATCGGCCGGGTTCATGAGGTGATCTCCCAGCGGTTGGCGGCGATGAACTCCGCGACCGCGCCGTCCACCGCATCCTGGTCCGGACCGACCGCCCAGACGATGCCCAGGTAGTCGCGGTTGGTGCGGTAGAGCTCGTGCCGGGCGCCGAGCTCGCGCACCGGCAGGTAGGACAGCGTGACCCCGTCGGCCCGTCGCTCGAAGTGCGGCTCGGGGGCGGCGGTCAGGGTGCCGGGCTGCTCGGCGCAGACCCGCTCGTGGCGGGCCCGCCGGTCGCCGCGGGCTCCCAGGTCGGCGGGCAGCTCCTCGCCGAGGTGGGCGCGCAGCACCAGCTCGAAGTAGGGGATCCCGAGGATCTCGGCGAGCATCAGGTCGCACTGGTCGCCGATGGCGCGGTAGTTGACCTCGATGATGCGGGCGCGGCCGTCCGGCTGGAGGACGAACTCGGTGTGGCAGGCGCCGAGCCCGACCCCGAGGGCGTCGAGCTGGGCGAGCACCTGCTCGACCACCGGGTGGGGGTGCGCCGGGGTGAAGGTCAGCACCTCTTCGATGAAGTCCGGCGGCGGGGAGAGCTGGGTGCGGAAGCCGCCGAGGACGCGCCTGGTCCGGCCGTCGCCCAGGGTCTCCAGGGTGCACAGCTCGCCGGCCAGGAACTCCTCGACCACCAGGGTGGCGCCGGGGCGGCGCTGCTGGATCTCCTTGACCCGCAGGGCGAGTTCGGCGGTGTCGGCGACCAGGGTGACGTCCTCGCTGGCGACGCCCTCGCGCGGCTTGACGATGCACGGGAACGAGGGGGTGAGGCCGCTCGGGTCCTGCCCGGGTGCCAGCTCGGCGGACTCCACCGCGTCCAGGCCGCGCTCGGCGAGGTGGCGGCGCAGCTCGCCCTTGTTCTTGGCCCGCAGGGCGGCCTTCCAGTCCTTGCCGGCCAGGCCGAAGTACTCGGCGACCAGGGCGGTCTGGGTCTGCAGGTGGTCGCTGTTGCTGAACACCGCGGCCGGGGTGTGGTGCTGGGATATCAGGCCGATGACCTCGCGGAAGTCCTGGACGTCGCACTCCACCACCTCGCAGGCGAACTCCGCTCTGGCGTACGCGCGTTGGTGGGCCTCGACGTGGTCGGTGAGGACGGTGACGTCGAGTCCGAGCCGGGCGGCGGCGGGCAGGAATCCGCGGGTGACCGAGTCGGTGGGGTTGAGGGCGAGCAGGTAGAGCCGCATGGGGATGGTCCTCGGGGCGTGGGGGCGGACGAAGGACGGCGAACAGATGACAGAGTTTGAAATCTGTTATCTGTTATCTGTCGTCTGAAAGATGAACTCTGAAAGTTGAATTCTGAAATCTGTTCGCCGTCAGCTGTTCGTTGTGGCGCGACGACTACTTGGGCGCGTCCACGCCCGCCGCCTTGGCGATGTCGACGAGCATCGCGTCCGCGGCCTGGACACCGATGCCGGACATCCAGGTCTCGTCCGGCACGGTGAAGACCTTGTTGTTCTTGACGGCGTTCAGGCCCTGCCAGACCGGGGTCTGCTGGACCTCGCTCTCCTTGGTCTTGGACGGGTCGTCAGCAGTGGTGACGAACACCAGGTCAGCGTCGGCCTGGCTGACCTGCTCGGCGCTGACCTCGATGATGTTCTTGTCCACGTCCTGCGGGGCCGGGCGGGTCAGGCCGACGTCCTTGAGGACCACGCCGCTGTACGAGGCCTTCGCGTACAGGCGGGTCGGCCCGGCCACGAAGCGGACCACCGAGGCGGTCGGCATCGTCCCGTTGTACTTGGCCTTGATCGCCTCGCCCAGCTTGTGCGCCCGCTCCTCGTAGTCGGCCAGCGCCTTCTTCGCCTCGTCCTCCTTGCCGAGGGCCTGGGCGTACAGCGCCAGGTTCTCCTTCCACGGGAAGCCGGTGGTCTCGGCCAGCACGGTCGGCGCGATCGCGTTCAGCTGGTCGTACACCTTGGCGTGCCGGACCTTGGAGGAGAGGATCAGGTCGGGCTTGAGGGAGGTGATCAGCTCCAGGTTCGGCTCGTTCATCGGGCCGACGTCCTTGGTGTCCTTGATCTTGTCCTTGAGGTAGTTCGGGAACCCGCCCTCGGTCTTCATGTGCGGGGACACCGCGCCGACCGGCGTGATGCCGAGCAGCGTGACGTCGTCCAGCTCACCGCTGTCCAGCACCACGACGCGCTTGGGCTGGGACTTGATCTGGGCGGTCCCGGCGGCGTGCTTGACGGAGCGCGGGAAGCCGGCGGCGGTGCCGGCCGAGGCGGCGGCGGAGGAGCCGGAGTCACCGCCGGACTTGGCGCCGTCCCCGTTGCTGCCGCAGGCGGCGAGGAGCGTGGCGGACAGCGTGACGGCGAGGACGGCGACGGGGAGTCGGCGGTTCATCGGAGTTCCTTGGATCGGGTCGAACGGGGAGGCGGAAGAGAAGGGGGGACGGGAGGAGGAGGTCAGACGGTGGCCGACGCGGCGGACACGGCGGACGCGGCGGCAGTGCGCACCCGGGCCCGCGGCACGACCAGCGGAGTGCCGGTCTCCGGGTCGGGCACCACCCGGCACGGCACGCCGAAGACGGCCTCGACCAGTTCGGCCGTCAGGACCTCCGCGGGCGGACCGGCCGCGGCGAGCCGCCCGTCCTTGAGCACCACCAGGTGGTCGGCGTACCGCGCGGCCTGCCCGAGGTCGTGCAGCACCATGACGACGGTGCGTCCGGCCTCGGTGTGCAGGTCGGCGACCAGGTCGAGCACGTCGAGCTGGTGCCGCAGGTCGAGGAAGGTGGTCGGCTCGTCGAGCAGCAGCAGGTCGGTCTCCTGGGCGAGCGCGAGCGCGATCCAGACCCGCTGGCGCTGCCCCCCGGAGAGCCGGTCGACCTGCCGGTCGCGCAGTTCGGCGGTCCCGGTGCGCTCCAGCGCCTCCTCGACCGCGGCCTGGTCGGCCTTGGACCACGGGCTGAGCATCCGCTGGTGCGGGTAGCGTCCGAGCCGGACCAGCGCCTCGACGGTGACCGCCTCCGGCGTGACGGGCTGCTGCGGCAGCAGGCCCATCCGCTTGGCGAGGGTGCGGGCGGGCATCCGGTGGATGTCGGCGCCGTCGAGGGTGACCGTGCCGGCGGCCGGGTCGAGCAGCCGGACGAGACCGCGCAGCAGGGTCGACTTGCCGCAGGCGTTCGGTCCGACGATCGCGGTGACGGCGCCGCCGGGGAGTTCGAGGTCGAGGCCGTCGACGATGGTCCGGTCGCCGTAGCGCAGTCCGAGGCCGTGGGCGGCGAGCCGGTTGGCGGTCGTGGGGGCCGGGAGGGAGGTCATCAGCTGCTCCTCTGGGGAAGCCGGCCCTGGCGGATCATCAGCACCAGGAGCCAGGGCGCGCCGAGGGTGGCGGTGACGGCACCGACCGGCAGGCCGTGGACGGGGATCACGTGCAGCACGAGGAGGTCGGCCGCGAGCAGCAGCACGGCGCCGGTGAGCGCGGTGAGGCCGAGGGTGCCGGGGGTGGGCGGCCCGGCGAGCAGCCGGACCAGGTGGGGGACGGCGAGGGCGACGAAGGCGACCGGTCCGGTGAGGGCGGCGGCCAGCGAGGCGAGGGTGATGGTGAGCAGCAGCAGCCAGAGCCGGTCCCGGGCGGGGTCGAGGCCGAGGCCGCCGGCCGAGTCGTCGCCGAGGTCGAGGACGGCGACCCGCCGCTGGCAGAGCACGAGGGCCCCGGCGGTGAGGGCGATGGCGGTGCCGCCGATCCACACCTCGGTCCAGTTGCGCCCGTACAGCGAGCCGGTGGTCCACTGCATGGCGGAGGAGGCCAGTTCGGCCGGGAACCGTACGATCATCAGGTTCACGGCGGCGGCCAGGCCCTGCTGGACCGCCAGGCCGACCAGCACCAGCCGGGTCACGGCCATCCTGGAGCGCCAGGCCAGGCCGCCGAGCAGCAGCGCGGCGAGCAGCCCGCCGCCGACCGCGGCCAGCGGGATCAGCTGCTGGGAGGCGCCGGTGGCGAGCATCAGCACCGCGCCGAAGGAGGCGCCGCCGGTGATGCCGATCGTGTCGGGGGCGGCCAGCGGGTTGCGGAACAGCCGCTGCAGCATCGAGCCGGCCATCGCCAGCCCGGCTCCCGCGATCAGCGCGGACACCACGCGCGGCGCCCGGAACTGCTGCACCACCAGGACGTCGCCGGACTGGCCCTGGCCGAACAGGGCGCGCAGCGCGTCCCAGGCGGAGATGTTCACCTGGCCGGTGCCGAGCGCGATGCCGGTGAGCACCACCAGCAGGGCGACGGCCAGCAGCGACCAGGCGGCGGTACGGGCCCGGCGGCGCGCGATCGCGCCCATCGGGACGGCGAGCGAGCTCATGCGCCCACCCCGTTCCGGCCGGCGGTCGTCCCGCTCACGCCACGCACGGTGCACCTCTTGACGGTTCGCTGGTTCCGGTCGTTCACTTGGCCACCTTCCGGGCCAGCACCGCGAGCAGCGGCGCGCCGAGGAAGGCGGTGACGATGCCGACCTCGATCTCGGAGGGCTGCACCACGAGCCGGCCGAGCACGTCGGCGGCGAGCAGCAGCAGCGGGCCGGTGATCAGGCAGCCGGGCAGCAGCCAGCGGTGGTCGTTGCCGAGGAGGGCGCGGACCAGGTGCGGCGCGGCCAGTCCGATGAACGCCACCGGTCCGGAGACGGCGACCGCACTGCCCGCGAGCAGGACGACGGCCAGTCCGCCGACCACCCGGATCCGCGCCACCGGCACGCCCAGTGCCTGGGCGGTCTCGTCGCCCAGGGCCAGCGCGTTGAGCGCGGGGGAGATCGCGAAGGCGGCCACCAGGCCGAGCGCCAGGAACGGCAGCACCGGGGTGAGGGTGTCCAGGTGGCGTCCGGCGATCGAGCCGGCCAGCCAGAACCGGGCCTCGTCCAGGGTGCGGTGACTGGCCAGCATCAGCGCGGAGGTCCAGGAGGTGAGCACCACGGTGAGCACGGTGCCGCCGAGCGCGAGCCGGATCGGGTCGAGGTCCCCGCCGCGCCGGGACATGCCGTAGGCGGAGACGGCGGCGACGGCCGCCCCGGCGAAGGCGAACCAGACGTACTGGGAGGGGCGGGAGAGGTCCAGCGCGTAGATCGCGGCGACCACGGCGAGGCTCGCGCCGGCGTTGATGCCGAGGGTGACCGGGGAGGCCAGCGGGTTGCGGGTGACGCCCTGGGCAACCGCCCCGGCGACGCCGAGCGCGGCTCCGACGGCCAGGCCGATGAGCGTGCGCGGGACCCGAAGGCCCGTCACCACGTCGGCGTCCCCGCCGTGGGCGGCGCCGGTGAGGGCGTCGACGACGGTGGACAGCGGGATGGCGCGGGAGCCCAGCGCGAGGCTCAGGGCGGCGCACAGCACGAGTGCGGCCACACCGGCGACCAGCAGCAGCGGCCGCTGGAGCGCCGCCGCGGGACGGGGCGTCGCCGGGGCTGTGGTGGCGGGTGGGTCGGTTCTCAGCACGAGTCGACATCTTAGGTTAGGTTTGCCTAAATTCGTCAAGATCGTGCCGATGGTCGTACATCACACAGGGGTGCGCAGCTCGGTGGTCGGTGCACCCTTTGAGGCATTGTAAGGTGAGCCTCACCTTAACGATCACTCGGAGTCGAACTCGGGAGTGCGGATGGTCCCCGGAACACCCCTGCCCGTCGCACCCGCCTGCTCCCGGCCGGTCGACTCCCGGCCCGTTCGCCCCGGGGACCGGTCGACCGTCCTCACCGGCGACTACCGGCGGCTGCGCGACCTCTGCCCCGCGCTCCGGCTGCACCTGCTCGACCCCGCCGAACCCGACCCCTCGGCCGCCGACGGCTGGTACTCGGGCGCCCGACTCGCCACCGACGAACAGGCCCTGGCCGCCGTCCTGGCCGGGGCGGAGGAGCGGATCGCCGCCGAACACGGCCGCGCGCCCCGCCCGCACGTCACCGCCTCCCGACTGCTCCATCACTACGCCTGGTCCGTCTGCCTGCTCGTCGCCGGCCCCTGGCACCTCGCCCGGCGCGTCCCCGCCGTCGACCCCGCCGACCTCTGGCTGCACGCCCCGACCGGCGACCTCGCCCTGCGCCCGCGCGGGCACGTCACCCTCCCCGGCGACGACGAACTGCGCGCCGAACTACGGGCCGCCGTGGTGGCCCACCTCGAACCGGTGCTCGCCGCGTTCGCCGGACCGACCCGGCGCCGCGACCGCGCGCTCTGGGGCATGGTGACCGACGACCTCGCCTCCGCCGTCTGGTACCTCGGCCGGATGCTCGACGCGCAGGACGACGCGGCCGGGGGTACTACGGCCGGGAGCGCTACGGCTGGGGGTGTCACGGCCGGGGAGGACGCCGCCGTCGTCGCCGCCGCGGCCCTGCTGCCCGGCGGCACCCTGCCGCTGCCCGGAGCCGCCGACTTCCGCCGGCTGCGCACGCCGGACGGCCAGGACCACCACACCCGCACCCGGCTCGGCTGCTGCCTCTACTACGCCGTCGGGCCCGAGGCGCTCGCCTGTCTGACCTGCCCGCGCACCACGGACGAGGAGCGGATCCGCCGGTTCTGACGGACGGTCCACGGAACGCGCCCCGCCCCTGCCCGGCCCGCGCCCGCCCTAACGCTCGGTGCCGGTGCCGGGGCCTTTGGCGCTGTCCGGCCGGCGCAGCACCGCCACGCCACGGTCCAGGTCGACCCCGAAGTGCGGCGGGGCTCCGGTCAGGGTGTCGTCCCGGCGGGAGGTCTGCTCCCGGCGCTGCTCGACCTGGATCCGCTTGCCCGGACTGAACAGCGCGTGCATCTCGCCCAGCACGCCGCCACCGCCACCGCCGCCACCACCACCGGCTCCAGGCGTGCGCTCACGACGGCGCGGCGAGGACTCGGACCACACCTGCCAACTCGCCAGTAGCACCAGCCCGACCGCGGCCAAGGCCACGCACGCCACTCCCACGACCAGCCCCATGTCAGGCCCAACGTGTCGTCCCGACATGAGCGTTCCCGGTTCCGGGCCCGCAGCGGTTACGCTGCCCGCGACCCTAAGGAGAGCTCTCACCCATGACTGTGCGCGGAACCCTCGTGGACATTCCGGCAGCAGACGGCGCCGCCGACGCCTATCTCACCCACCCCGATGACGGCCTGCCCTACCCCGGCGTGCTGCTCTACCAGGACGCCTTCGGGCTCCGGCCCCACCTGAAGGCCATGGCCGACCGGATCGCCGAGGCCGGGTACACCGTCCTCGTCCCGAACCTGTACTACCGCAGCGGCCGCGCACCGCTGGTGGAACTGCCCGAGATGATCGACATCGAGCAGTGCGACGAGATCTTCGCCCAGCTCGGCCCGCTGCTCCTCGCCGCCAGGGACCCGGAGACGGCCGCGCGCGACGCGGGCGCCTTCCTGGCCTGGTTCGAGGAGTCCCCGCTGGTCCAGGACGGTCCGATCGGCGTCACCGGCTACTGCCTCGGCGCCTACCTGGCCCTGAGCGCCGCCGTCAGCCACCCGGACCGGATCGCCGCGGTCGGCGGCTTCCACGGCGGCCACCTGGCCACCGACCGCCCGGGCAGCCCGCACCTGCGCGCCGAACGCATCACCGCGGAGCTGTACTTCGGCCACGCCGACCAGGACGTGTCGATGCCGCCCGAGCAGATCGCCCGCCTCGACGAGGCGCTCACCGCCGCCGGGGTCCGCCACCGGGCGGAGGTGTACGAGGGCGCCGGGCACGGCTACACCCAGGCTGACACCACCCGGTACGACGCGGGCGGTGACGCCCGGCACTGGTCGGCACTGTTCGACCTGTTGAAGCGCAACCTGCCGGCGTAGCGCCCCGGTTCGCCGCCCAGGCACCCCAGGCACCCCAGGCACCCCCGGCCGGTCGTGGACGGAGCGACGTAAGGTGGCTCCGTCGTGGCGGCCGATCGGGGGAGCGGAAGTGGCAACCAGCAGGTGGGGTGTGCGGACCGGCCGGGCACCGGCCCTGACCGGAGTTCAGCAGGTCATCGCCGAGGCACTGGCCGAGCACCTGCCCGGCGGTGTGCGACGGGGTGAACTCGACCGTGGCGGACGGGCGTTGCGCTGGCTGGAGGCAGGGCCCGGCGCGGTGCCGGTGCCGGGCGACGGTCCGGATGGCGGACCGGGCGATGGTCCGGGGTCGGGCTCCGGGCCGGGCGGCGGTGTGCCGGTCGTCCTGGTCACCGGGATGGGCACCAGCTCGCTCACCTGGGCCCCGCTGCTGCCCGAACTCGCCGGGTGGGCCAGGGTCGTGGCGTACGACCGGGCCGGGCTCGGCGCCAGCGAACCCGACCGCTCCCCGGCCCCGACCCTGGCCGCGCAGGTCGCGGACCTGGCCGCGCTGGTCCGGCACCTGGACGCCGGGCCGGTGGTGCTGGTCGGGCACAGCTGGGGCGGGCAACTGGCTCAACTCCTGGCCCGGGAGCGGCCGGAACTGGTCGCCGGACTGGTCCTGATCGATCCGGCGCACGAGGACTTCCGACCGCGCGCGATCAGCGTGATCGAGTCGCTGCTGCTGCAGATCGGGCTGCTCCGGGCGGCGCGGGCGCCCGCCGGGTTGGGGCCGAGGGATGCGCCGGGGCCGGGGGATGCGCCGGGCCCGGGCAACGCGGCGGACCGGGCCGAGGCGGCCGTCCTCGCCCACCCCCACCAGCGGCGGGCCGTACGGGCCGAGAACCGGCTGTCGAACCGGGCGACCGGGCAGCTGCGCCGTCTCCGGGCCGCCGGGCCGTCACCCGAGGTGCCGGTCACCGTGCTGAGCGCGACGCTGGGGCTGCCCCGCGGGCTGCGGGCCCGGTTCACCGCCGCGCAGGCGCGGATCACGGCCGGTACCGCCCTCGGCGTCCACCTGGTGGTGCCCGGGGCCGGGCACGCCGTCCACCAGGACCGGCCGGGGGTGGTTGCCGAGGCCGTCCGGGCCGTGTCCCGGCAGGTCCGAATCGCCCGGAAGGCCTGACTTCCGGGGGCAATCCCCCTCCTCACAGCGGCTGCTGGGCCCGCGGCACGCTCTGGCACACTGTGTGCCGACGACCCGGCGGGGAGGGTCATGACACCTGGGGGCAGGGGAGATGAGTAGCGCGGGCACCGTGCTCGGCGGGCGGTACACGCTGGTCGAGAAGGTCGGCGGCGGGGGGATGGGGTCGGTCTGGCGGGCCGAGGACGGGGTGCTGGCCCGGCCGGTCGCCGTGAAGATCCTCCGCGCGGACCTGTTCGAGGACGGCACCGGCCTCCAGCGGTTCCGCCGTGAGGCCCAGCTGGTCGCCGCGGTCGACCACCCCGGCATCGTGGGCGTGCACGACTACGGGGAGAGCGGCGGGGACGGCGACGACGCCCGCTGCGCCTACATCGTGATGGACCTGATCGAGGGCCGGCCGCTGGACCGGGTACTCGAGGACGACGGTCCGATGAGCGCCGAGCGGGCGCTGCGCCTGCTCGCCGACGCCCTGGACGCGCTGCACGCCGCCCACCGGCGGGGGATCGTGCACCGTGACCTCAAGCCCTCCAACCTGATGGTGCGCGAGGACGGCGGGGTGGTGATCACCGACTTCGGCATCGCCCGGGCCGTCGCCAGCACCAAGCTCACCGCGCCGTACGCGGTCATCGGCACCGCGGCCTACATGTCCCCCGAGCAGGCCTCGGGGGAGACCACCGGCCCGGCCTCCGACCTGTACTCGATCGGCGTGGTCGGCTACGAGCTCCTGGTCGGGCGGGTGCCGTACCAGGGAGAGGGGCCGCTGCAGGTCGCGCTCAAGCACGTCAACCAGCCGGTACCGGAGTTGCCGGAGACCTTCCCGGCGGCGGTCCGGGCGCTGATCGCCACCGCGCTGGCCAAGCAGCCCGAGGACCGCTTCGAGAGCGCCGCCGGGATGGCGGCGGCGGCCCGGGTGGCGATCGGGCTGCCGGGGGCGGCCCGGAAGGCTGCGGACAGCGGGACGGTCGACCTCCGGGCGGACGCCGGTGCGGCCCCGGCGGGCGGTGCGGCGCCCGGTGCTGCGCCCGCTGACCCGGCCGGTGCGGCTCCTGGTGCCGCGGACGCCGCCGCAGTCGTCCCGGTGGGGGCCGCTGTCGGCGCCGCACCAGCCGCTCCGGAGCAGTTGGTGCGGACGGACCCGCAGGCGGAGACCGAGCCGGGCCGACGCCGCTCGCGCCGTACCCTGCTGCTCCCGGTGGTCGTCCCGATCGTGATCTCGATGGGCACGGCGACGGTGCTGCTGGTCGACCGCGGCCCCGGCCGGTCCGACGCGGCCGTGCCGCCCGCCGCCCAGCCCACCGTGGTGGTGACGGTCCCGGCGGCCCCGGCCGCCACCACCCCGGCCGCAACCACCTCCGGACCCGTCATGCCGTCACCGACCGACACCCCGTCGGCCGCCCCGAGCGCCGACCAGCAGGCCACCGTCGGCGGGGCGCCGCCCGGCACCCAACTGCCCGTACCCGTACCGGCCCAGGGCGGCGGCGGAAGCGGCGCCGCCCAGGGGCGCGGCGGCTCGAATCCCGGTGGCGGCGCGGCCGCCGGAGGGGCTTCGGGTGGCCAGCCCGCCGGCGGGGGGACGGCGGCGGACCAGCCGCCGTCCAAGCCCGGCAACCCGGCCTCCCAGGGAGGCGGTTCAGCCGGCTCGGGCAGTTCGGGAGGTTCAGGTGGTTCGGGTGGTTCGTCGGCGGGTGGGAACCCGCCCGCCCCGCCGGCGGCCGGCCGCCCCGCGTCCTGCGGCGGCAGCAGTTGGAGCACCATCGTCAGCGTCAAGGACGGCCGCCCGATCGGGATGCGCAGCGACAACCTCAACGGCGACAACCCGATCGTCCTCGGCGGCGCCTCGCAGTACGGCTGGGTGCGTGCCACCGACCCGGGCAACTGGATCCTGTTCAACGCCTGCAACAACGGCGGCCCGCAGCTCGTCCAGACCATGGACGGCAAGGTCGTGCTGAGCAACGGCTACAGCTTCCTGACCCGGTGGACGGTCCGCAACGGCAGCACCCCGGGCTCGTACACGCTGGGCGACTACCAGAACCAGTCGTGCATGACGGACAACGGCCCCGGCAACGAGCTCACCATGGTCGCGTGCACACCCGGGAACACGGCGCAGGAGTGGAGGCTGCAGTGACGGACGCAACGAGCGGCGCGGCGAGCGGTGCAACGAGCGGCGCGGCGACGGACGGTTCGGCGACGGACGGGGTGGCCGGGAGCGGTGAAGTGGTGCTCTACTGGCGCCCCTTGTGCACTTACTGCATGAAGCTGCGGTTCGGGCTGCTCTTCACCCGCCTGCGGTACAGCCGCCGCTTCACCCGGGTCAACATCTGGAAGGACCCGGACGCGGCCGCCTACGTGCGCTCGGTCGCGGACGGCAACGAGACCGTGCCGACGGTGCGGGTGGCCGGCCGTCCGATGGTGAACCCCTCGTTGCGCCAACTGCTGGCCGCCGCACGGGAGTACGGCGCGTAGGCGGCCGGTCACCGGGGCGCCGGTCCTATCAGGCCGTCGCCCCGGCGGGCAAGGGCGTTCGATGGCGGGACCTCGCCAATGGGGCATCAAGGGTGTGTATGGAAACTTCTACAAGGATGTAAAAGCCGATCGGCCGGTCATCGGTATTGACACCCCGGCCGGTGGTCGGTGACCGATCCGCTGTCGGCGCAGGCGGTCGGGCCTGGTTCGGATCGGAACCCCCTGCAAGGCCGCTCGCATTGCCCCGGTTTGACCGCCTTTTGAATCCCTTTACCAACTGGCGGGACCTGGCCAATCACTGATGCAGACCTGTCAATTCATCTGTTGGATTGTCATGCTTCTGGTCACCCCCCAGCGGTAGCCCCCACCCCCACCCCTCGGTGGCAAGCCGCTCGACCGCACGGGGTTCCTGCACGTCAGCGCCCGCTCCGCCCCACAGGTGCCGACCCCGGCCCCCGGAGCGTGGTGCGACCGCGCCCAGACGCGGTTTCCCGGAAGGACTCTTACGTTGAAGCGTAAGCTCGCTGCTGTCGCCGTGCTCTCGGCCACGGCCATGCTGACCGGTGTCATCCAGGTGGCCACCACCGCCCAGGCCGCCCCCGCGGCCCCGTCGCTGCAGGCGCAGGCCGCCTCCCAGCACGCGGCCGTGCTCGCCGTGGCCCAGGGTCAGTCCACCCCGCTCGCCCAGGTGCTCGGCCTCGGCGGCCAGGAGAAGCTGGTGGCCAAGGACGCCGTCGTCGACCAGGACGGCACCAAGCACCTGCGCTTCGAGCGCACCTACGCCGGCCTTCCGGTGATCGGTGGCGACCTGGTCGTCCACCAGAAGTCCGACGGTGGCGTGAAGTCGGTCGACAAGGCCGTCTCCGCCCGGATCGCGCTGCCGAGCCTGACCCCGAAGATCCCCGCGGACAAGGCCGCCGACCAGGCCGCCGGCACGGTCAAGGCCACCATCGGCCAGACCATCGACGCCGACCAGGCCCCGATCACCGGCGTCCACCAGGTCGGCAAGGCCGAGCTGGTCGTCTGGGCCACCGACGGCAACCCGCGCCTGGCCTACCGGACCACCGTCGAGGGCGTGCGCGCCGACGGCACCCCGAGCGCCCAGATCCTGGTCACCGACGCGGCCGACGGCAAGGTCCTCTCCACCCACGAGAAGATCGAGACCGCCACCGGCACCGGCAACGGCATCTTCGTCGGCCAGGTCTCCCTCAACACCAACCAGAACGGCTCGCAGTTCGAGCTCAAGGACACCAGCCGCGGCGGCCAGTCCACCACGGACATGAGCAACAGCGAGTCGGGCAGCGGGTCGCTGTTCGCCAACCCGAGCAACAGCTTCGGCGACGGCACCAACAACAGCCGCGAATCCGCCGCCGTGGACGCCCAGTTCGGCGCCGCCACCACCTGGGACTTCTACAAGAACACCTTCGGCCGCAACGGCATCCGCAACGACGGCGTCGGCGCCCTCAGCCGGGTCCACTACGGCTCCAACTACGTCAACGCGTTCTGGAGCGACGACTGCTTCTGCATGTCGTACGGCGACGGCAACAACAACAGCGCCCCGCTCACCGAACTCGACGTGGCCGGCCACGAGATGAGCCACGGCGTCACCGCGGCGACCGCCAACCTGAACTACTCGGGAGAGTCCGGCGGCCTCAACGAGGCCACCTCCGACATCATGGGCACCATGGTGGAGTGGTACGCCAACCTGCCCGCCAACCCGCCGAACTACCAGATCGGCGAGCTCATCAACATCAACGGCGACGGCAAGCCGCTGCGCTACATGGACCAGCCGAGCCAGGACGGCAACTCGGCCGACTACTGGGACGCCAACGTCGGCAACCTGGACGTGCACTTCTCGTCCGGCGTGGCCAACCACTTCTTCTACCTGCTGTCCGAGGGCAGCGGCGCGAAGACGATCAACGGGTTCAACTACAACAGCCCGACGGCGGACGGCTCCTCGCTCGCCGGCATCGGCCGGGACAAGGCCGCGCAGATCTGGTACAAGGCGCTGACCGCGTACTTCACCTCGACGACCGACTACGCGGGCGCCCGTGTGGCCACCCTGAGCGCGGCGTCGGACCTGTACGGCGCCAACAGCGCCGAGTACAACGCGGTCGCGGCCACCTGGACCGCGGTCAACGTCAACTGACTCGGGCCTGAGCCGGGTCGGGCCTGAGTTGGGCAGGCCCGACCCGGGGCGCGTCCGAGCAGGTCCCGGTCGGACTGTGGGTGCCGAACGGCCGGGTCGGGCGGCGGGGGCGACGGTGTGCGGACCACCGTCGCCCCCGCCGTCGTGCGTGGCGGCGCTGCGGGGTGGCGCTGCGGGGCCCGGGTTCGGGTTCTGGCGTCGGGTGCGTCGGGTGCGTCGGACGGCTGACGGGCGACAGACGACAGACGACAGGCGACAGGCGACAGCGAACAGATAACGGATGTCAGATAACAGATGTTGAAATCTGTCATCTGTTATCTGTTTGCTGTGATCTGTTCGCCGTGATCTGTCAGTCGCCGGCCGTCCGCCCCCACCCGCCGGCCGTCACGCCAGGTCCTTGCGGATCTGGTCCAGGATCAGCCCGGCTCCGGTGTAGCCGATGCCGAGCATCCAGAGGCTGTCGTCCACCTGGTACACCCGGCCGGTGCGGACGGCGTCGATGTTCTTCCACAGCGCTCCCTCGGTGATCCGGGCCCGGTCGGACTTCGCCGCGTCCCCGTACACCGAGTAGAAGATGACGTCGGCCGCCGCCTGGTCCACCTGCTCGGGGCTGATCTCCAGTGAGAACCCCGGCTTGCCCTGGTTGGCCGGGCGGCCGAGCCCGAGGTCCTTGAACAGCGAGCCGACGAAGGTGTCGTCGAGGTAGAGCCGGGTGGGCGCGCCGGCCAGGAAGCGGGCCATCTCGACCCGGGTGGCCGCTGCCTTGGTCGGCCCGCCCAGTGCGGTCACGAGGTCCCGCACCTTGGTCCGGTACGCCGCGTCCGCCGGCTCGGCCTCGGCCGCGCGCCCCATCGCTTCGGCGTGCAGCCGGACGTTCTCCTTCCAGGTCGGGCCGGTGGTCCTGGACAGTACGGTCGGAGCGATCCTGGAGAGCTGGTCGTACCGCTTGTCGTCGCGGACCTGGTTGCTGAGGATGAGGTCCGGCCGCAGCGCCGCGATCGCCTCCAGGTTGGGCTGGCC
Source organism: Kitasatospora sp. NPDC001309 (assembly GCF_042896295.1). Lineage (NCBI taxonomy): Bacteria > Bacillati > Actinomycetota > Actinomycetes > Kitasatosporales > Streptomycetaceae > Kitasatospora > Kitasatospora sp. NPDC001309. Next base: position 157,875 of record NZ_JBIAXC010000004.1, on the reverse strand, counting down.
GATCGCGCCGACCGCCTTCGTCCCGGCCAGCCGCTCGGCGGGGAGGTACCCGGGGAAGGGCGCGCCCTCGCTGACGGTGGTGGCGCCGACCGGGCTCAGCCCGAGGGTGACCACCGAGTCGAGGGCGTCGGTGTCCAGGGCCACCACCCGCGCGGCCCGGTCCGGTACGGTGCTCGTGCCGCGCGCGTGCTGGACGGTACGGGTACCGCCGGAGCCGGTCGGACTGCCGCCCGGCGTGGGGGAGTCGGCCCCGCAGGCGGCGAGCGCGAGGCCCGGGGCGAGCCCGGCGGCGAGGCCGAGTGCCGTGCGGCGACTGAGAGTTCGGCGGTCGGGGGTTCGACGGCCGAGGGTGCGGGGCATCGGCGGCTCCTCAACGGACTGACGGGGCGCGGAAATCCCTGCCCGCCCAGCCGACCCGCTACGCCTCGGAGCCGTACTCCCGTCGCTGGCGCAGCAGTTCGGCGTACTCGGCCCGCACCCGGCGGTCCATCGCGAGGGTGAACTGCGCGTCGGCGACGGTGCGGGCGAGCGGCCGTACCCGCAGGATGCGTTCGGTGAGCCGGGCCGCCTCGCCCGGCGCCAGCGGGGTGTCGGCGGAGAGCACGCTGAGCAGGTGGTCGCTGACCACGTCGATGAAGATCTCGGCGATGGCGTCGACGTGCTCCCGGGTGCGCCGGCTGGCGTCCAGGACGGCCGAGAGCGGTACGCCCTCGGCGACCAGCTCGGTGGTGGCGTCCATCAGCCGGCGGCTGACGTGGGTGATCCCGTCCTCCTCGACCGTGATGTAGCCCTGGGCGATCGATTCGGCGGTGTTCTCCTCGGTGAGCTGGTCCCCGAAGGCGGCTTTGAGCTCCTCCCACTCCAGGCGCACCGGGGTCTCGTCCGACCAGGGGGCGACGATCGCGGCTTCGAGCCCGATCAGCTCGGCGACGTCCCGCCCGCTCTCGCCGGCGCCGATCAGTTCGGCGATCCCGCCCAGGGTGTGGCCGCGGTCGAGCAGTTCGCCGATCATCCGCAGCCGGGTCAGGTGCTCCTCGCCGTACCAGGCGATCCGGCCCTCCTTGCGGGGTGGTGGGAGCAGCTTGCGCTCACGGTAGAAGCGCAGGGTGCGGGTGGTGATCCCGGCCGCTTCGGCCAGTTCCTCCACCCGGTACTCGCGTTTTCTGTCGCCCGCAGCAGCTCTGACCTTGTCCACGGCGATCAGCATAGGTCCGTCACGTCGGCGGCGGGCCCTGGGGGAAGTCCGGGGACTTCCGGTGGATCCGGGCCGTCGTGCTTCTTCCATCCGGTGTCAGCAAGGACTACCCTGCCAACCATGCCAGTGATTACTGGCGCGATTGGCAGGGTTCCGGGGCACGGCCCCGGAGGTTTCCGAGGGCGCCGCCCCCGGAAGAGCGTGAAGACCACCGCCCCACCCTCAGGAGGAGGCCGCATGGCATCCAGCAGCAAGCGCCCCCGCCCCGGCGCGACCCCGGCGCCCGACCCCGGCGCCGCGACGGAGGCCGTACCGCACGTGCGGGTGGCCGTGATCGGCTCCGGCTTCGGCGGCCTCGGCGCGGCCGTCCGACTGCGCCGCGCCGGCATCACCGACTTCGTCGTCCTGGAGCGCGCGGACTCGGTCGGCGGCACCTGGCGCGACAACAGCTACCCCGGCTGCGCCTGCGACGTGCCCTCGCACCTCTACTCCTTCTCCTTCGCGCCCAACCCCGACTGGCCGCGCAGCTTCTCCGGCCAGCCAGACATCCGCGCCTACCTGGAGAAGGTCGCCACCGTCTTCGGGATACGCCCCCACCTGCGCTTCAACGCCGAGGTGCTGGAGGCCCGTTGGGAGGCCGAGCAGACCCGCTGGCGGATCACCACCGCGGCCGGCCAGTGGACCGCCGACGCCGTCGTCTCCGCCGCCGGACCGCTCGCCGACCCGCAGATCCCCGACCTGCCCGGCCTGAGCACCTTCCCCGGCAAGGTCTTCCACTCCTCCCGCTGGGACCACGACTTCGACCTGGCCGGCAAGCGGGTGGCGATGGTCGGCACCGGCGCCTCCGCCGCCCAGATCATCCCGTCGATCCAGCCGAAGGTCGGCAAGCTGACCGTCTTCCAGCGCACCCCCGCCTGGGTCCTGCCGCGCCGCGACCGCGAGATCAGCCAGCTGGAGAAGTGGCTGCACGGCCGGCTGCCGGTCACCGCCAAGATCCGCCGCGGCACCCTGTTCGCGCTCCGCGAGATGCAGGTCGACGCCTTCGTGCGCCGCCCCGGGCTGCTGCGCGTCGTCCAGCAGCTCGCCGAACGCCACATCGCCCAGGGCGTCGCGGACCCGGCGCTGCGCGCCAGGCTCACCCCGGACTACCGGATCGGCTGCAAGCGCATCCTGCTCAGCAACACCTACTACCCGGCGCTCGCCGCGGCCAACACCGAGGTCGTCTCCTCCGGCCTGCGCGAACTGCGCGGCTCCACCCTGGTGGCCGCCGACGGCAGCGAGCACGAGGTCGACGCCATCGTCTTCGGCACCGGCTTCCACGTCACCGACATGCCCGTCGGAGCCCGGGTGTTCGGCGCGAACGGGACCAGCCTGGCCGAGGAGTGGAAGGACGGGATGGAGGCGCTGCGCGGCTCGGCCGTGCATGGCTTCCCGAACCTCTTCTTCGTGATCGGCCCCAACACCGGCCTCGGCAACAGCTCGATGATCCTCATGATCGAGTCCCAACTGAACTACATGATCGACGCGTTGACCACGCTCGACACGGTGGGCGCCGCCGCCATGCAGCCCACCGTCCGGGCCCAGCGGCAGTGGAACCTGGAACTCCAGCACCGGATGGACCGCACCGTCTGGACCACCGGCGGCTGCCGCAGCTGGTACCTGGACCCGAGCGGCAAGAACACCGTGCTCTGGCCCGGTTCCACGACCTCCTTCCGCCGCGCCACCCGCAAGGTCGACCTGGGCGAGTACGAGCTGATCATGCGCACCGGGCCGAGGACCACCCGTCCCGCCGCTTCCACCGCCGCCCAGGAGGCCACCGCGTGAGCACCGTCCAGCTCCCCGCCGAGTACGTCCAGCCCACGCCCGTCGAGGAGTTGAGCATCCGATCGGCGGACGGCATCCGACTGCACGTCGAGGTGCACGGCCAACCCGGCGCTCCCACCGTGGTGCTGTCCCACGGCTGGACCTGCTCGACCGCCTTCTGGGCCCCGGTGATCCGCGAACTCTCCGACCGCTACCGGCTGGTGGCCTACGACCAGCGCGGCCACGGGCAGAGCGAGATCCCGCCCAGCCGGGCCCGCTACTCCACCCGGGCACTCGCCGAGGACCTGGCCGCCGTGCTCGCGCGGACCGTCCCGGCGGGGGAGCGGGCCGTGCTGGCCGGGCACAGCATGGGGGGCATGACCATCATGGCCGCCGGCGGCCGCCCCGAGGTCGCCGAGCGCACCGCCGCGAACGTCCTGATCTCCACCGGCCCGGCCGACCTGGTCGCCGAACTCACCGTCCTGCCGGACGGCCTGCGCGCCCCGCGTCTGCGGCGCTTCCTGCACCGGCAGCTGCTGCGCTCCCGGATGCCGCTCGGGCCGGTCTCGGGAGTGAGCCGGGCCGCGCTCAAGTACGCGACCATGGGGCCGGGTTCACCTGCCGGGCAGGTCGAGGCGACGGCCCGGATCGTGCACGCCTGCCCGGCCGCGGTCCGCTACCACTGGGCCGGAGTGCTCGACCGGCTGGACGTACGGGCCGGGCTCGGCCGGATCACCGCCCCCACCGCCGTGGTGGCGGGCACCGCGGACCGTCTCACCCCGCCGGTGCACGCCCACCGGATGGTCGCCGAACTCGTCGACCCACAGGGGCTGTTGCTGCTGCCCGGGGTCGGTCACATGGCGCCGCTGGAGCGTCCGGCGGAGGTCGCGGCCGAGATCCACCGGATGGCCTCCGCCCACCTGGCGGGTGCACCCACCGGGACCGCTTCCGTCCCCGCCCCCGCTCCTGCCGTCGACCCTGCTCCTGCCGTCGACCTTGCTCCCGCCGTCGACCCCGCCGTCGACCCTGCCGTCGATCCTGCCGTCGATCCCGCCGTCGAGAGGACCACCGTCGCATGAATGCCATCCCGCCGCTGTCCGCGCAGGTCGTGGTGGTCACCGGGGCCGCCCGTGGAGTCGGCGCGTCGCTGGCCCGGAAGCTGGCCCGGCGCGGGGCCAGGGTCGCGCTACTGGGCCTGGAACCCGAGGAGTTGAAGGCCGTCGCGGCGCAGTGCGGCGCCGCAGCCACGGCGTGGGAGGTGGACGTCACCGATCTGGAGGCGCTCGCTGACACCGCCGAGCGGATCAAGGAGCACTACGGGCGGATCGACACCGTGGTCGCCAACGCCGGGATCGCGATCGGCGGACCGCTCGCCGACAGCGACCACCGGGCGTTCAGCCGGGTGATCGAGGTCAATCTGCTCGGCAGCGTCGCCACCGCGCGGGCCTTCCTGCCGGCCCTCACCGAGAGCCGCGGCTACCTGCTGCAGATCGCCTCGCTCGCCGCGCTCACGCCCGCACCGCTGATGAGCGCCTACTGCGCCAGCAAGTCCGGGGTGGAGGCCTTCGCCCACTCGATCCGCGCCGAGGTCGCCTACCAGGGCGTCAAGGTCGGTGTGGGGTACCTGAGTTGGACCGACACCGACATGGTGCGCGGTGCCGACGAGGACGCCGTACTCAAGCAGATGCGCAGCCGGCTGCCGTGGCCGGCCAACAAGACGTACCCGCTGGAGCCGGCCGTGGACCGGATCGTCGCCGGGATCGCCCGGCGCTCGGCCCATGTGTACGCCCAGGCGTGGCTGCGCGGGATGCAGCCGGTGCGCTGGCTGCTGCCGAGCCTGATCGCCGTGGTCGGCTCCCGCGACGTCGCCAAGCTCGCCCCGCAGCTCGCGGCCACCGCCGCCTCCCGCCTGCGCGCGGTCGGGGCCGGCGGCGCGGCTGACACCGCGGTGCGGAGGGAGCGGACGGGGCGGGGGACTGACGGCTGACAGCGAACAGCTGACAACTGACAGATGACGGATAACAGATGACGGATAACAACTTTCGAAATCTGTCATCTGTCAGTCGTCACCCGCCACCCTCACCCGCCCCCGCGATCCCCGCCAGCACCCCCAGCGCCCACCCCAGCACCGGCAACGGCGGTGAGGCCAGCCCCACCCGTACCGCGGACGGCGTGCTCCGCGGGTCCACCGCGAAGGCAGCCGCGGGTGTGACCGAGATGCCCGCCCGGGCGGCCGCGGCGACGAAGGTCTCCGCCCGCCAGGCCCCCGGCAGCTCCCACCACAGGTAGTACGAGCACGGGTCCGCCCGCAGCCGCTGTCCGGCGAGCACCTCCCGGGCCAGCGTCTGCCGGGCGGTCGCGTCCGCCCGCTTCGCCGCCGCCACCGCGGTCGGTGTCCCGTCCCCGATCCAGCGCACCGCCGCCTCCAGTGCGAAGCCGTTCGGCGTCCACCCGCCGGCCCGCAGCGCCCCCGCGACCCGCTCGCGCAGCGCGTCCGGGACGACCGCGACCCCGGTGGTCAGTCCGGGGGCGAGCCGCTTGGAGAGGCTGTCGACCAGCACCGTCCGCTCGGGCGCCAGCGCGGCGAGCGGAGCCGACCCGGGCCGTAGGAAGGACCAGATCGCGTCCTCGACCACCGGCAGGTCCAGTCGGCGCAGTTCCCCGACCAGGGCCGCCGCTCGCTCGGGCGGCAGGCTGGTGCCGAGCGGGTTGTGCAGCCGGGGCTGGACGTACACCGCGCTGAGCGGCGCCGCGCGGTGGGCCGCCGCCAGGGCGTCGGGCCGCAGCCCGTGCTCGTCGACCGCGAGCGGCACCAGCCGGATGCCCAACTGTCCGGCCACGGCCTTGACCACCGGGTAGGTCAGCGCCTCGACCCCCAGTCGCCGCCCGGGCGGCACCAGCGCGGCGAGCGCCCCCGCGACCGCCTGCCGCCCGTTGCCCGCGAACAGCAGCTCCCCGGGGTCGGCGCCCCAGTCGCCCGCATCCGTCGACAGCAGGTCCGCGAAGGCCCGCCGGGCGGCCGCCGTCCCCGCCGCGCCGACCGGCCGCAGCGCCTCGCCGAGCGCGTCCGCCCGCAGCAGCGGCGCCAGTGCGGCGGCCAGCAGTTCGGACTGCCCGGGCACGGTGGGGTAGTTGAGCTCCAGGTCGATCGGCGCGTCGGCCGGTTCGGCGAGCGGGATCCGCCCGTCGTCGGCCGCCGTACCGCGCCCGGCCCGGACGAAGGTGCCCCGGCCGACCTCGCCGACGGTCAGCCCGCGCCGGGCGAGTTCGCGGTAGACCCGGCCGGCGGTCGAGGCGGCGATGCCCCGGCGGCGGGCGAAGGCCCGCTGGGTGGGCAGCTGCCCGCCGGGCCGTAGCCGTCCGGTCATGATGTCGGCGGCGACCTCGTCCGCGATCAGCCGGTAGTCGTCCATCGGTCCCCCACTCCTTCGCGCCCCGGGAGGCCGGGGGCCCATTGCACCGAGTGCAAAGCCATCATTGCATCGAGGCGGCTCCGCGCCCTAGCCTCCTCGCATGGACGAGCTGGATGCGTGGGACACGTTGACATCCGCCGTGGACGGCCACGCCGTGCTCGGCATCGCCGCCGTGGCGCTGGGCATGGTGCTGTCGCCGGGACCGAACATGATCTACCTGGTGTCCCGCTCGATATCCCAGGGCCGCCGGGCCGGACTGGTCTCGCTGACGGGCGTCGCGACCGGTTTCCTGGTCTACCTGGTCGCGGTGACGGCCGGAGTGGCCGCGGTCTTCTCGGTCGTCCCCGCCCTCTACACCGGGATCAAGCTGGCCGGCGCCGGCTATCTGCTCTGGCTGGCCTGGAAGGCGGTCAAGCCCGGCGGTGCGGCGGTCTTCGCCCCGCAGCAGCTGCCGCCGGACCCGCCGCGCCGCCTGTTCGCGATGGGCTTTCTGACCTGCCTGCTCAATCCCAAGATCGCCATCGTGTACATCTCGCTGCTGCCCCAGTTCGTGGCGCCCGAGCGCGGCCACGTCGCCCTGCAGAGCCTGGTGCTGGGCCTGGTCCAGATCGTGATCGCGGTCACCGTGAACGGCCTGATCGCGATGACTGCGGGCGGCATCGCGGGCTTCCTGGGCCGCCGCCCGGCCTGGCTGCGCGTCCAGCGGTACGTGATGGGCACGGTGCTCGCCGGTCTGGCGGTGCACATCGCCGCCGACCGGGCCAAGGCGGTGGCCGTCTAGCCAGCCCGGGCGGCGGCCCGCAGCAGCTCGTACCCCGCCTGCACGAACCGTCCGTTGAGCGCGGGCGCGGTGTTGGCCAGCGCGGCGACGGCGGCCGGTCCCTCCGGCGCGAATCCGACGAAGGCGGTGAACCCCCGGGTGCCGCCGGAGTGGAAGTACAGGTCCCGCCCGCCCGACTGCCGGTGCATCCAGACCAGGCCGAGCCGGTCGGTCGAGTGCGGCAGCCGCAGCCTCAAGCGCTGGACGTCCCGCGCCGCTGCCCCCAACTCGCCGTCCGCCCCGTCGAGATGGAGCCTCAGGTAGCGCATCAGGTCGGCCCCGCTCGCCCGTACCGCGCCGGCGCCCGGGAGGCCGGGGATCCGCCAGGGCGGCAGCGCCCGCCCGCGCCGGTGTCCGACCGCCTGCCCCGGTGTGTCCGGTGAGCAGCCCGTGGAGCGCAGCCCCAGCGGTCGGCAGATCCGTTCGGCGAGCAGCTCCCCGTACGGCATCGCGGCGGTCTCGGCCAGGGCCCGGCCGAGGAGCGCGACCCCGTAGTTGGAGTACCCGTACCGGCTGCCCGGCGTCCCGCGTACGGTGGTTCGGGCCAGTCCTTCCCTCAACTGCTCGTCGCCGTACGCGGCGTAGGGGTTGCTGGACCAGGCCGGCGCGGCGCTCGCGAGCAGCCCCGGCGGTAGGCGGGGCAGGCCGGAGGTGTGGGTGGCCAGGTGCAGCAGGCGGATCGGTTCGGTGGAACGGACGCGCGCCGGGCGCCAGTGGGGCGGCAGCCGGTTCTCCACCGGGTCGTCCAGGGCGAGTTCACCGCGTACGGCCAGGTCGGCCAGCAGCAGCGCGGTGAAGGTCTTGGTCACCGAGCCGAGTTCGAAGACGGTGTCCGGGGTGCACGGCGGCGCGGTCGGCCGGTGCCCGAGCCGTCCGTGGCACCGGATCTCCTCCGCGCCCCCTCGTGCGACGGCGACGGTGACGGCGGTGGCATGCGGCCCGGCCGCCCGCACCGCCCGGGCGACCAGCGGGTCGAGTCCGGGGGCCGGGTTCACCCGGCCGCCGTGGTCGCGCCGAGCGCCCGGGCGAGCGTGATGTCCCCGGCGACCACCGCGACGACGGCGGTGTGCTCGTGGTCGCGGAACGCCCGCTCGGGGTCCTCGTCGACGGGGTCGGTGTCTCGGGGGAGCAGTCCGTCCTCGCGTTGGACGGTGGCCAGCGCCTCCCAGCCCTGCCGCCCGGTGGCCGGTTCGCCGATGCACGCGTCGACGACGAGGAGTTCGGCCACCAGGTCCCACTGTCCGATCTCCGCCCAGATGTCGAGCCAGACCGGCAGCCAGTCGCGCAGGTAGTCGCGCATCGGTGCGGGCAGGCCGTCCGGGCGGGCGCCCCAGTCGGTGAGGTGGAACACGGTGTGGGTGACCTGGTAGCCGGTCATCCAGTTGACGGTCCAGGGCTCGGGGGTCGCGCCGAGCCAGGTGCCGGCGGCCAGGGCGGACCAGTCCGGCCGGTGGCCGAGCCCGACGATCCGTCGGGCGTTGGCCACGGCGAGCCGCCGGTTGGGCTGGACCTCGGCGGCGTGCACGGACCGCAACCGGCTGAGCGAGTCGAGGAGTTCCTCCAGTGCGGGGTGGCGGTACCCGGCCCGGGCGAAGTGGGCGTAGGTCTCCAGCGGGTCGGTCATGGTCAGGTGGCGCAGCTGCCGCTCGTAGAGCAGGTCGCCCTCGCGCAACTGTGCCCAGGCGTGGTCGAGCAGTTCCTGCGCGGCCCGGCTGTCGGCGGGCCCGGTGACGCCGTCGCGCAGTACGAGCGAGGCGGCCAGGGCGACTTCGCCCAGCGGCTTGTAGACGTCGTTGGGGTCGGCGAGGTCGATGACGATGTCGTCGGGGATCCGGCCCAGGCCGTTGCGGTGGGAGGTGTGCAGCCAGCCCAGCGCGCGGGAGGCGAGCCGTTGGGCGGTGGCGAGGACGAGGGTGTCGGTCACGGTGCCCGGTTCCCTTCGGCGGTCGGCGGCCGGGAGCGCAGGAGCAGTCGGCGGGCGGCTTCCAGCTCCAGTCCGGTGCGGGCGCTGCCGTCGCCGGCCAGCCGGATCCGCTCCAGGACGGGTTCGAGTTCCAGTCGCGACGGGTGGCCGTCGGCGGCGGCCCGGGCGAGCCAGCGGGTGAGTCGGGCGGCGGTGGTGAGGTCGCGGCGCAGCATGGCGCGGACGGTGCCGCGGGCGAGCGCCGACGTGTTCGTCCGGGCCGTCTCGTGCACCGGACCGTCGAGGCCCGGCAGCGCGAGCGCGGACAGCTGTGCCATCCGCACCGACCAGGCCTGCCAGCCCATGGCGTCCGGGTCGGGGAGCGGGGCCGGTTGTGCTCCGGCGGTCCCGTACGGCGTGCGGGCGAGCAGTTGGCCGGCCGCCCAGTCCTGCCACCCGATCACCAGTTCCGCCTCGGGCGAGGCCGGCGCGGGTGCCGGGAAGGCGCGTCGTCCTTCGGACAGGAGGGCCGCGGTGGGGCCGTCCGGTTCGGTTCCGGTGAACAGCTGCGGGGCGAACAGGTCCGCTCCGAGCACGCGTACCGCGGCCAGCAGCGGGCGCGTGGCGGCGGTGTCCGGGTCCACGATCGCGGCGGCGCCGTCTCCGTTGCGGAGGGCGTCGAGGGTCCGGCCCGCCACCTGTTCCACGGCGGCGGCGTAGGTGTCGCGCAGCGGCGTCTCGGCGAACGGCATCGGTGGTGCCTCCCTTGCGGGCGCTGGGTCCCGGTACGGAGTGGGCCGGTCCGCCGTGGCGAACCGGCCCGGCGGTCGGGCCGCCCGGGGCTCACCGGGTCGGCTTCTCCTTGGGCTGCTTCGGCGACAGCAGGATCAGCGCCAGCAGGACACCGGCGGCCTCGGGCGAGTACGTGGGCGCGTCGGACACGACGGCCTCGTCCTCCACCATCAGGCTCGCGAGTGTCTCGGCCTCGGCGAGCGTCGCGCTGCGTGACGCCGAAGCGGTTTCGGTCCGGAACTGAGTAAGCATCAGATGTGCCTCCTCGTCTGGTTTTCATCACCCGGTCGGGCGATGCCCCTGTCCGACACTACGAGCACGATCCGGTGCCTGCATCCGCAGCCCGCTGAGCTGGGACGTTGCCCTGGGTGTGGGCGCGGCTGCGGTGAGTCGGTACGGTCTGGGCATGACCACAGCCTTGATCACCGGCGCGACCGCCGGCATCGGAGCCGCGTTCGCGCGCCGGCTCGCCCGCAGCGGCTACCGCCTCGTCCTGGTGGCCCGCGACACCGAGCGCCTGGAGCGCGCGAGCGCGAACCTGCAGCTCAAGTACGGCGCGGAGACGGAGGTGCTGACCGCCGACCTCGCCACCGACGAGGGCATCGCCGCCGTCGAGGCCCGGCTCGCGGACGCCGCCCGCCCGGTGGACCTCCTGGTCAACAACGCCGGCTTCGGCAACAAGGGCGCCTTCGGGACCGTCCCGCTCCAGGACGAGCTGGACATGCTCAAGGTGCACGTCGAGGCGATCCTGCGGCTGACCACGGCCGCCCTGCCGGGGATGCGCGAGCGCGGCCGGGGCGCGATCGTGAACGTCGCCTCGGTGGCGGCCTTCCTGCCGCGCGGCACGTACGGGGCGAGCAAGGCCTGGGTGGTCAGCTTCACCCAGGGCGTGCTGCGCGACCTCGGCGGGACGGGCGTGCGGATGATGGCGCTCTGCCCGGGCTTCACCCGGACCGAGTTCCACCAGCGGGCGGGCATGGGCACGGGCAACATCCCCGCCTGGTCCTGGCTCTCGGCCGAGCGGGTGGTGGACGAGGCGATGCGTGACCTCGCCCGCGGTCGCTCGGTGTCCGTGCCGGGCAAGCGCTACAAGCTGGCCGTGGCGCTCGCCCGGGTGCTGCCGTCCGGCAAGCTCGGCGGGCTGTCCTCGAAGGCGGCGCGCACGTACCGGACGAACTGACACGCGCGGCGGCCGGTCGGCCGGGCGGGGACAGCTCCAGCAGGAGGGGATCCAGCGCGAGGGAATCCAGCGCGAGGGAATAGAGCCACCCTCACTATTAGCTTGCCTAACTATGAGCTACTCTCGCTATGCTGGTGTCCGTCCGGCCGCCGCACCCCCGTCCGCGCCCGCACCCCGGCGCGCCCGACCCAGGGAGGCCCGTACTTGAGGCCCGCCATCAACTGGACCCCGCCCGAACGCGCCGAGGGCGACCCCCGCCCGCCGGCCCAGTGGCGCCGCATCATCGCGCTCTTCCGCCCCTACCGGGGCCGGCTCACCACGGTGGGGCTGCTGGTCGCCGCCTCCGCCGTGGTGTCCGTCGTCTCGCCGTTCCTGCTCAAGGCCGTGCTGGACACCGCCATCCCGCAGGGCCGCACCGGGCTGCTCAGCCTGCTCGCGCTCGGGATGATCCTCACCGCCGTGGTGAACAGCGTCTTCAACGTGCTGCAGACGCTGATCTCCACCACCGTCGGCCAGCGCGTCATGCACGACCTGCGCACCTCCGTCTACGGCCACCTGCAACGGCAGTCGCTGGCCTTCTTCACCCGCACCCGCACCGGCGAGGTGCAGTCCCGGATCGCCAACGACATCGGCGGCATGCAGTCCACGGTGACCTCCACCGCGACCAGCCTGGTCTCCAACCTCACCGCCGTGATCGCCTCGATCGTCGCCATGGTCGCCCTCGACTGGCGGCTGACCGTCATCTCGCTGGTGCTGCTCCCGCTGTTCGTCTGGATCAGCCGCCGGGTCGGCCAGGAGCGCAAGAAGATCACCACCGAGCGGCAGAAGCAGCTCGCCGCGATGAGCTCGGCGGTCCAGGAGTCACTGTCGGTCAGCGGCATCCTGCTCGGCCGCACCATGGGCCGCTCCGACTCGCTGGCCCGGGAGTTCACCGAGCAGTCCGACCAGCTCGCCGACCTGGAGGTGCGCTCCAGCATGGCCGGGCGCTGGCGGATGAACACCATCATGATCGTGATGGCCGCCATGCCCGCGCTGATCTACTGGGCGGCCGGACTGACCTCCGCCGCCGGGGCGCCGATCGTCTCGGTCGGCACCCTGGTCGCCTTCGTCACCCTCCAGCAGGGCCTGTTCCGCCCGACCGTCAGCCTGCTCTCCACCGGCGTGGACGTGCAGACCTCGCTCGCGCTCTTCCAGCGCATCTTCGAGTACCTCGACCTGCCGGTGGAGATCGCCGAACCGCCGCACCCGGTCACCCTGGCCGACATCCGCGGCGAGGTCCGCTTCGAGGCCGTCGACTTCCGGTACGACCCCGAGCAGGAGCGCCCCACCCTGGACGGCGTCGAGCTCAAGGTCCCGGCCGGGACGTCCCTGGCCGTCGTCGGCGAGACCGGCTCGGGCAAGACCACCCTCAGCTACCTGGTGCCGCGGCTGTACGACGTCACCGACGGCCGGGTCACCCTGGACGGCGTGGACGTGCGCGAGCTGTCCTTCGACACCCTGGCCCGCGCGGTCGGCGTGGTCTCCCAGGAGACCTACCTCTTCCACGCCTCGGTCGCCGAGAACCTGCGCTTCGCCAAGCCGGGCGCCAGCGACGCCGAACTGGTCGAGGCCGCCCGGGCCGCGCAGATCCACGACACCATCGCCGCCCTCCCGGACGGCTACGACACCCTGGTCGGCGAACGCGGCTACCGCTTCTCCGGCGGCGAGAAGCAGCGCCTCGCGCTCGCCCGCACCATCCTGCGCAACCCGCCCGTGCTGATCCTGGACGAGGCCACCAGCGCGCTCGACAACCGCACCGAACACGCCGTCCAGCAGGCCGTGGACACCCTGGCCGCCGGCCGGACCACCATCACCATCGCGCACCGGCTCTCCACCGTCCGCTCCGCCGACCAGATCGCCGTCCTGGACCGCGGCCGGGTGGTCGAACTCGGCACCCACGAGGAGCTGGTGGAACGGGACGGACGGTACGCGGCGCTGCTGCGCCGGGAGACGCCGGAGGCGGCGTCCCTGTCGGACGCCGCCCTCGGTCACGCGTAGTCGTACCGGTCGCGCGGATCACCGGTCGCGGGTGGTCGTTCCGGCCGCGCGGATCGCCGGTCACGCGTTCGTACCGGTCGCGCGGATCGTCAGGAGGCCGGAGACGCGGCGCTCAGGCCGCCTTCGGCACCTCGTTGTAGCCGTCCGCGACCTCCTGGCCGGAGAGCCGCTGGATCGCCGCCATCACCTCGTCGGTCACCTGGCGACGGGCCTTCAGCGAACGGGCCTGCCCGTGCAGCTCGTCGAAGTGCAGCGGTTCGCCGAAGCGGACGGTCACCTTCTTGATCCGCGGCAGCCGCTTGCCCACCGGAAGGATCTGCTCCGGGCCCTCCAGGGCCACCGGGACGACCGGGACGCCCGCGGTCAGCGCGAGCCAGGCGACCCCCGTCTTGCCCCGGTAGAGCCGGCCGTCCAGCGACCGGGTGCCCTCCGGGTAGATGCCGAAGGCCTTGCCGTCCTCCAGGATCTCCAGCGCCGACTCCAGCGAGGCCTGGGCGGAGCGGTAGGTGCCGCGCTCGACCGGAACCGCGCCGATCGACTCGAAGAAGCCCTTGGAGAGCCGGCCCTTGAGCCCGGTGCCGGTGAAGTACTCGGCCTTGGCGAGGAAGTGGACCCGGCGCGGGGCGGTGAGCGGGATCACCACGCTGTCGATGAACGACAGGTGGTTGCTGGCCAGGATCACCCCGCCCTTGCGCGGCACGTTCTCGATGCCCTCGATGGCCGGACGCCAGATCCCGCGTGAAACGGGTTTCAGCACCAGCCTGGTGGCGAGGTCGAGCACGGGTTCCCTCCCTGGACGAACGACCGCCCCGGAGGAGTCCGGGCCAGCAATCAGACCCGCAGACTACGACACCCACCCGGGAGCCCGTCCACTCCCGCCGACCGTGGCGAACACCACGGCCGGGTAGGGTACGGCCGTCCGAACCGAGCAAGAATTTGCAGTACCCAGGAGGAACGATGGAGAGCGTCGCGGCCATCAAGGAGATGTTCGACCGTTTCGACAAGAACGGCGACGGCAAGATCACCCCGGCCGAGTACGCGCTGGCCGCCAACGAGATGGGCGACCACAGCGTCACCATCTCGATGGCCGAGGCGCTGATCCACGCGATGGACACCCGTCACCAGGGCTACCTGGACTTCGAGGAGTTCCTGGCCGCCCGCCAGCGCTGAGCCCGCACGGACGGGGCCGGTCGCCGTACCGGCGGCACCGGTCCCGTCCGCAGGCCCCGTCGTTCGTCCTCCCGTCCGTCCTGCCGCCCGCCCTACGGCCTGTCCGTCGGAGCCACCGGGAACACCCGGCGCACCACCCGCTCCGCCGCCCCGCCGTCGTCCCAGACGCAGAACCTCTCCCGGAACCGCTTGCGCGCACCCGGCTCCGGGTCGCCCGCGCGCAGCGCCCGCGCCAGCCCCGCCGCGTCGACCGTGACCGCGCCCGGCGGCTGGGCGAACAGGTCGAAGTACACGCCGCGTTCGCGCTGGTACTCCTCCCAGTCCGGAGCGAATATGACGACCGGTCGGTCCAGCACCGCGTAGTCGAACATCATCGACGAGTAGTCCGTCACCAGCGCGTCCGCCGCCAGGTAGAGGTCCTCGACCACCGGGTGCGCCGACACGTCCACGATCTCCGCAGCGTCCTCACCGGCCGTCAGGTCGCCCGGGCCGTCGGCGTGGAAGTAGTGGGTGCGCACCAGCAGCGTGAACCGCGGGCCCAGCGCCCGCGCCAGCTCCGCCACGTCCAGCAGCGGCACGTAGCCGCCCTTGCCGCCGCGGTGGGTCGGCGCGTACAGCACCGACGTGGTGCCGGGCCGCAGCCCCAGCCGCTCGCGCATGGCCAGGACCTCCCCCGGGGTGGAGTTGGCCAGCCGGTCGTTGCGCGGGTAGCCGGTGTCCAGCATCTCGTAGCGGCCCGGGAAGGCCCGGGCGAAGTGCTCGCTGGTGTGCGGGTTGGAGGAGACCAGGAAGTCCCAGCGGTCGACGGCCTCCTGGAGCCGGTCGAAGTCCATCCCCTCGGCGGCGGCCTCGGGGCGGCCCCGCAGGTCCATCCCCATCGCCTTGAGCGGGGTGCCGTGCTGGGTCTGGACGTGCACCGTGCCCGGCCGCTTCGCCATCGTGCGCGGGAAGTTGACGTTGTTCACGAAGTACTTCGCGGTCGCCATCGCCTTGAGGTACGCCGGGGTGTTGACGATCACGTACGGGACGCCGGGCGGCATCGCGTCGGCCTGCCGGCGGTTCTCCACCACCCACACGCCGCGGATCTGCGGGGCGAGTTCCTTCGCCTTCTCGTAGATCGCCGCCGGGCTGCACGCGTAACCCCGGTGCCAGTACGCGGCGTAGACCGCCAGGTGCTCGTCCAGCGGCAGGCGGCGGAACGCGTTGTACGCCGTGAACCGGGCGCCGCTGCGCACGCCCTTCTTCACCGCGGGGGCCACCGCCCGTGCCCCGCGCTTGAGTTCGCGCGGCAGCCGGCCGGTGCGGCGCAGCTCGGCGTACGCGATCCGGGCGCCGCGCGAGGCCAGCCGGTACTGCACGCCGCGCACCCCGCCGGGGAAGCGGTAGTCGGCCGGGCGGTGGCGCTCGAAGTGCGCGGCGACCCGGTGGAAGTAGTCCCGGCGCCGGTCGACCGGGACCAGTCCGGGGGTGTCGTAGACGTTCAGCGCCTGCCGGACGGTCCGGTCGAAGACCAGGGTGCGCAGCGCCGGCGGGACGGGCCGTCCGGGGCCGTCCGGGCGCTCGCACCGGTCCAGGAAGGCGAAGATGGCGTCGTACTGGGCGAACACGTCGGCGTGCTTGGGGGAGGCGGTGGCGGTGATCGCGCCGTCCCGGCCGCGCCGGTAGTTGTAGCAGGGGCGGTCGAGGTAGCGCAGCCGCCCGGCGGCCAGCAGCGCGGGGTAGGTGACCGAGATGTCCTCGTAGTAGCCGCGGCCGAAGGAGACCCCGAGGCCCTCCAGGAACGCGCGGCGGAACACCTTGTTCCACACCGACATCACGGTCTGGAACAGCGCCGGGTGTTCGGCCACCGTGCAGCCCTCGACCAGCGGGGAGCCGACCAGCACGTGCCGCCAGGGGTTGGGCTCGCTCCCGCCGTCCGGGTAGACGTGGGTGAAGTCGGTGAGCAGGACGTCGGCGGGCGCCTCGCGGCGGCGCTCCTGCGTCAGCTCGTCCAGGATCACGCCGACCGTCCGCTCGGGCAGCCAGTCGTCGCTGTCCACGAACCAGACGTACTCGCCGCGCGCCTGCGGCAGGGCGGCGGCCCGGGCGCCGCCGAGGCCCTGGTTCTCGGTGAGGTGCATCACGCGCAGCCGGGGGTCGCGGGCGGCGTAGGCGTCCAGGATCGCGCCGGAGCCGTCGGGGGAGAGGTCGTCGACCGCGATGACCTCGAAGCGGGTCTCGGCGGCGGGGGTCTCGCCGAGGATCGAGTCGAGGCAGCGCGGCAGGTACCGCTCCACGCCGTGGACCGGGAGCACGATGCTGAGGAGGAGGGACACGCTGGCCGAGTCTACCGATCCACGCGGTGCGACCTGCGGGGACGTCCGCCCGGGACGGGACGGGGGCGGCCACCGGGTGCGCCGGGGGTCGGAGCGGGGGTGATCACCGGTCCGGGACCGCCGGTGCCTGGCCCCGGAACGGGGTGGCACCGGCAGTCTGGTGGCGGCCGGGCCGACCCTCTACGGCCGGCCGCCGGTCCGGGCACCGTACGGGCCTGGTCACCGCAGCGTCGAGGTGACCGGGCAGTGGCCCGCAGGAGCCGGAGTTCGATCGAGTCGCTTCACGACTCGAACACGCACCTGCGTGCGGTGCGGGCACCGGTGCGTGCCTCAGATACTGCTTGGAGGATCGACGCGAGTCAATCCCTCGTATGTGTTCACTTCATGAATCGGCTTGCGTGCGGTCGACCACCCGCTGGTGATCGTTTTGTCGACCTCGCGACTGTCCCCTATATGGGGGCGATTCGTCGACGCCGCAGTCGAGGTCGCAGTCGGCGCCGCGGGAGTGCCTGTCGTACGCCGGCTCGGGCCCGCCCGCACCCGCCTGCGCGCGGCGTGCACCGCGCGGACGGACGCCGGGGCCGCGCCTCCTGGCCCTGGTGACGAATGGCGGGTCGTGCACCATCATTGATGCCTAGTCGTGACCGCCCGAGCTGCCCCTGGTGCATCGTCAGTTGACGCCGCACGGTACGGTGGCACAACACCGAGGACGGTTGCGCGAAGGCCGTCCCTCACGGATAGTCTTCGCCTCACGGCCCTGGCGCCTCGTAGGGGTGGGAAAACTGATGGAACACATGCAAGTGCGGACTCGGCCCCGTGTGCCGGCGGTCCAGTGCGGTGTCGGCGCGACCGGCCGCCGGATCGAGCGACACCTGGCCGTGCTCGGCGCGCCCGCGCTCCCGGCGGTGGACACCGCCGAGGCGCTCGGGTTGATAAGGGAGCTGACGCCGCGCGGCGCCGACACCCCGGCGGCGGCCCGCCGTCGCCACACCCGGGTCTCGCTGCTGGCGCCGCTGCGCCGGCTGCGCCGCAGCCTCTTCGGCGGGCGCGGCTGAGACCCTGGAGCAGGCCCGCGGCCTCGGCCCGGGACCGGCTCACGAACGACCCGACGGACCACCGGCCCGTCGGGTCGTCGGCGTATCCGGAGACGGGACCGCCAAATTGGTCTGAACCTTTCACCCTACGCGAGGCCGCCGCCCCCGCGTGGGCAGTCGGCGAGGCAGTACGCCCGACCGGTCGACCTGGGCCAGGATGGCGCCATGGCGGACAACAACCACTCCACGTCAGCCGGGGCGACCGGGTCCTTCCAGACCACCACCCTGGAGATCACCACCGGCAACCGCGAGGTCGCGCTGGACATCACCGACCGCTGCGCCGCGTTCCTCGACGAGCGGGCCGCCGGGCGGGACGGGCTGCTCAACGTCTTCGTCCCGCACGCCACCGCCGGGATCGCCGTCCTGGAGACCGGCTCGGGCAGCGACGACGACTTCCTCGCCACCCTGCGCGCGCTGCTCCCCGCCGACGACCGCTGGCGCCACCGGCACGGCAGCCCCGGCCACGGACGGGACCACGTGGTGCCCGGCCTGGTCGCCCCGCACGCCACCCTCCCGGTGCTCGGCGGCCAACTGGCCCTCGGCGTCTGGCAGTCCGTGGTGCTGATCGACACCAACGGCGACAACCCGCGCCGCACCGTGCGGCTGTCCTTCCTCGGCTGAGTGACGGGCCGGCCTGCGAGCCGGGCTGCGGGCCGGACTACGCGCTGAGCTACGGGTGGGACCACGGGCCGGACGACCCGCTGAGCTACGGGCCGAGCCTCGCGACGTGGCCGGCCACGGCCGCGAGGTAGCGCTCGATCGCCAGGTACTGGCAGAGCAGAGCGACCGGCCGGCCCAGCCGGGCGTACCAGGCGGACAGCCGGGAGAACGCGGCCACCTCGAACCACACCTCGCCGTCGGCGTCCATCGACACCAGGAACGACTCCTCCCCGCACTCCGGATGCCCCGGCAGCGTCCCGTACGCGAACCCGATCCGGTCCGGCCCGGCCACCGTCCACACCACCCGGCAGGGGATCACCAGCCTCGGCCACCGGCTGCCCGGCAGGCTCAGCCGCAGCAGCACGGTGGCCCCGTCCCGGACCGGTCCGCCCGGGTACACCGCGAACCCGGTCCCCAGCTGACTGCCCCACCCGAGCACGTACCGCCCGGCCTGCTCCAGCACCTCCGGCCCCCGCCCCAGGTGCACCCGTCGGCGCAGGTGCGCGTACCCCTCCGGCAACGGCCCACCCCGGGTCGCCCCCACCTCCGCGTACGTCGGCCCGCCCGCCCGGGCCTCCCGCAACCGCCGCCGCAGACCCCCGGACCCACGAACCGTGCCGACTGTGCCGACTGTGCCGCTTGTGCCAACCATGCCGGCCACGCTAGCCCCGGGCCGCAGGCCCGCCTTGCGGCGGGGTGGGGGCGGGGAGTAGGAAGGCGGCATGAGTGAGAGCAGGACGGACGGCGCCGTGGTGGGCGGGGACGCGGCGGCCTGTGGGCCGGTGCCGGTGGGGGCGACGGAAGCGGCGCTGCGGGAGGACCCGGGGGCGGAGGGACCGCGGGCCGACTGCGTGCTGTGCGGTGAGCCGACGGTGCTGCCCGCCGACCAGCCGGGCAGCACCCTGTGCCCGACCTGTGCCTGGCAGCAGGCCCAGCGGATCGCCTGTTCGGGCTGAGCGGGCTGGGCGTGTCGGGCGGGGCGGGCGTTTTGGGCGTGTAGGGCGGGGTGGGCGTCAGGCGTCCTCCCGGCCGGCCAGGGCGAGGGTGGAGCCGTGGCGGCCCTTGCGGACCAGGAGCTGGGCCGGGATGCGGCTGCGCAGGTCGGCGACGTGGCTGACGATGCCGACGGCGCGGTCCCGCTCGCGCAGGCCGTCGAGGACGTCCATCACCTCCTCCAGGGACTGTTCGTCCAAGGTGCCGAAGCCCTCGTCGATGAAGAGCGTGTCCAGTGGCATCCCGCCGGCCTCGTCGGTGACCACGTCGGCCAGGCCGAGGGCGAGGGAGAGCGAGGCGAAGAAGCTCTCGCCGCCGGAGAGGGTGGCGGTGTCCCGCTCGGTGCCCGTCCAGGCGTCGACGACCCGCAGGGCCAGTCCGGAGCGCTTGTTGCCGGTGCCGCGGTCGTCACTGTGGACCAGGGTGTAACGGCCGCCGGACATCCGGACCAGCCGGTCGCTGGCCGCCGCCGCGACCTGCTCCAGCCGGGCCGCGAGCACGTACGACTCCAGCCGCATCCGCAGCCGGTTCTCGGTGGAGGTGCCGGCGGCCAGCGCGGCCAGCCGGTTGATCCGCCCGTACCGCTCCAGGGTCGGGGCCAGCTCGGCGGCCAGCTCGCCCAGCCGGTCCCCGATCTCGGCGAGTGCCGCGCAGCGCTCCCGGGCGGCCGACCGGGCGGCGTGCGCCCGGCCGAGGCGGTCGGTGGCGGCGCTCAGCGCGGCCGCGGCGGCGGGCAGGTCGACCGGCGGACGGGCGGCGGCCTCGGCCAGTTCGGGCAGCGCCAACTCGTGCCGGACGGCGGCGGACTCCGCGCGGTGCCGCTCCAGCCGGGCCTCCAGCCGCTCCCGCTCCTCCCGGGGCAGTAGGACGGCGAGCGCGGCCCCGGCATCCGGGAAGCCCGCCGCGGCGGCGGCCTTGCCGAGTTCCTCCTCGGCCGCGTCGAGCCGCTCCCGCGCCTCCGACGCCGCCCGCGCGGCCCCGGCCACCGCGGCGACCGCCTCGGCGAGCCGGCCCAGCGTCGCGGCCCGGTCGGCGACCGAGGCGGCCGCGCCGCGCGCGGCCGACACCCTGGCGCTCAGCGCCCGCTGGTCGTCCGCCAGGGCCTGCAGCCGGTCGGTGAGGACGGCGGCGCGCTCCTTTGCCTCGTTCAGCTCGTCCAGCCGACGGGTGCGGTCCTGCGACAGCCGGGCGATCTCCCGGCCGACCCGGCCGAGCGCCTCCGCCTCGTGCAGCGCGGCGCGGTGCTCCCGCTCCAGCTCGGCGAGCGAGCGCGCGAGCACGTCCGCTGCCTCGGGGCCGGCCGCACCGGCGGCCGTCGCCTCGCGCACCCGCAGCGCGGTCAGCGCCTGGTCGGCCTCGCCCCAGGCCCGCTCGGCGGCGGCCTGCGCCCGACCGGCCCGCTCCTCGTCCTCGGCGCTCACCCGGCCGCCGTCGGCGGCCTCGGCGGGCGCCGGGTGCTCGGCCGAGCCGCAGACCCGGCAGGCCTCGCCCGAGCGGAGCTGCTCGGCCAACTCGGCGGCCATGCCGGCCAGTCGGCGGTCCCGCAGGTCCAGGCCGAACTCACGGGCGTCCAGCGCGGCCGTGCGCAGCTCGGCGACCCTCGGCTCGGCCGCCGCGATCTCCACCCGCAGGCCGTCCCGCTCCCGGGCCGCGGCCAGGCGGGTGGTCGACTCGGCGCGCCGGCCGTCCAGTTGCTCGACCCGGACGCCCGCCGTCCGGGCCCGTTCCTGCTGCTCCTCCAGGCGGCCCAGCTCGCCGTCGAACTCGGCCAGCCAGTCCTCGGCCTCCTCGGCCCGCTCCTCGGCGCCGCGCCGCTCCGCGGCCAGGGCGAGCTGCTCGCGGCCGAGTTCGGCGCAACGCCGCTCCTCCGCCCGGGCCGTCTCCAGCCGGACCACCTCGGCGCGCAGCCGCAGTTCCGCGTCGGCCAGCTCGGCGGCACCGGCCCCGGCCCCGGCCGGGACGTGCTCCGCGATCCCGGTACGGGCCAGCGCCTCCCGGCGCCGCTGCTCCGTCTCCCGGGCCCGGCCGAGCGCCTCGGCCGCGCTCTCCCGCAGGCGCAGCGCGGATTCCACGCCGACCGCCTCCTGGGCGGCCGCGAGCCGCTGCCGGTCCCGCGCCGCGGCCGGTTCGAAGGCGGCCAGCCGGTCGGCCTCGGCCAGTGCCTCCCGGTGCCGGCGCTGGCGGGCGGCGAGCTCCTCGGCGCCTTCGCGCCCGTGCTGGGCGGCCCGGTGCGCGGCCTCGGCGCCCGCGAGGGCGGCCTCGGCGACGGTGAGCTGCTCGGCCGCGCCGCCGCGCAGGATCGCGGCCCAGCCGAGCAGCCCGGGGGCGAGGTCGGCGTCGCCGTCCTCGGCCGGCACCCACGCCCCGGCGGGTTCGGCCCCGGGGCCGGCGGCCTGCTCGGCCTTGCTGGCGAGGTCCCGCAGGCGTCGGCGTCCGGCCTGGACGGCCGTCTCCTGGGTGCGGCGCCGGTCGGCGAGCCAGGCCTCGACGTGCCCGTAGCGCTCGGTGTCGAAGAGGCGGCGCAGCAGCTTGCCGCGCTCCTCGGAGTCCCCCTTGAGGAAGCGGGCGAAGTCACCCTGCGGCAGCAGCACCACCTGGCAGAACTGTTCCCGGCTCATGCCGATCAGCCGGTGGATCTCCTCCCCGGCCTCCTGGTGCGACTTGCTGACCGGCTGCCAGCCGGGGGCGCCGTCGCCCGCGTCGGCGGCCCACGCGCGCAGCAGGGTCTGCGGCCGCTCGACGGTGGTGCCGGTGCCGACCTTCTTCGGCCGGCGCTGCTCGGGCAGCCGGGTGATCCGCAGCCGGCGCCCGCCCAGCGTCAGCTCCAGCTCGACCTGGGTCAGCTGTCCGGGGTCGGCGTGGTCGCTGCGCAGCCGGTTGGCCCGGCGGGCGTTGGGCGTCTCGCCGTACAGCGCGAAGCAGACCGCGTCCAGCACGCTGCTCTTGCCCGCGCCCGTCGCCCCGCGCAGCAGGAACAGCCCGCCGGCGGCGAGCGCGTCGAAGTCCACCGTCTCGCTGCCCGCGAACGGGCCGAAGGCGGTGACGGTGAGCCGGTGCAGCCTCATCGGGGCAGGTCCGCCTTCCGGTCGGCGTCCGTGCGGACGTGCTCGAAGCCCTCGCGCAGCCAGCCGAGCTCGTCCGGCTCCGGCTCGGCCCCGGGGCGGACGTGCCGCAGGAAGCCCTCGGCGATCTCCAGGTCCTCCCGGCCGCTGACCCGGGAGGCGTACGACCGGGCCGGCTCGGTGCCGCCGTCCTCGGGGTCGAACAGCAGCTGGAGGGTGTGCGGGAAGCGGCGGCGCAGCTGCTCCATCGGCTCGCCCGGGCGGGCGGCGTCGGTGAGCGTGGCCTGCACCCAGGACTGCTCGTCCTCGGTGTACCTCTCGTCGGTGAGCAGCTCGGCGAGGGTGCCGCGCAGGGCGGCGAGGGCACGCGGTCGGGGGCAGTCGACCCGCTCGGCCGTCACCGCGCCGTCGGCGGCGAGGTCGACCAGCCACATGGTCTTGCGCTGGCGCGCCTCGGAGAAGGAGTAGGCGAGCGGGGAGCCGCTGTACCGCAGGTGGGGGGCGAGGGTCTGGCAGCCGTGGAGGTGGCCGAGCGCGGCGTAGTGCACCCCGTCGAACACCGAGGCGGGGACGGCGGCGACCCCGCCGACGGCGATGTCCCGCTCGCTGTCGCTCGGTGCTCCGCCGGTGACGAAGGCGTGCGCGAGCACCACCGCCCGCGTCCCCTCCGGGCGGGCCGACAGGTCGGCGCGGACCTGCTCCATCGCCGCGCCGAGCACCGCCGCGTGCCCGCCCTTGGCCAGGCCGAAGCGCTCGCGGACCAGCGTCGGCTCCAGGTAGGGCAGCCCGTACACCGCCACCGGGCCGTGCTCGTCCGCCAGCAGGACGGGCTCGGCGCACGCGCCCGGGTCCGTCCGCAGGTGGATCCCGGCGCGCCCGATCAGGCCGGCGCCGACGCCGAGGCGGCGGGCCGAGTCGTGGTTGCCGCTGATGAAGACCGTCGGGACCCCGAGCTCCGCCAGCCGGTGCAGCACGTCGTCGAACAGCGCGACCGCGTCCAGGCTGGGCAGCGCCCGGTCGTACACGTCCCCGGCGACCAGCACGGCGTCCACGCCCTCGGACCGGACCACCTCCACGAGGTGGTCCAGGAAGGCGCGCTGGGCGTCGTGCAGGCTCTCCCGGTGGAACGAGCGCCCGAGATGCCAGTCGGAGGTATGCAGCAGTCTCACTACAGCGCTCCTACCTGCACGTTTGCCACTTTGATGTCCTCCGGGTCAGCACCGAGTCAGCACGGGTCACGCGGCCAGTGCCTGGTCAGTACCGAGTATCACAGGACCCACCGACAGAGCCTCGTCCATCACGGTCCTCAGTCTCTCTCGCGCATCAGGGGAGAGGCGGCCGTAGATGTCGGCGGTGATCCGGATCGTGGAGTGCCCGAGCCAACGGGAGACCTCCAGGGGGGACACCCCACCCGCGATGGCACCGGAGGCGAAGAAGTGCCGGAGGTAGTGAGCCGTCCACGGCTCATCACCGTACCCCGAGGGCGTGCACCAGGAGCACGGCCCGCTCTTCGCCCGCCGGGCTCTCCGCCTGGGCCTGGTCCGGCTCGAAGAGGACGATGATCCCTGCCACGATCCCCATGTGCAGGGCCGCATGGGCGACTGCATTTCGATCTCGATCGAGTTCCGCCGATGTCTGGTCCCGTCATGTACACACTGCGTACGCTCGAACCCGACTGCTCGTTGGTGCGAGAGCCCGGGGGACACGATGGCTCACGAGGCAAGCCCTGGCCAGCTCGTCGGGGGGAAGTACCGGCTGGTCTCCAGCCTGGGGTCGGGTGGCTTCGGACGGGTTTGGAAGGCTCACGACGAGCACCTTGACGTAGACATAGCGATCAAGGAGATCTGGCTCCCACCCGCGCAGTTCGAGGAGGAGTACAACGAGCGCCTCAAGCGCGCCGCGCGTGAGGCCCGAAGTGCCGCCAAGCTCCGCGATCACCCCAACATCGTGACCGTTCACGAAGTCGTCGTGGATGCCGGCCGCCCGTGGATCGTGATGCAACTGGTCAACGGCTGCTCGTTGGACGAATACGTCAGGCAGCGTGGCCCGTTGCCCCGTGACACGGCGCTCAAGGTTGCCAGGGCACTCCTGGAAGCCCTTGACGCCGCTCACCGCGCCGGTATCTTCCACCGCGACGTCAAACCGGCCAACGTCATGATGGCCTCTGACGGAAGAATCCTTCTCACCGACTTCGGGATCGCCCGGCACGAGAACGACACGGTGCTGACTGCGTCGGGGACAGTCATTGGCTCCCCGGAGTACATGGCGCCCGAGCGAATCCGGGGACGGGCCGACATGCCGGTCAGCGACCTCTTCTCCCTCGGAGCCACGCTCTTCCAAGCCATTGAAGGAATCTCCCCGTTCAGGAGGGAGACGTCAATGGCATCCATGTCCGCAGTGCTGATGGATGAGCCTCCACCGCTCGTGAAGGCCCGTGACCCGCTTAGAACAGTCGTCCGTCTGCTACTTGAGAAGAAGCCCGAACAGCGGCTCGGCATTTCAACAGCATTGGTCTTCCTTGCCGGACCTTCTCGCTCGGAGAACCCCGGTGGGCCGCAGACTGAGCACAAGGTCTTGCTGCCGAAGAAGGATAACCAAGCCTACTTGAGAGCAGCCATAGAGCTTGAGCGGCAACAGCAGGTTGAGAAATTACTGCTCAACAGGCCATCACCTGCCACGCCGGTGCCCGCTGTCAACACACGCGGGCCACTGGAACAGCGGCACAGCAACTCCGAAGGCCAGGATGGCGCAAGCAGTGCAACCGAGCGATCGGGTGGTCTCACGGCAAAGAAGGCCCGCGATGCAGTAGTCGTAGCAATGGGTGCCGTAGTTATGGTTGGCGCAATATCCTGGGGCCTTCCGAAATTAGTGAACAACACGGCCTGCGGGTGGATGAAGAGCGCGCTCGTCAAGTATGAGCCGAATGGCTATACTACATATCAAAATCGACAGCAGATCATCAATCAGGCGAAAGATGCTCTAGATCTCCCAGAGCTTGACTATGACATAAAATCCCGGCTTGAGACATATGAAGACAGCCTATTGAGAAATTGGTATGCCCAAGACGCTGGGGATGGTCAGGCGAGCCGGGCGCGGTCGGAGGTTTTGAAGGCATGCGGAGATGAGGGGAACTAGCGCGCCGAGGAGGCGCCAGGTGGGGACTCCTCCGAACTGCTGCCGCATGTCGGCGCCCGGCCACGGTCGTCCGCATGGACTCCTACCGCCCCGCCAAGACCACGCCCCCGGCTCCAGTGCCCGATCCCCGGCCTGAGCCGGTTGCCTCCGGGAACCCGTTCCTCGCGCTCCTCAGAACGCTCGAAGCAAAGCAAACCGCCCCGGCCTACTTGGCCGGGGCGGTTCTCTCATTTGCTGGTCCCGGGCATGCGTGATCGTCCGACCGGACGCCTCGAGCACCTTTGCCGTGAGCCCCGCGTTCTTGCCGGGCGCGGTCGACAGCAGGTCGGGGACCACGGCGGCGAAGTGAGCCGGGACCAGGCGACTGCCAGCATGGTTCGGGTCTTCCCCCGGCCTGCGATGTACTCCCGCCGGACAAGCTGGTCGCCAGGGGCCAGGTTGAAGATGTCCTGGACGTACAGCGGGGGAACCACCAGTTCGGCCGCAGTGACACGACTGGTCTCGCCTTCCACCGGGCTCGACCTCAGTCGCTGCGCTGACAATCCCGGCCTGCTCAGTGGCCACGGGGGGTTGTCCGCTGGGCGAGCCGAGGGCGGGCGGTGGGCGAGTGGCGGGTGGACGGTGGGCGAGTGGTCGACGAGGGGCTCATGTTTGCCCCTTGGCGGGCTGCGGTGGACCGGCCTTGGGGCAAATGTTGCTCCTCTGGGGAGCCTCGGGCGCCGGTGTTCGATTACTCGGGGTGGATTGTCAGTGGCTCTGTGTATGTTCCGTGGCGTCGGCGGATCCGGGGGTCGGAGGCCGACGGGACAGGAGGAGACCATGACCGTGCGGGAGTCGGTGTACGAGGTGTTGGGCGTCGTGGTGGTGCGGAAGCGGCTGCTGCGGGCGCCGGGGGCGCTGCTGTCCGGCGGGCGGAGGCCGGGGTCCGGGCCCGGGAACGCATCCGGGCCCGGGAGCGGGCCCGGGAGCGGGCCCGGGAGTGGGGCCGGCCCCGGGTTCGGGCGGCCGTCGGCGGGTGGGCCCGGTGGGGCCGCGCCGCCGGGCGCGGGGCGACCGCCGGGTGCGCGGGCCGTCGGGGCCGGGGGAGCCGGGGCGCGGGGGCGGCGCGACGGCCGGGCCCGCGGGGCGCCGCCCCAGCCGGTGGCGGTGGCGCTGGCCGTCGAGGCGGAGGACTTCGCCGTGCTGGCCGAGTACGGGCTGTTCGGCGCGCTCGGATACCGGGAGTACCTGGTGCGGGCGGAGGAGCAGCTCAGGGGCCTATACCAGCAGGGGCTGGAAGTGCACCTGCGCGTCCTGGAGGCGGGTGACTTCGAGGACTACTGCGCCGCGCTCGGCCTCGACCCCCGGGCGTCGGCCGCCCGGGTCGCGTACGCGGGGGATCCGGAGCTCGCCGGGGAGCCCTTCGTCTACGCGGGGGAGCCGATGGCCGACCTCCTCCCGGTGCTGCTGGACGACCACCGGGCGCGGGTGCGGATGTCCGTCGGCTGTGCGGCGCTGCTCGACGTGCTGGGCGACGACCTGGCCGGGCAGCGGCGGATGGCGGCCGTGATGCGGTACGTGACGTCCGTGTACCTGGCGCTGGCCGAGGGCGCGGGGGAGGGCTGCCACCTGCTGACGCTGCGCTGCCACGGCCCGGAGGACGGTGAGCAGCTCACCTCGGCGGTGGACGTCTGCGTCGAGGCGGGGCGGCTGCTACCCGCCGGGCGGGATGTGGAGGCGTTCTGCGTGACGCTCGCGGCCGGCGTGGCCTCGGGCGGTGCGGGGGCGTTGCTGCTGCACGGCGATCCGGCCGCGTCGCCGTACCGGTCGGCGGGCCACGCGGCGGTCCGGGCCCCGGACCGGGCCCCGGACCGGGCCCCGGACTGGGAGGCGGACCGACCCTCGGACCACCCTTCGGGGCGGTCGGCGAGCGCTCCGCCGGGCGGGCTCGCGGACGGGGCGAGGAGCGGTCCGCGGGTGCGGGGCTGGGCGCTGGCCGGTGGGCGGCTGCGGCCGATGACCGCCCACGAGGTGTTCGACGAGCTGGCCGACGACGCGGCGCGCGGGCTGCCCTTCCCGCCCGGTGCGGTCCCGCAGCCGGGGTTCCCGCTGCCGGGCCTCCCGGAGGCCGGGGGCGGGGGTGGGCTGCTGGGGTGATCAGGGCGTTCGCGGCCTCCGCATCCACCATGCGGCGCTGGGGACTGTTCATCGACCGCCTGTTCGGGGAAGATCGGAGAAGATCAACAGCAGGAGTGCGCGGTCCCCCACGCCGCCACTCCGGTCGCTCCGCTCCGTACCGTGCTCCGTAGGGTCCGGCGAGCCCGACACCGAGAGGGGGGACGCGCGGCATGGGCCGGATCGAGTTCACGGCGGAGATCGCCGAGCTGCTCGGGAAGGTGCGCCGGCGTCCCACGGCGGGTTGGCCGTGGCGGCCGGGTGAGCAGGTGCCGGAAGGGCTGCCGATGAAGCAGTCCTGGGGCTGGCTGTTCGCCCCGGACGGCCGGGTGCTGACCCTGGTCAACCCCCGGGACGGGATCTGCTCGCTGCCCGGCGGCTCGCTGGAGCCGGAGGACGACGGCGACCCGGCCGCCGCCCTGGCGCGGGAGGCGGGGGAGGAGGCCCAGGCCGTGATCGGCCGGCCGTACTACCTCGGCTACCTGTACGACCGGGTCGGCTCGGCGAACGGCGGGCACGAGTGCGCCCGGGTCCGGATGGCGGCGGCGCTGCGGGCGGTCGGTCCGAGCGCGGCCGATCCGGCCTCGGGCCGGCACTACCGGCGGCTGCTGGTCGCGCCGGGGCTCGCGGTCGAGCTACTGGGTTGGGGCGAGCCCGGGCTGCGCCAGGCCCGGGCGGCGGTCGCCACCGCCGTCCACTGGCTCGGTGTGCCGGCCGCCGCTAACGAGGAGATCGAGGAGCTCCCGGTCGAGGGCTGCACGGTCTTCCCCGGCCCGGTGTACCCGGGCGGCGGACGCGTCCCGCGGTACTGAACCGGGCCCCCGGAACGCGGCCGGCGGCGCGCCGTCCCCGGAGCAGGGCTGCCCGGCTGCGGGCGCGGAACCGACGCACCGGCGGCCGCAGCCTGACCGGTGGCTGACGGCGAGCTGACTTCTCGGAAGTTTTTTGTCTACACGCGATGACCGACGCGCGTCGACGTACACCCACACCCACCTGGGCGAACTCACGCTCGGTCGGTGGTAGTTCACGTTTGCGCTATCAGACGGCCCGTCAATGTCCTTGGCATGAGCGCTTCCGTGCCGGGCTACCGCCTGGTATCCCTTCTGTGACCCGCGTCATATCAGGAGGTGCCATGCTCCGCCCTGCTCGTGCCCTGTCCGTCGCCGCCATTGCGGCCGGTCTCACCATGACGACGCTCTTCACGGCGTCAGCCGCCAACGCGGCGGGTGTCAACTACGTCGCCCTCGGGGACTCGTACTCGGCCGGCGTCGGCGCCGGTAGCTACCTGAGCGACAGTGGTAGCTGCAAGCGCAGCACCAATGCGTACGCGTACCTGTGGAAGAACACGAACAAGCCGTCCTCCTTCTCCTTCGTGGCCTGTTCGGGGGCGAGAACCGGCGATGTGCTCAACAGTCAGGTCTCCGCGCTGAACACCGGCACCACGCTGGTCAGCCTGTCGATCGGCGGCAACGACGCGGGCTTCGCCGACACGATGAAGACCTGCGTGCTGGGCTCGGACAGCGACTGCCTCAACGCCGTCAACACGGCGAAGAGCTACGCGACCAACACCCTGCCCGGCCAGCTGGACCGGGTGTACTCCGCCATCAAGGCCAAGGCTCCGAAGGCCCACGTCGTGGTGATGGGCTACCCGCACCTGTACAAGGTCGGCGGCGACTGCATCTTCGGCATCGGTGACACCAAGCGTGCCGCCATCAACGGTGCGGCCGACACGTTGGACGGCGTGATCGCCAAGCGGGTCGCCAACGCCGGATTCACCTTCGGCGACGTGCGCAGCGCCTTCGCCGAGCACGAGATCTGCGGCTCGCAGAGCACCTGGCTGCACAGCACCACGCTGCCGATCGACGAGAGCTACCACCCGAACTCGGCCGGCCAGTCCGGGGGTTACCTCCCGGTGTTCAGCCGCTCCTGAGCGAAGCGGCGTCGAGTACGCCGGTGCCGGGCGGTCACGGCCGGCAGGCACCGGCGCGTTGTTCCGTGCCGGAGCGCGCGTCCGCCTGTGCGTGTCCGCGTGTCCGCGGGTGCGCCGGCGCCCGGGGTGGCGGTCGGCGTGAACTGACCTTGCGCGCGCGGCAGTTCACTTCCGCGCCAGCAGACTGCCCGTCAATGTCTTTGGCATGAACGCTTCCGTGTTCGATTACCGCTTGGTATCCCTTTCTGTGACCCGCGTCATACCTGGAGGTGCGATGCTCCGCCCTGCCCGTGCCCTCTCCGTCGCCGCGATCGCGGCGGCCCTCACCATGACGACGCTCTTCACGGCGTCAGCCGCCAACGCGGCCGGCGTGAACTACGTCGCCCTCGGCGACTCCTACTCGGCCGGCGTCGGTGCCGGCAACTACCTGGGCGACAGCGGCAGCTGCAAGCGCAGCGCCAACGCGTACGCCGAGCTCTGGACGAACGCGAACTCCCCGGCCTCCTTCTCCTTCGTCGCCTGCTCGGGCGCGAGAACCGGTGACATCCTCAACAGCCAGATCTCCGCGCTGAACAGCGGCACCACGCTGGTCAGCCTCTCGGTCGGCGGCAACGACGCGGGCTTCTCCAGCACCATGAAGACCTGCGTGCTGGGCTCGGACAGCGACTGCCTCAACGCCGTCAGCACGGCCGAGAGCTACGCGACCAACACCCTGCCCGGCCAGCTGGACCAGGTGTACAACGCCATCAGTGCCAAGGCCCCGAACGCCCACGTCGTGGTGATGGGCTACCCGCACCTCTACCAGATCGGCGGCTACTGCCTCTTCGGCATCGGCGACACCAAGCGTGCCGCCATCAACGAGGCCGCCGACACCCTGGACGGCGTGATCGCCAAGGAGGTCGCCAACGCCGGCTTCACCTTCGGCGACGTGCGTGACGCCTTCTCCGGCCACGAGATCTGCGGCTCGCAAGACACCTGGCTGCACAGCACCACCCTGCCGATCGACGAGAGCTACCACCCCAACTCGGCCGGCCAGGCCAACGGCTACCTCCCGGTGTTCAGCCAGTCCTGAGCGTCCGCGCTCTGCCGCTCTGCCGCTCTGCCGCTCTGCCGCTCCGCCGTCCCGTCGGGTCGCCATCCCGGTGGGCTGACGGTGTGACGCCGGTGCCGCCGTCCCCTCCCAGGACCTGGGAAGGGACGGCGGCACCGCCGCGTCAGCGCCCGGCGCCGGGGTCCGGCCGCACCGGCGGGAAGGGGATCCCGGCGAGAGCGGGCAGCAGCTCCGCCTCCTCGTGGGCGAGGTGAGCCTCCAACTCGGCTGACATCCGGTCCAGTTCGGAGCGGAGCTGATCCGGATCCGTGACCTCGATCCCGGCCAGCAGCGCCAGCAGCTCCTCCTTGATCCGTCCGATCGCCCGGTGCTGCTCACCGAGCCGCTCCAGCACTCCGGCGAGTTCGGGGTGGCTGCGCGCGAGGGCGGGGAAGATCGCGGAGTCCTCGCCGGTGTGGTGGTGCGTCAGCCCCTCGCAGAACGCCAGGCAGTGCTGGCGCAGTTGCAGCCCGAGCCCGGCCGGGCGGCCAGGGGAGTGGGCTTGGGCCTCGGCCCGGACGTGGCGCAGTTGGGCCCGCAGCCAGCTGTGCGCCTCCAGCAGCTTGTCGGCCAGGCTGCGGACGTCGCGCGGGTGGCCCGGCGGCGCTTCGGGGCGCTCCAGGACGACCACCGGCAACTCCCGCTCGGTGTGGGCCTGGTAGTCGCCGTACCCGGGTGCCCGGCGGACGACGGCGGCGAACAGTCGCCCCCGGCGCGGGCCTTCGGCGGGTACCGCGATCGCGTCGAAGGTCTCGGTGCCGAGCTCGACCCTGACCACGGGGTGGGCCAGCAGATTGCGGTACCACTGCGGGTGTTCCGGCGCGCCGGCCGCCGAGGCGATGACCAGGAGCAGCCCCTCGGACCGGACGTACCCGAGCGGTACGGTGTGCGGCCGGCCGGAGTGCGCCCCGGTGGTGGTCAGCAACAGCAGGTCGCCGCCCTCGAACGGACCGCCGACCCGGCCGTCGTTGGCGCGGAACTCCTCGATGACATTCAGGTTGAAGGACATGGGCATGTGTGTGGTGAAGTCTCCTGCGAGTGAGGGGGCGCGGCCACACACGGCATCACGCGACGAACGGGCGGACACCGTGGTGGCCGCCTGGGTCAGATCAGGGCAGCGGAGAAGGTACTCATCGCGCATCGTCCCTTTGCGTGCAAGGTGCTGGCCCGACTGCCGGCCGGCCCACTTCTCTGTGGCCGACGCCGCGCTGCACACCCCCATGAGACGTGGGCCGTGGATGCCGTGTCAATAGGCGTGATCACCGTGGAGCGTGCGCGGGGAGAGGGGGTGGGGCCGACGGTGGCAGCGACGGGACGACCGCGAAGGGATGACGGGTAACAGCTGACAGAGAACAGATAACAGAGAACAGCTGACAGATTTCATCATCTGAAATCTGTCAGCTGTCATGCGTCGACTGCCATCCGTTCGCCGCCCGGGGCGGGCCGGTCAGTGCAGGTAGTCGATCAGCCCGGCCGGCTTGAGGCCCGCGGCGTCGGCGGCGGCGAGGGCGCGGGGCAGGTCGGTGGCGAGGGTGTCGGTCCAGTGCATCAGGATCACGTCGCCCGGCTGGAGCGGGCCCGGGTGCCAGATGTTGGAGGCGCCCCAGCTGTAGTCGGCGTCGGCGGTCAGCACGGTGCGGGTGCCGCAGTTCGCGGCGGCCTGCAGGGTGTCGGCGTTCCAGGCGAAGAACGGCGGGCGGAACACCACGGGCGCGGTGCCGAACAGCCGGGTCATCGCGTCGCGCGCGTCGCAGATCTCCACCTGCTGCTGCTCCAGGGGGAGTTTGCTCAGGTCGGAGTGCGAGACGCTGTGGTCCTGCACGGAGGAGCCGGGCACGGAGGTGACCCGCTTGAAGAAGTCCGGGTCGGTGCCGGCCGGCATCGGCAGCGGGAAGGCCGTGATCGGCAGGTGGTGGTCGGCGATGAAGCGTTCCGCCTCGGGGGTGCGCTGCCAGCCGTCGTCCACGGTGAAGAAGACGACCTTGTCGGTGGTCGGGATCGAGCCGGCCGCCACCGCCGGGGCGGGCGCCGGGCCGTCGACCCGTACGTCGTCCACCGAGAACGGGCCCTGCTGGTACCAGCCGTGCACGTACAGCCGGATGCTGTGGGTGTTCGGGCCGGTGGTGAAGCGGGTGGTCAGCTGCTGCCAGCCGCCGGAGGTGGTCTCGGTCCAGGCGGGGGCGACGTCCCGGCCGGTGCCGGTGGCGCCCAGGTAGACGAAGTTGCCGCGCACCCAGGCCGAGGCGGTGTAGGTGGTGCCGGGCTGGACGGCGACGGTCTGCGCGCACTCGCCGGTGGAGTCGTCGTTCGCCGGGGTGACGGTGAGCGCCGAGGTGCCGGAGTGTGCGCCGGAGGTGGTGACGGCCGCCTCGGCCGGGCCGCCGGTGCAGCTCCAGCCGGGGATGCTGCCCCAGTCGGCGAGGGCGGGGGAGGGCAGTTCGAAGCCGGGGTTGGTGGCCAGGTTGACGGTCGTGGCGCCCGCGCCGCCGGCGGGGGAGACGGGGGTCGCGGGTGAGGCCGTCGGGGAGGCCGTCGGGGAGGCGGAGGCCGCCGGGACGGCGAAGGCGGTGAGCAGCGCGACGGAGGCGGCCAGCGCGGACAGGCGCGTGGACATCGACACGTGAGGACTCCAGCAGGTGGGGGCACGCCCGTGGGGAGGGCGCGGAACGGGAATCTGGACCGTGGAACCGGGGCGCTCCCGGAGGGGCGGGAGCGGGTGGTGCAGGTGCGCCGCACTCGGACCGAAGAGCAACAATGGACTGGACCAATCCACCCGTCAAGGGAACGGCAGGTGAACCGCAGCGCGAACGATCCGTCCCGAAAGGGGACAAGACGGTACGTCAGAAGACTTGCCCGACGGCATGGTTCGGACGGAGGTCAGGCCCGGCTCAGGAGAGGTACAGCTCCTCGATGTCCGTCGAGTAGTACTCCGCGATCGCCGTCCGTCGCAGCTTGAGTGAGGGGGTCAGCAGTCCCTGCTCCAGGCTGAACTCCCGTGGCAGCAGGCGGAACGCGCGGATCGACTCGGCCCGCGAGACGGCGGTGTTCGCCGCCGCCACCGCGCGCTGGACCTCGACGTGCAGCTGCTCGTCCGCCAGCACCGCCCAGGCGTCCAGTTGCTCCCGTCCGTGGGTCTTGAGCCAGTGCGCCAGCGCGGCCGGGTCGAGGGTGATCAGCGCCGCCACGTACGGCCGGTCGTCGCCGACCACCAGGCACTGGGAGACCAGCGGGTGCGCCTCGACCCGTTCCTCCAGTGCCGTCGGGGCGAGGTTCTTGCCGCTGCTGGTGACGATCAGGTCCTTCTTGCGGCCGGTGATGGTGAGGTAGCCGTCCTCGTCCAGCCGGCCCAGGTCGCCCGTCCCGAACCAGCCGTCGACCAGTGATTCCGCCGTGCACTGCGGGTGGTTGAGGTAGCCGCCGAAGACCGAGCCGCCGCGCACCCACACCTCGCCGTCGTCCGCGATGGCCACCGAGGCGCCCGGCACCGGCTGTCCGACGGTGCCGAGCTTCTGCCGGCCGGCCGGGTTGGCGGTGATCGCCGCGCTGGTCTCGGTGAGGCCGTAGCCCTCGTAGAACTGGAGCCCGGCGCCGGTGAAGAACAGGCCCAGGTCCCGCCGCAGCGAGGAGCCTCCGCACATCACGGTGCGCACCCGCCCGCCGAGCACGGCGCGCAGCTTCGGGTAGACGGTCCGCTCGTAGGCCAGGTGGCGCAGCCGCAGGGCCGTACCGGGGCCGGGTCCGCGGCCGAAGGCCTTCTGCTCCCGGGCGGCCGCCCAGTCGACGGCCACCTGCCGGGCCTGCTCGAAGAGTTCGCCGCGCCCGGCCTCCTCGGCGGCGCGCCTGGCCCGCTGGAAGATCTTCTCGAAGACGTACGGGACGGCGTGCAGGAAGGTCGGCCGGAAGCTCGCCAGGGCGGGCAGCAGCGCGTCGGTGGAGACCTCGGGGACGTGCCCGATCCGGAAGCCGCCGCGGATCGCCGCGATCTGCACCGCCCGTCCGTAGACGTGCGCCAGCGGTAGGAAGAGCAGGGTGGCGGGCTGGCCGCCACCGCCGGTGTCGCGCAGCACCTCGCCCCAGCCGACGAGCAGCGAGTCGGCCTCGGCGGCCAGGTTGGCGTGGCTGATCAGGCAGCCCTTGGGGCGTCCGGTGGTGCCCGAGGTGTAGACCACGGTGGCGATGTTGGCGGCGGTGACGCCGAGCCGCTGGCGGTGCACCAGGGCGTCGGGGACGCCCAGGCCGTCCTCGGTGATCGCGGCGACGCAGTCGCGGTCCAGCTGCCAGATCCCGGTCAGGTCGGGCAGGGCGTCGCAGACCGCGCCGACGGTCATCGCGGCGTCCTCGTCCTCGACCAGGCAGGCCACCGCCTGGGTCTCGGCGAGGATCCAGCGGACCTGCTCGGGCGCGGCGGTGGGGTAGACCGGGACGGTGATCGCACCGATCGACCAGAGTGCGTAGTCGAACAGCGTCCACTCGTATCGCGTGCGGGACATCAGGGCGACCCGGTCGCCGTAGCGCACGCCGCGGGTCAGCAGGCCCTTGGCGAGGGCGAGGACGTCGTCCCGGAACTCCCGTGCGGTGACGTCCTGCCAACGTCCGCCGCCGGTCCGCCGGGACAGTTGCACCAGGTCGGGGCGGCGTTCGGCGGTGTCGTACAAGGAGTCGGCGAGTCCTCCGGTGGCCTCGGGCCCGGCCGGGGCGGGGGTGGTGAACTCGCGCACAGTCCTCCCCAGTTCGCGTCTCGCGGCGCTGTCCGTCGGCCCCGGCGCACGGGCACCGGGATGGCGGCGCCCGGTCGTGCGGGGTGGTGCGAAACTATCGGATCGGCCTGTCACTGCCCAGGGTTGTGACGGTGACGCGACGAGATCGACACCGGTCAGCACGGATGGTGTCGCAGTTGGGGAGGAGTCGCGGAGGCGGCGGTGGGCGCCCCGGGGGTGCCCCGGGAGCCGAGTGGGAGTCGTCGGTGACGGCACGGCGACGGGCCGGGGAGGAGGGGCCGGGTCCGGCTCGGGGTGGAGCGGGGTGGATCGCGGCCGTCCCCTGACGTGTCCGGGGCAAGGCGAAGAAGCGGATCGGTTCGACCCTCGAACGTGTGGTCAGGGCGTAGTAGAGTCTCGCAGACCCGTGACCGGGAGCCCCCGCAGCTCCCTGTCCAGGACTCCCCGAGTACCGCCCCGCCCGCCGTCCAGTCTGCCCTCCCACCAGTACCCCGGAAGCCCTCCGAACCGCTCCCCGTCCGCGCCTGGCACTTCCCCGACCGAGGACTCCATGCGTCTGCGCAGCAGCTCGATCCGCGCGAAGATCATCGCGCTGCTCCTGGTGCCCATCGTCGCGCTCGTCGCCCTGTGGGCGTACGCGACGCTCGCCGCCACCGGGGACGCCTGGAGCCAGCTGTCGATCAGCAGTGCGTACAAGGACTACGGGGCGGCGGTGGACCAGTACACCGGCGACCTGCAGAACGAGCGCCGCGCCGCCGTCCAGCACCTGGCCGACCCGAACTCGCCGGTCGCCCGGGACGGCTTCGAGCACGCGCGGACGGCCACCGACCACAGCCTCGCGGTGCTGCGCCAGAAGAAGGACGCCGCCGGCGACCGGCTCTCCACCGGCCAGCGGGCCCGCCTGCTGCAGATCATCGCCGCGGCCGACCAGCTCGGCCCGCTCCGCGCCCAGGTCGGCCGACTGGCGCTCAACTGGGAATTCGCCCTCGGACAGTACAGCGACCTGATCCGCCCCGTCTTCGGCTTCCGGTCCGCGTACGTCGCCCGGCAGAGCGGCCAACTCCCGCGCCAGGGCACCATCCTGATCGAGCTGGTGCGCGCCCGCGAGTACCTCTCCCAGGAGGACGCGGCGATGGAGGGCCTGCGCACCGGCGCGGCCCGGCCCACCGCCGAGCAGTACCAGGCCGCGCTGGACGCCCTGCACAACCAGCAGGCCCTGTTCACCGTCTACATCGCCGAGCTGGAACCCGCCGACCAGGCCGACTACATCGCGCTGCGCGGCGGCGAGGCCTGGGGCGCGCTGGCCCGGGCCGAGGCGGACTTCGTCGGCGCCGGCGGCCCCGACCGGGTGGTCCAGGCCCTCAACGGCGACAACTGGCGGGAGACCGCCGACCGCTCGCTCGGCGACCTCTCCTCGATCAACTCCCGGATCACCGCAGGGATGGACGAGCGCGGGCGCTCGGCCGCGATCGCGGCGCTGTGGCGCGGCGGCATCGCCGGCGCGATCGGCCTGGTCGCCGTCGTGCTGTCGGTGATGATCTCCTTCCGGATCGGGCGCGGCCTGGCCCGCGAGCTGATCAACCTGCGCAACGCGGCCAATGAGCTCGCCAGCACCCGACTGCCGTCCGTCATGCTCCGGCTGCGCCGCGGCGAGCCGGTGGACGTCGCCGTCGAGGCACCCGAACTGCGCTTCGGCCAGGCCGAGATCGGACAGGTCGGCCAGGCCATCAACGCGGTCCAGCGGGCCGCCGTGGAGGCCGCCGTCGAGCAGGCCGAACTGCGCCGCGGCGTCGCGGCGGTGTTCGTCAACCTGGCCCGGCGCAGCCAGGTGCTGCTGCACCGGCAGCTCACCCTGCTGGACACCATGGAGCGCCGCACCGAGGACCCGGCGGAGCTGGAGGACCTCTTCAAGGTCGACCACCTCACCACCCGCATGCGCCGCCACGCCGAGGGCCTGATCATCCTGGCCGGCGGCTCGCCCGGACGCGCCTGGCGCAAGCCGGTCCGGATGGTGGACGTGGTCCGCGCGGCGGTCGGTGAGGTCGAGGACTACGCCCGGGTGACCGTCCGGCCGTTCCCCGGCACCGGCCTGCTCGGCAGCGCCGTCGCCGACGTCACCCACCTGATCGCCGAACTGGTGGAGAACGCGGCCGTGTTCTCCCCGCCGACCACCCAAGTCACCGTTCAGGGCGAGGTGGTGGCGCACGGCTTCGCGCTGGAGATCGACGACCGCGGACTCGGGCTGAGCGAACAGCTGCTCGCCGAGATCAACGAACGCATCACCGAGGAGCAGGAGTTCGACCTCGCCGACACCGACCGGCTGGGGCTGTTCGTGGTCAGCCGGCTCGCCCGGCGGCACGGCATCCGGGTCCACCTGCGGCCGTCCCCGTACGGGGGGACGACGGCGGTGGTGCTGATCCCGCGCGAGCTGCTGGCGGAGGCACCGGACGGATTGCCGGAGCCGCCCGCGGCCGGGGGCGGTGCCGGCGGTGTCACGGGTGGAGGACGACGGCCGGTGGGCCGGGCGGCCGGGCGTACGGCCGGGCGGCGTGACCTGGTCGCGGTGCCCGACCCGGCCTCCGGCGGCGCCGCGGGCCCGTCCGCGGGCGCGTCTCCGTTCGCGGATTCGTCCACGTCCATGTCCACGTCGCCGTCCACGGATCCGTACCCGGGCGGGTCTGCCGGTCCGGTGCCCGCCGGGGGCACGGGCGGGCGGCACCGGGTGACCGGCGGACCGCGGCCGTCCGTGCCCGAGACCGGGCTTACGGCCAACGGGTTGCCGCGCCGGGCGGCACGGACCAAGGGCGGTCCGGTGCTGGTGCCCGCGCCGGCCTCGGACGTCGAGACCGGGACGGGCACGGGACGGCACCGGCGGGACGTGGGGCAAGCCGCAGTCGCCGCGGTGCCCGCCCTGGTGGACGCCGTGCCCGTGGATGCCGCGCCGGTGGACGCCGTGCCCGTGGACGCCGCGCCGGTGGACGCCGTGTTCGGGGGCGCCGCCCCCGTCGCCGCGGCTGGGGCCGACGCCGCGCCCCGGACGCCCGGCGGGCTGCCCCGTCGGGTCCGGCAGGCGAACCTCGCTCCGCAGCTCAAGGAACTGGCGAAGGACCGCCTCCGCGGGGAAGCCGGGGCCGCGGGCCGGGCCGGTGGACCGTCGGCGGAGGCCGCCGATACAGGGGAGGCCGACCGGGCCGCGGAGGTCAGGGAACGCTCGCCGGAGGAGGCCAGGGCCACCTTCGCCTCGTTCCAGCGCGGCTTCACCCGCGGCCGCGGCACCGCCGCCCCGGCGGACCGTACGGCCGCGTCGGGTGCCCGGCCCGTCGCCGTACCGCGCTGGCAGCCGCCGGACACCTCCCGGCTGGCGATCAGCCCGGCGCCCGCCCCGGCGGCGCTGCCCGCACCCCCGCCCGGGGACGCCGCCCGGGCGCCGCTCGCCCGTCGGATCCCGCCGGGCCAGCCGGTGCGGCGGAACCCTGCGGCCGTCCCGGCCGTACCACCAGTGACACCTTCAGTGCCCGTAGCACCGGCAGTGCCCGCCACACCGGCAGGACCCGTAGCACCGGCAGGAACCGTCGTACCCGCAGGACCCGTAGCACCGGCAGTGCCCGCTACGGCCGCAGGACCCGCTGCACCCTCAGGATCCGCAGGATCCGCAGCCCTCGTAGTACCCGCACCACCCGCTCCAGCGGAAGGAACTGATTCATGACCACTTCGACGCAGCCGTCCGGGGACCTCAACTGGCTCCTGGACGACCTGGTGGGCCGGGTCGCGGCCCTGCGCTACGCGGTGATCCTCTCCAGCGACGGGCTGGCCACCGGCGCCTCGCGCGACCTCGACCGCGAGGACGCCGAGCACCTCGCCGCGGTCGCGGCCGGGTTCCACAGCCTGGCCAAGGGGGCCGGCGGGCACTTCAAGGTCGGCGGGGTCCGGCAGACCATGGTGGAGCTGGACGAGGCGTTCCTGTTCATCACGGCCGCGGGCGACGGCAGTTGTCTGGCCGTGCTGAGCGAGGCCGAGGCGGACATCGGCCAGATCGCCTACGAGATGGCCCTGCTGGTCAAGCGGGTCGGCGAGCACATGGCCGCCGAGCCGCGCACCGAAACCGCCGCGCCGAGGGGCTGAGCGGTCCGATGGCGGATCCGATGGCGGACGGCTCGGTGACCCCGGAGGGCGCGGAGCCGGCGGGCACGGCCCCGGACGGTGCGCGGCCCGTCGGCCCGGCCTCCGACGGTGCGGCCTCCGACGGCACGGCCCCGGAAGGCACGGAGCCGGACGGCCCGGCCACCGACGGTGCGGGGCCGGAGCAGGACACCCCGGGCGGACCCGAGGTCGACCTGTTCCGGCCCCGCACCCCGGTCGACGACCGGTGGTTCGACGACGAGGCCGGACCGGTGGTGCGGCTCTACTCGATGACCAGGGGCCGCACCCGGCCGGTCGAGGAGGGGCTGTTCGACCTGATCTCGCTGGTCACCGCCAAGGAGCCCGGGCCGGACGCGGGGGCCGTGCCCGCGCACGTCCTCGACCCGGAGCACCAGACCCTGCTGGCCTGGTGCCGCCACGAGCCGCTGTCCGTCGCCGAGCTCGGCTCCTACACCGACCTGCCGGTCAGCGTCGTGCGCGTCCTGCTCGGCGACCTCTACGACGCCGACCTGATCAGCGTCACCCGACCCGTTCCGCTCGCCGAGCTGCCGGACGAGCGCCTGCTGCGAGACGTGATCAATGGACTCCGTGCGCTCTGACCCCACCCCGCCGAGCACCGCCGCGAAGCCTGCCGGGAGCGCCGATGACCCGCGCTGGCGCGGCGGTCCGGCCGCCGCGGTGAAGATCCTGGTGGCGGGCGGGTTCGGCGCGGGCAAGACCACCCTGGTCGGGTCGGTCAGCGAGATCCGGCCGCTGCGCACCGAGGAGGAACTCAGCGAACTGGGCCGCCCGGTGGACGACACCTCGGGCGTGGAGGCCAAGCGGACCACCACGGTGGCGATGGACTTCGGCCGGATCGACCTGCGGCCCGGCCTCGCGCTCTACCTGTTCGGGACGCCCGGGCAGGACCGGTTCTGGTTCGTCTGGGACGAGCTGGCGCGTGGCGCGCTCGGCGCCGTGGTGCTCGCGGACACCCGGCGGCTGGCCGACTGCTTCCCCTCGGTCGACTTCTTCGAGCAGCGCGGCATCCCGTTCCTGGTCGCGGTCAACTGCTTCGACGGCACCGAGCGGTTCGCCCCGGAGGAGGTCCGGGACGCGCTGGACCTCGACCCGGGCATCCCGGTGGTCCTGTGCGACGCCCGGCTGCGGGAGGACGGCAAGGGACTGCTCGTGGCGCTGGTCGAGCACGCCGCCGAGCTCCGTCGGCGGGCTGCGGCCCGGACCTGAGGCTCCGTGGGATCGGTCCTGGTCAGGGGCGCTTCGTGCACCCGACGTCTCATTCGGTGGTCCACATGTCGGACGAACGGTGCGCGGAAGGTTGCCTAGACAGGCTCGGGCGTGGAAGGCTCTGTGGACGTAAGCCGTCCCGGCGCGCACCGGATCATGGGTGTGTCGCCGCGCGGGCAACGAAGCGCAACGAAGCGCAAGCGCGTGGAGCGCGACTAGGCAGGACGAAGGGGGAGGGCAGCAGGGATGACCGTCGGCAAGCGACGCATCACCGCCGTGCCCGGCCCCGTCATGCCGGTGCTCACCGTCCGCCGCTACATCGACCACGCGCTGATCTGCAGCGCCTGTTGTCGCTGACCGGCCTCCTCCACCCCGGTACGTCCCCGGCACCCCAGGCCTGCACCCGGCCGCCGCCCGACGCACCACCGACCCCGTCGACCAGGCCGTAGCGGACCGCACGTCAGGAGCGCCCGCGGCCGACCGATCCGGCCCCGCCCCGCGGAGAGACCACCAGTGAACACCGTTCGCCCCAGCAACTCCCTCGAACCGTTCTGGCCGTCCCGGCAGCCACACCTGTTCGATCAGACGTGTCCGGGTTCGCCCAGCGCGTCCCGGCCCTCCGCCCGCTGAACCCGGTCCCCCCGGTCCAGCTCCGGCAGTACGCCCGGTCGACGCGCAGACGACTCCACCCCGTCCGTCACGCGCGAAATGAGCGGCACACCATGTCTTCCTCCTCCACGGCCACCCTGCCCCTGCCCGTCGCGACCCCGCACCTGCGCGCGGTCCGCTCCGTTCCCCCGGTCTCCGTCCCGCCCGTCTCCGTCGTTCCCTCCGCCGTGCCCTCCGGCCCGTCGGTCCCGCCCCAGTCCGGGGCGGTCGCCCCGTCGGCGCCCGCGTCGCTGCTCGCCGCACTGCCGGAGGGCGCGGCCGTCGTCGCCGCCCTGCCGCAGGGCGTGCTGCCGCAGGGCCTGCTCGCCCAGTACGGTGCGCAGACCGGCGCGCCCGCCGGCCACCCGATGGTCGGCTACCTGGTGCTGGTACCGGCCGAGAGCCCGGCGGCCGGTCCGCTCGGCCTGGCCGGGCACGCCGCGCCGGGCACGCTGCCGGGTGGCGCCGGATCGGGCCTTGCGGGTTCGGGTCTTGCGGGGACGGGCACTGCACCGGCCGCCGTCCGTCCGGTCCGGCCCGCCGGACGCGGCATCGCCGTCGACGCCGAGCGCCGCAACGCCTACGTCGACGGGCGGCTGCTCGACCTCACCTACCTGGAGTTCGAGCTGCTGGCCCACCTCACCGAGCACCCGCAGCGGGTGCACACCCGGGACCACCTGGTCTCGGCGGTCTGGGGCTACGGCCACGTCGGGGACGGTCGCACGGTCGACGTGCACGTCGCCCGGCTGCGCCGCAAGCTCGGCCCCGCCTACCGGGACTCGATCGTGACGGTGCGCCGGGTCGGGTACAAGTACACGCCGGTCAACTGAGCTGCTGCTCCGCGCTGTTCGGCCGTTGGCCCAGGGTCTTCGGTCCACCCTCTCCGGCCCACCGTCGGTGGCCGACCGTCTCCGGCCGACCGCTTGTGGCCGACCGCCTTCGGCGTGAGGCCGCCCTGCGTCACAGCGGGCCGCCCGTTCCTTCCGTGAACGGGCGGCCCGCTGCCGCGTGTTGGCGCTGCGCGTGGGCGGGCGGTACGAGTCGGATGGACCGGTTGTGCGGGCGCCCGGGTCAGGCCCGTTGGTCGGGGGGCAGCAGGAGGACGGAGAGGGCTTCGGCGCAGGTCCGGGCGGGGGTCAGGAACCGGTCCAGGCGGTCGTCGGTGAGGTGCGCCGGGGTCGAGCGGACCGCGAGCGCGAACCGGGCCTGCCCGGCGGCGTCCAGTACGGGAACCGCGAGCGTCCGCACCCCGGCGGCGGACTCGCCGTCGTTGAGCGCGTGACCGGCCGCCCGCACCCGACCCAACTCCTCTTCCAGGAGCGACGGTTCGGTGATCGTACGGTCGGTGAAGGACGGTAGCGGGCCGAGTGCGGACACCGCCGCCTCGCCCGCGCGCGGCCAGGCGAGCAGGACCTTGCCGAGCGCTGTGGAGTGCAGCGGGCGGCGCAGCCCGAGCCCGGTGTCCGGCCGGACCGAGCCGCCGACCAGGATGACGGCGTGCGGGCCACTGCGGATCGCCAGGTCGGCGGTCGTTCCGGTGCGTCGGGAGAGCAGCTCCAGCTCGGGGCCGGCCAGGTGCAGTCCGCGCTGGTGGAAGGTGAGTTGGCCGAGTTCGGCGACCGCCGGGCCCAGCCGGTAACGGGCCGTCTGATCGTCCTGCTCCAGGAATCCGGCGCTGACCAGCGTGCGGGCGAGCCGGTGCGCGGTGGAGACCGAGAGGTCCATCCGGCGGGCCAGGTCCGAGGCGCTGAGGTCGGGGCCGTTGTCGTGGAAGCAGTGCAGCAGTCCGAGTGCGCGCTGGACGGCCTGGGCGCCGGCCGGGGGGCTCTGGACGGCGGTGGCGGCCTCGGCCATGGCACCTCGCGTTCGGTTCGTGGCTCCGGGCGGCGCGCCGGAGGGAGTCTCAGCGTAGGGCAGCGAGTGCTGCGGAGATGTGTCAACGACGTTGCAATGGAATGGCGTTGATGAACAACTGATCCCACCATGTGGCAAAGGCTTGCCTCCGGCTCGACCG
The DNA here is from genome assembly GCF_042896295.1 of Kitasatospora sp. NPDC001309. Lineage (NCBI taxonomy): Bacteria > Bacillati > Actinomycetota > Actinomycetes > Kitasatosporales > Streptomycetaceae > Kitasatospora > Kitasatospora sp. NPDC001309. The sequence continues at coordinate 114,382 of NZ_JBIAXC010000004.1, read as the reverse complement.
ACGTGGAACGCTCCTCGCATCGCGCCGCCCGGCTCCTCGGTACGGACGGCGCGCCATCGCCATCGTCGTCGCCACCCCACCTCGCCCGCGCTCGGTGCACCCGTGTGCCGCGACGCGTGGATCCCCGTGCGCCGGACCGGAAGGAGTAGCGCCGTGACGTCCCACCGGTGTGTTCCCTCCTGTCCCTGTTGTCGCTGACGCTCCTCGTTCCGCTCCTCCTGCGCCTTCGTACGCCGTACGCCGTGCGGCGTGCGCTCCGCGCTCCGCTTCCCGCTCGCCGCCGTGCGCCGTGCCGTGCGGCGGCGGCGCACCCGAACTCCGCTGCCTCCGACCGCCGTCGGAGCCCCCGAAGAGGACCACGCCCCGTGCCCAGTCGTTCGCCCAGCTCCTCCGCCGTCCCCGAAACCCTCTGGTTCACCCGCTGCCCGGTGCCCACCGCGACCGGTATCGCCGCTGATCAGGGCTGGCTGGCACGGGAGTTCGCCCCGGACGGAATCGCCGTCCGCTCGCTCCAGGACGCCCCGCCGGAGGTGGCCGCCGACCACCACTACACCCACGCGCTCACCGGGCTCTTCCGCGAGGGCGGCAACGTCCCCGCGCTGTGGGCCCGTTCGCGCGGCGAGGCGACCCGGCTGATCGGGTTGACCTGGATCGAGGAGCGACAGGTCGTCCTGGTCCGGGCCGGGAGCGGCATCAGTGAGCCCGGGCAGCTGCGCGGGCTGAGGCTGGCGGTTCCACATCATGGGATCGGCATCGACTTCTGGCGGGCCATGGCCCTGGCCGGCTTCCGGGGCGCCCTGGCGCTCGCGGGTCTCGGGCTGGAGGACGCCGAACTGGTCGACGTGCCGGCCGTCCCGGGCGGCGGGCAGTGGTCCGCCGAGCTGTCCGCATTGCGAGACGGCCTGGTGGACGCCGTGTACGTGAAGGGGGCGCTGGCCGTCGAAGCGGCCCGCCGGATCGGCGCGGAGGTGGCGGTGGAGCTGGACGCGGCTCCGGACCGCCGGGCCCGGGTCAACAACGGCACGCCCCGGCCGGTCACCGTCCACCAGCGGCTGCTGGACGAGCACCCGGAGCTGGTCGCCCGCTTCCTGGCGGTCCTGTTGGAGGCCGCCGACTGGGCCGCCGAGCGTCCGGTGGAGGTGGCCAGGATCCTCCAGGCCGAGACCGGCGCGGGTGCGGAGGGCGTCGAGGGCGCCTATGCGGCGGGCAGTCATCGCACGCTGCATCTGGACCTCTCGGAGGAGCGGCTGGGGCTGCTGGCCCAGCAGGAACGCTTCCTCGCCGGGCAGGGCTTCCTCGCGGCACCGGTCGACATCCGTGCCTGGGCCGACCCGGAGCCGCTCCGCGCCGCGCGCGACCTGCTGCGCGGTCGGCGGGCTGCGGGAGGGGAGCAAGTGGCGAGCGTGTCCAGCTGACCGTCCGCTCGTTCGTCCGGCCAGTCGGCAATGCCGGTCAGCCGTGCCGCTCGGTGGCGTCGGTCGGTGCTGCCCGACGCCGCCCGTTGCCGTCCGAGGCCGCTCGGCGGAGTCCGGCGGAGTTCAGCGAACAACTTTCAGCGAACAACCTTCAGCGAACAGATTTCAGATAACAGAGTTCAGCGAACAACTTTCGAAAGTTGTCAGCTGTCATCTGTCACCCGTTTTGGAGACCCCGTGAACACCGCCCGCCTCGCCCTCGCCGCCACCGCGCTGCTCGCCACCACCGCTCTGGCCGCCTGCGGCTCGTCCGCCGACGGGGGCAGCGCCTCCGCCGCAGGCGGGCCCGGCGGCAAGGCCGACGCCGTGCTCCGCCTGCCCGACCCCGGGAACAACGGCTTCCTCGCCCGTGGCAAGAAGGACGGCTCGCTGGACCGGGCCCTGGCGGCGGTCCACGCCAAGGTGGCCTGGACCGGCAGCGCGGGCCCCTTCGCCCCCGCCGCGCAGGCCCTGTCCGCCGACCAACTCGACGTCGCCCAGGGCTCGATCACCTCGGCCGTCGCCGCGCTCGCCCAGAAGCCCGGCTTCAAGCTGTTCGCCCAGACCGCCCCCGACGGCGTCGGCGAGGGCATCCTGGTCAAGAACGACTCGCCCATCAAGACCGTGCAGGACCTGGTCGGCAAGAAGGTCGCCGTCTCCCAGGGCGGCACCAGCGAGTACCTCCTGCTCAAGGCGCTGGAGAAGAACGGCGTCCCGGCCGACCAGGTCCAGCGGGTCTACCTGCGCGCCGACCAGACCTCGGGAGTCTTCAACTCCGGCCAGGTGGATGCCTGGGCGACCTGGAACACCTTCTCCACGCCCACCATCGCCAACGCCGGCGCGCACTTCCTGGTCGACGGCAAGGCGATCGGCTCCGACAACTACGCGGTCTGGGCGGTGCGCAACGGCTTCGCCGACAAGCACCCCGATGTGGTCAAGGCCTTCTACGCCTACCTGCGCGACAACGGCGCCAAGGAGAAGGCCGATCCGGCCGCCTACCTCAACGTCTTCACCGACTCCGGCCCGACCGCCGTCACCCCGGCCGAGAAGGACGTCGCGGTGAACGTCAGCCGGCAGGGCACTCCGGCCGACGCCATCTCGGCGGCCGACACCGCCCGCTTCGGCACCGTCGCCCAGTTCTTCGCCGACCAGAAGGTCACCAAGCAGCTGGTCGACGTCAAGCCGTACCTGATCGACATCGACACCTTCGGCGGTGGTGCCAAGTGACCGTGCTCGCAAGGGAACAGGATTCCGAGGGCACCCGGGCGGCCCGGGCCGCGGGCCTGGTGACGCCGCGTGCCCAGCTCCGACGGCCCCGTCCGCGCGCCCTTGCCGTGCTGCTGCGCACGCTCGGTCCGCTGGCGCTGCTCGGCGGCTGGGCGCTCGCCTCCGCCACCGGCGCGCTCACCCAGGATGTGCTCGCCTCACCGTCCCAGGTCGCCGAAGCGGTCGGCGAGTTGTGGGGCAACGGTCAGCTGACCGACGCCCTCACCGTGTCGCTCACCCGGGCCGGACTCGGACTGCTGCTCGGTGCCACCACGGGACTGGTGCTCGGCGTGGTGACCGGATTCACCCGCCTCGGCGAGGAACTGCTCGACTCCGCGGTCCAAGTCCTGCGCACCGTACCGTTCCTGGCGCTCGTCCCGCTGTTCATGGTGTGGTTCGGCATCACCGAGACCGCGAAGGTCGCCCTGATCGGGGTGGCCACCAGCTTCCCGATGTACGTCTCCGCCTCGGGCGGGGTCCGCAACACCGACCGCAAGCTGGTGGAGGCGATGCGCAGCTTCGGCCTGGGCCGCTGGGCGATCGTACGGACGGTCGTGCTGCCCGGGGCGCTACCCTCCCTGCTGTCCGGCCTGCGGCTCTCCATGACGCTCAGCGTGATCGCCCTGATCGCCGCCGAGGAGATCAACTCCACCGAGGGCATCGGCTACTTGATGGCCCAGGCCCAGAACTACTCGCGCACCGACGTGCTCGCCGTCTGCATCCTGATCTACGGCCTGCTCGGCCTCGCCGCCGACGGCATCGTCCGGATCCTGGAACGGCTGCTGATGCCGTGGCGCCGCGCCGTCCGAGGAGCTGCCCGATGACCGCCCCCACCGACTCGGCCTCCGCTCCGGCCTCGACCGTGAGCGCTGCCGTGAGCACCGCCGCGAGCGCCACTGAGACCGCCACTGAGACCGCCGCCGTGACTGCCGCCGCGACCGCCGAAGATACCGCCCCCGCCGTCCATCTGCGCGGCCTGCGCCGGGTGTTCGGCACCAGGGCCGTACTCGACGGCGTCGACCTGTCCATCGCCCGGGGCGAGTTCGTCGCCCTGCTCGGCGCCAGCGGCACCGGGAAGACCACCCTGCTGCGGATCCTCGGCGCGCTGGACCAGGCCGACGGGGGCACCGTGCTGGTGCCGCCGGTCCGCACGGTGGTCTTCCAGGAGCCCCGACTCGTCCCGTCCAAGCGGGTGTTGGCCAATGTCACGGTCGGTCTGCCGCGCGGCGCGGCGACCCGGGAGACCGGGCTGAAGGCACTCGCCGAGGTGGGCCTGGAGCGGCACGCCGAGGACTGGCCGGCCACCCTCTCAGGTGGCGAGGCACAGCGCGTCGCACTGGCCAGGGCGCTCGTGCGCGAACCGCAACTCCTGCTCCTGGACGAACCGTTCGCGGCACTGGATGCCCTGACCAGGCTGCGGATGCAGGACCTGGTCGGCGATCTCGTCCGCCGCCACCGCCCGGCCGTGCTGCTGGTCACCCATGACGTGGACGAGGCCGTCCGGCTCGCCGACCGTGTCGCCGTTCTGCGTGACGGTCTGCTGGTCCGGGACGAACCCGTCGGTGTCGAACGCCCCCGGGACCCGGCCGACCCCGCCTTCGCCGACCTGCGCCGCCGACTGCTCGCCGACCTCGGCGTCCACTGAACCGGCGCTCCGCCACGCCGTCACCACGCCATCGCTCCACCACTCCACCACTCCATCGCACCGCCATTCTGCGGCTCGACCGCTCCACCCTCCCCCGCAACCCCACCGCACGTCTTCCGCACGAGCCCCTACGCACCACCGGAGTTGACCAGATGACCGTCACCCTCGGCGTCCACGCCAGCAATCCCACGCTCTACTACCTCGCCCGGTTGCCCTACCTGGACGAGGAGTTGGCCCCGCTCGGGGAGAGCGGCGCGTTCCACCACTACACCGACGGGACCCGTACCGGCGAGCTGCTCGCCGACGGCACCATCGACTTCGGCGGCACCGGCTCGACCCCGCCGATCACCGCCCAGGCGGCCGGCCACGACCTGGTGTACGCGGTGGTCTCCGCACCCCGCCCCGACCACGGCGCACTGCTCGTCCTGGACGGCGGACCGGTCCGTACGGTCGCCGACCTCAAGGGCGGCACCGTCGTGCTGGGCGTCGGCTCCTGGCAGACCCACCTGCTCGCCAAGGCCCTGGACGCGCACGGGCTTTCGTACGGTGAGGACGTCACACCGGCGCGGCCGGTGGCAGGGGAGGACCAGGCCCGGAGGCTGCGCGAGGGCGAGATCGCGGGCTGGATCGCCCAGGGCGCCGAGCTCGCCGCGGCCCGTCGCAGTGGCGAGTTCCGCGCGCTGGTCCGCACCGGGGACGTCATCACCGACCGCTCGGTCTTCTTCACCCGCCGGGACTTCGCCACCGACCGCCCCGAGGTGGTCGCCGCGATCACGACCGCGCTGCGCCGGGCGGACGCCTGGGCGGCCGCCCATCCGGCCGAGGCGGCCGCGATCGCGGCCCGGGAGCTGGGCGGAACGGTCGCCGACTGGCGTGCCGCGCTCGTCGCGCTGCCCTGGCAACTGGAGCCGGCCACCGACGCGTTCGTGGCCGAGCAGCAGGAGGCGGCGGACATCTTCCACCGGGTCGGCTTCATCGACCGCGCGCTGACCGTCGCCGACGCCCAACTGTCCGCTCTGGAGGCCCCGGTGGCCGCCGCACTCGGGAAGGACCGCTGAGCCGTGGCCTCCGAAGTCCTCTGGTACATCATCCCGCGCGAAGGACACTACCCGTGGGAGCCGTCCGGCCGACGCCCGGTGGACCTGCGGTACCTGCAGCAACTCGCGGGCAGTGTCGAGCGCTTGGGCTACACCGGCGCGCTGCTCGCCACCGACCTGTACGACGTCTGGACGCTCGGCAGCGCGCTCGCCGCGGCCACCGGGCCGGCCTTCAAGCCGCTGCTGGCGGTCCACCCCGGACTGGTCTCGCCCACCCTGCTCGCCAAGATGGCGCTCAGCTTCGACCACCTGCACGGCGGGCGGCTGCGCTTCAATGTGGTCAACGGCTCCACCGCGCAGCTGCGCGAGTACGGTCTGGACGTCGAGCACGACGACCGCTACCGGCTCAGCGCCGAGTACTGGTCGATCGTCAAGCGCCTCACGGCCGGCGAAGTCTTCGACCACGAGGGCGAGTTCTACCGGTTGAAGAACGCGGGTGCGAGCCTGCGCGAGCTCACCCCGGCGCAGCCCGGTGGCATCCCGCTCTGGTTCGGCGGCAGCTCGCCGGCCGGCATCGAGATGGCCGCCGAGCACGTGGACGTCTACCTGACCTGGGGGGAGCCGCCGCACCTGCTCAAGGAGAAGCTCGACCTGGTCCGCGAACGCGCCGCCGCGCACGGACGGAGCCTGCGGATCGGGCTGCGGCTGCACCTGATCGTCCGGGACACCGAGGAGGAGGCCTGGGCCGCCGCCGACCGGTTGCTGGACGTGACGAGCGAGGCGACGTACGCCCGGCAGCTGGGATCCGCCGAGGGGGAGGACGGCGTCGGGTGGCAGCGCCAGTTCCGCCAGCACGGCGGAAGGGTCCCGGCGCGCGCCCGGGAGCTGGAGGCCTACCCCAATCTCTGGCCGGGCATGAGCCTGTTCCGGCCCGGTCCGGGGACGGCGGTGGTCGGGTCGACGGCCCAGGTGGTCGAGCGGTTGAAGGAGTTCGAGGCGCTGGGCGTCGACACCTTCATCCTCTCCGGGAACCCGCTGCTGGAGGAGGCCCATCGAGTAGCGGAAACGGTTCTTCCGGCCTTGGGTATTCGCCGTTGACGGCCCTCGGCCGCTGGCCGCTGGCCGACGGGTGACGGGTGACGGGTGACGGATGTCGACGAACAGATAACAGATAACAGCTGACAGATTTCGAAATCTGTCAGCTGTTATCCGTCACCCGTCACCCGCCGCAGTGCCCCGTCACCCCAACCAAGTTCCCGTCACACGCTCAGCCGGTCGATCTCGGCCAGCTGCTCCTCCGTCAGCGGCCCGCCGGCCAGTGCGTCGAGGTTCTGGTCCAGCTGGTCCACGCTGCTCGCACCGATGATCACCGAGACCACCCGCGGGTCCCGCAGCACCCAGCACAGGGCGAGCTGGGCCAGCGTCTGTCCGCGCTCCTCGGCGACCTTGTTCAGTGCCCGCAGCTGGTCCAGCTTCGACTCGGTCAGCACCTCCTCGGTCAGGAACTTCCCCACCGACATGCGCGAGCCGGCCGGGACCCGGCCCGAGAGGTACCGGTCCGTCAGCAGTCCCTGGGCGAGCGGCGAATAGGCGATCAGGCTGGTCCGGGTGTCGCCCACCGCCTCCAGCACGCCGCCCTCCTCCACGTTCCGGTTGAGGATCGAGTACGCCGACTGGTTCAGCAGCACCGGCGTCCCGAGCTCGCGCAGGATCGCAACCGCCTCCCGGTGCTGCTCCGCCGGGTAGTTGGAGATCGCCGCGTACAGGGCCTTGCCCGAGCGCACCGCGCTGTCGAGCGCCCCCATCGTCTCCTCGATCGGGGTGTCCGGGTCGTAGCGGTGCGAGTAGAAGACGTCGACGTAGTCCAGCCCCATCCGGTCCAGCGACTGGTCCAGGCTGGCCAGCAGGTACTTGCGGCTGCCGCCGTTCCCGTACGGGCCGGGCCACATGTCCCAGCCGGCCTTGGTGGCGATGAACAGCTCGTCGCGGTACGGCCGGAAGTCCTGCGCGAACAGGTAGCCGAAGTTGCGCTCCGCACTGCCGTACGGCGGCCCGTAGTTGTTCGCCAGGTCGAAGTGGGTGACGCCCCGGTCGAAGGCCCGGCGCAGCACCGCCCGCTGCACCTCCAGCGGCTGGGCGTCACCGAAGTTGTGCCAGAGCCCCAGTGAGACGGCGGGCAGCTGAACTCCGCTGCGGCCGGCCTTCCGGTAGGTCATCGAGGCATAGCGGTCATCCGCGGCGAGGTAGCTCATGCCGGACATCTTGCCAGTCGGCTCCGCCCGATCAAGTCCCTGGGAGTGTCTTGCCCCGCCTCCCTCCGCTGCTTATCCTCGCGGAGGACCAGGTGGGACGGCGCGGGGCCGGGTGCGGCCGCGCGCGGACGAGGCGGAGGGGGAGCGTGATGGCAGTCCGGACCGTAGCGGCCGAGGCCACCGTGACCGTCGTGCCCCGCTGTTGTCGCCGTCACCGCCGCAGCACCGTGCGCTGACGCCGCCCGCGGGCCGCCAGGCCCGCCCCGGTCCACCTCCGGTGCTGCCCGTCCGAGCGCAGCGCCGCCGTACCGCGCCTCCGCCGGTGCCACGCCCACCCTGTCGCGGACTCCCCGTCGCGGACTCCCCGTCACGGACTCGCCGTCACGGACTCCCCGTGACGGGCTCCGTACCTCGGGCTCCTCGCACCGGTCCCGCATCCCGCGCGTCCCGCACCCGCAGCGCCCCGGACGGCCCAGCGCCGTTCCGTCGTCCGACCACCGAGCGCCCCTAGGAGACCGCCGTGCGGTTCACCGTCTCGTCCCTCGTCGCCAACGCCCCCGATCCCGTCACCGGCATCCACCGCACCCCGCAGCAGAAGCTGTGGAACGTGGTCGACCAGGCCGTCCTCGCCGAGCAGCTCGGCTACGACGGCTACGGGGTGGGGGAGCGGCACGGCGAGCCGTTCCTCTCCCCGGCGCCTCCCGTGCTGCTGAGTGCGATCGCCGCCCGCACCAGCACCATCCGGCTGTTCACCACGGTGACGGTGCTCAGCATCCTGGACCCGGTCCGGGTCGCCGAGGACTACGCGATGCTCGACCAACTCTCCGGGGGCCGGATCGAGTTGATCATCGGCAAGGGCAACGACCCGCGCCACTTCGGCCTGTTCGGCCTCCCGGAGGAGCGTCAGTGGGAGGCGCTCGCCGAGAACTACGCTCTGCTGCACCGGCTCTGGCGGGAGGAGAAGGTGACGTGGCGGGGCTCGACCCGTCCGCCGCTCACGGAGGCCACCGTGTCGCCGCGCCCGCTCCAGGACCCGATCCCGGTCTGGCACGGCAGTGCGACCAGCACCCGCTCGACCGACCTCGCCGCCCGCTACGGGGATCCGCTGTTCTCCGCCAACTCCTTCCATCCGCTGGCCAAGTACCGGGCCCTGGTGGAGGACTACCGCGAGCGCTGGGAGCACTACGGCCGCGACCCGAAGGAGGCCCGGGTGGGCGCGGGCTTCGGCGGACTGTACGTCGCCAGGCGCTCGCAGGACGCGGTGGAGGGCTACCGGCCGTACTGGGAGGCCATGGTCAACTCGGCCGCGGGCAAGCACAACAACTCGCCGTTCCGTTCACTGGAGGACGCGCTGGAGGAGGGTTCGGCCCTGGTCGGCAGCCCGCAACAGGTGGTCGAGAAGATCCACCGCTACCACGAGGCCTTCGGCAACGAGGTGGTCGGGATCGGGGTCGACGCGCTCACCGAGGAGGTGCAGCGGGAGCAGTTGGAGTTGTTCGCGGCCGAGGTGGCACCGGTGATCCGGCGCGAACTGCCCTGAGCGCCCGCCCGCGCAGGGCGCCGCGCACTCCCTACGCGGCGTGACGCCCGACACCGTGCGTAACGTGACGCGCGCCACCGGGTCGGGCCGAATGCCGGTGGCCGGCGCGGGGGATGACGAACGGTCGAGGGGCCGTGGCCGCCGGGGGGCGGCGCACGGCCCTCGGTCTTTCCTCCGCCTCCGCCGAAGGCGCCCGAAGTCGCCCGAAGTCGACCGAAGCCGGCCCCACCCCTGGTGGCACCGCACCCACCCCTGGTCCCGCCCGCCGTGCCGGAGAAACCCCTTCTCTCTGTACCTACTGGTATGTACAGTGGAGTCATGACCACCCAGGACCGCCTCATCGAGAGCACCCAGGCCCTCCTCTGGGAACGCGGCTACGTCGGCACCAGCCCGAAGGCCATCCAGCAGCGCTCCGGCGTCGGCCAGGGCAGCATGTACCACCACTTCGACGGCAAGCCCGACCTCGCCGCCGCCGCCCTGCGCCGCAGCGCCGAGCAGCTGCGGGGCATCGCCGAGGCCGACCTCGCCGCCCCGGGCACCGCGTACGACCGGATCGCCGCCTACCTGCACCGCGACCGCGAGGTGCTGCGCGGCTGCCGGATCGGCCGGATGGCCCAGGACCCTGACGTGGTCGCGGACCCGCAGCTGCGGGCCCCCGTCGAGGAGACCTTCGACTGGCTGCGCGGCCGGATCGCCGAGCTGGTCGCCGAGGGCCAGGCGCACGGCGAGTTCGCCGCGGGCCTCGACCCGGCGGACACCGCCGCGGCCGTGGTCGCCGTCGTCCAGGGCGGCTACGTCCTGGCCCGCGCCGCGGACAGCGCCGCCCCCTTCGACCAGGCCGTCCGCGGCGCCCTCGGCCTGCTGGGCGCCCACCGCCGGGCCTGACCGGAGACGGCGACTCGACGGCCGACACCCGCCCCCGACCCAGGGAGCCCACCGTGCACGCCATGCAGTACGAGATCACCCTTCCCGCCGACTACGACATGGCCGTCATCCGTCGGCGCGTGGCCGACAAGGGCCACCTGCTGGACACCCACCCCGGCCTCGGCCTCAAGGCGTACCTGGTCCGCGAACGCGGCCAGGACGGCTCGCCGGTCAACCAGTACGCGCCGTTCTACCTCTGGCGCACCGCCGAAGGCATGAACCGCTTCCTCTGGGGCCCGGGCTTCCGCGGCCTGAGCGCCGACTTCGGCCGCCCGGTCGTCCGCCACTGGCTCGGCGCGGGCCTGGCCGAAGGCGACCGGACGGAGGCCCCGAGCACCGCCACGCGTACGGTCGTCCGGCTCCCGGAGAGCGCCGATCCGGCCGAGGCCGTCGAGCGGGCCCTCGCCGAGCTCCCGGCACACCCGTCGAACCCCGCCCTGCACACCGCGGCCGTCGCCGTGGACCCGAGCCGCTGGGAACTGCTCAGCCTCGCCCTGTGGTCCGGTCCCGCCCCGGACGACGCGCCCGGCACCCGCTTCCGGGTGCTGCACCTGTCCCGCCCCGAACTCGACCGGCTGCCGGCCGGCCGCCACTGGTGAAAGGTCCCCACACCGCGATGCCCGCCACGATCCCCACCACCCCCACTGCCCCTACCGCCATCGCCCCCGCCGACCTCACACCGGCGCCGCTCGACCGCGAAGCCGGCTACGCCCTGCTCGCCGAGCTCGCCGGTCCGGCCGCCGCCGGGACCCTCGGCGGCCTGGACGCGATCGCCCCGGGCTTCGCCGACTGGATCGTCACCAGCCTCTTCGGCGGCACCTACCAGCGCCCCGGCCTCGCCCTGCGGGACCGCCAGATCGCCAACCTGGCCGCGCTCACCGCCCTCGGCGGGGTCGAGCCGCAGCTCGCCGACCACGTGCGCAACAGCCTGCGGATCGGGATGAGCCGCGAGGAGATCACCGAGGTGATCGTCCACCTGGCCCCGTACGTCGGCCTGCCCAAGGCCCTGGCCGGCCTCCGGGTCGCCACCGCCACCTTCGCGGCGTCCGCAGCCCCGGCTTCCGAAGCCCCGGCGGCCGACACTCCCGTGACCGACGCCTCGGCGGAGGACGTGGCATGACCGCCACCCGCACCGTACGCACCGTCCTGGGCGACCTCGCCCCCGGCGAGCTGGGCGTCACCGACTCCCACGACCACCTCTTCATCCGCAGCCCCCTGCTCCCCGGTCAGGAGCTGGACGACCCGGTCGCCGCCGAGGCGGTGCTGCGCGAGTACGCCGCGGCCGGCGGCCGCTCCTTCGTCCAGTGGACCCCGCAGGGCATGGGGCGCGGCGCGGGCTCCCTCGCCGCGCTGTCCCGCGCGACCGGCGTCCACGTGGTCGCCGCCACCGGCGCGCACCAGGCGGTCCACTACCCCGAGGACCGGTTCCCCGCCGCGTCGGCCGAGCTCGCCGAGCACTTCGTCACCGAGCTCGTCACCGGGCTCCCCGGCGCCCCCGAGGGCGTCCGCGCCGGCCTGATCAAGATCGCCGACGACGCGGGCCCGCTGACCGGGCACACCCGCCGGACGGCGGCCGCCGCGGCCGAGGCGCACCACGCCACCGGCGCCCCGATCGCCGTTCACCTCGAACCCGAGGGCGACCCGCACGGCATCCTGGACCGGCTGCACGGGCGGCACGGCGTCGACCCCGACCGGATCCTCCTCGGCCACCTCACCCGCTTCACCGACCGGTCGCTGCACCGCAGCCTCGCCGCCGAGGGGGCCTTCCTCGCCCTGGACAGTCCCTCGCGGATCGGCCACCCCGCCGACCTCCAGGCCTTCGAGGTGATCGCCGACCTGGTCGAGGCGGGCCACGCCCACCGGCTCCTGCTCGGTGCCGACACCACCACCCGGACGGCCCGCGAGGTCGGCGGCCCCACCCGGCTGCTCACCGACCTCGTCCCGCGACTGGCCCGCACCTTCGGGCCCGAGCTGTGCGACCTGCTGCTGGTCACCAACCCGGCGGCCGCCCTCGCCGCGGACTGGCGCACCCCCTGAGGCGCACCCCACGGAGGGCCCCGAGACAGCCCCTGATGTGCTCCCTGATGCGGTCCCTCGTGTGGCCGAGTCCGCTCGCCGGGGTTTGAATCCGAAGAGCCCCTGTCCGGACCACGCCCCAGAGAGGCGGTTCCGACGATGCACTCGTGGCTCGCCCCCGCCCGGCTCGCCGTCGCGGCCTTCCTCGTCGTCGCGCTCTGCTTCTCCGGCTACCGCGCGGCGACGGACGGCTCCGGGGTGGTGAACTTCCTCAGCTACTTCACCACCCTCGCCAACCTCGCCGGAGCGGCCGTCCTCGGCTACGGCGGCTGGGCCGGGCTGACCGGCCGCCGGCCCGTGCCGGACGCGGTGCGCGGCGCGGTGCTGCTCTACCTGGTGGTCACCGGGTTGGCGTACGGCACGCTGCTGGCGACGTACCCGGCGCCGCTGGTGATCCCGTGGGTGGACGACGTGGTCCACCGCGTGATGCCGCTGCTCGCGCTCGCCGACTGGCTGGTCGACCCGCCCGCCCGGCCCGTCCGGGCCCGGACGGTGCTCGGCTGGCTCGGGTTCCCGCTGCTCTACGTGGCGTACGCGCTGCTCCGCGGCCACGCCGCGGGCTGGTACCCGTACCCGTTCCTCGACCCCGCCCGACACGGTGGCTACCGCCGGATCGCGGGGGCGTGCTTCCTGCTGGCGGTGGCGTTCCTGCTGCTCGGGGCCGCGCTCGCGGCGGTCGGCAACGCCCTCGCCGCCCACCGCGACGCCCGGCGGGGCGTGGCGTCGAACGGCCGGCACGCCCGCGCCCGGGCGACCGGCTGAGAGCGACCGGCTGAGAGCGACTGGCTGAGACTGACCCGCTGACGGCCGTCGCCGCCCGCCCGTACGGTGGCGGCCGTGCCGACCATCCGGACCTCCACCCGGTGGCCCTGCCCGGCGGCACCCCGGCCGGACCGGTCGACAACGCCTGTGAACGACGGCGCCTGTGAACGACGGCGCCTGCGAACAACGGCGCCCGAGAACGAGGACGCCGACGGGGCCCGTGCCCGATGGGGGAGGGCACGGACCCCGCCGGCGACCGGACCGGGGGCTCACATGTGGGTGCCGCCGTCGATCCGGAGCTCGGTGCCGGTGACGAAGGCGCCGTCGTCGGAGGCCAGCATCGCGATCACGCCGGCCACCGTGTCCGGGCCCGCGAAGCCGTGTCCGAGGGCGGGGGAGAGCTTGGCCAGCAGGGTGAAGTCGGCGTCGGCGGGCAGGCCCGGGTTGTTGGTCATGCCGCTGTCGATGCTGCCCGGTGCGACGCAGACCGCGCGCAGGCCCTGCTTCGAGTACTCCGAGGCGATCGCGTGGGTGAAGGACTGGATGCCGCCCTTGGTCGCGGCGTACGCGGCCATGTAGGGGTGGGCGAAGCTCGCGGAGGTGGAGGAGAAGTTGACCACCACGCCCTTGCCGGTGGCGAGCAGCGCGGGGAGCACCTCGCGGGTCATCAGGAAGGTGCCGGTCAGGTTCACCGCGAGGAGCTTGTTCCAGAACTCCAGCGTGGTCTCGTGGGTGTGCGAGGAGCGGAGGATGCCGGCCGCGTTGACCAGGACGTCCAGACCGCCCAGGCCCGCGACGGCCTCGGCGACGCCCGCCACCACGGCGGCCTCGTCCGAGATGTCCAGGACCTGGATCGTCAGGCGGTCGGCGGTGCCCTCGGCGGTCGCGCGGTCCAGGGTCTTCTTCAGGCCGTCCTCGTTGACGTCGACGGCGACGACCTTCCCGCCCTCGGCGAGGATCCGGTGCACGGTCGCCTGGCCGATGCCAGAGCCGCCGCCGGTGATCAGGACGTTCCGTCCGCTGAAGCGCTCCATGGTGGTACTCCTTCGTTCGTGCTCTCTCGACCTTAAGAGACACGGTACGCCCATGTGGCACGTTGTGCCAAGAAGGCTCGATGTGCCACCTGGGCGCGATGCGTCGGGACCGTGATCGCTTGCGTACGCTGACCCCTGTGACCGGACGCCCGACCCTGACCCAGCGCCGCCGTGACGCCACCCGGCTGGAGATCGCCCGCACCGCCGCCGCGCTCTTCGCCGCGCAGGGCGCCGAGGCGACCACCGCCGAGGAGATCGCCGCCGCCGCGGGCATCTCGCTGCGCACCTTCTACCGCTACTTCTCCGTCAAGGAGGACGCCGTCGCCCCGCTGCTGGCGGCGGGCGGGCAGCGCTGGGTGGACCTGCTGGCCGAGAGTCCGGCGGACGTCCCGCTGCGCGAGGCGCTGGAGCGCTCGGCAGTCGAGTCGCTCACCCCGGCCGACGACGAGGCCGTCGAGGCGATGCACTGGACCCGCGACCTGCTGCGCGACCCGCGGCTGGACGGCACCTGGCAGCGGGTCCATGCCGCGTCGGAGGCGCGGCTGCGGGGCGTGCTGGCCGCCTGCTGTCCGGACGGCGCCGATCCGCTGGAGGTCCGGCTGGCCGCGGCGGCGGCCACGGCGGCGATCCGGGTGGCCCTGGAGCAGTGGGCCGGCTCCGATGCCGCCGTCACCGGCCCCGGGTCCCCGCAGGACCTCGGCGCCCGCTGCATGCGCGAACTCACGGCGGGGCTGCGCCTGTGGGCCCGGCCGACGGGGGAGTAGCGACCCAGCGGTGAGCGGATGACAGCGGACAGGTGACAGCAGCCGGATGACGGATAACAGATAGCGGCGAACAGATGACAGAGAACAACTTTCGAAATCTGTTATCTGTTATCCGTTCGCTGTCATCTGTTATCTGAAAGTTGAAATCTGTCATCTGTTCGCCGCTTGCCCACAGCCCCCGATCAGCTTCCTCCCAGCTCCCGCTAGGGTTGGTGCGCGCGCCCCGGTGGGGGAACCGGGGTGACCTCCTCGGATGTCCCTGAGCGGAGGGGGCGGGAGTTCGAGGCGTGGGAGCAACTGGAACATGGGTCTGACGAGCCACAAGGTGCTGGCACTGGCCGTGCTGATGGCGGTCGTGGTGATGGTCGGCACGGTCTGGCTCTGGCCCAGACTCGCCCGGAAGAGCTGGCAGGCGGTGCTCGGCCGGATCGGCGCGCTGCTCGCGACCCAGCTGGCGGTGCTCGCCGCGCTCGGGCTGGTGGCGAACAACTACTTCGCCTTCTACAGCAGTTGGGACGACCTGATGGGCACGGGCAGCACCGGCCCGGTCGTCATCCACAACAAGGCGGACGCCTCCGGCCGACTGCTGGTCGAGACCATAGGCCAGGCGTCGGTCAAGGGCGGCGGCGCGATGGGCCGTGAGCCCGGCCAGTCCGGCGAGATCCGCAAGGTCCGGATCGACGGCAAGGAGAGCCGGCTGTCGACCGAGGGCTTCGTCTACCTGCCGCCGCAGTACTTCCAGCCCGAGTACGCGCAGAAGCAGTTCCCGGCCGTGATCGTCAGCACCGGATTCCCAGGAATCGCCGAGAACCTGATCACCCGCTTCAACTACCCGGGCGCCGCGCTCAAGCTGCTGCAGGAGGGCCGGATGCAGCCGACCGTCATGGTCCTGATGCGTCCCTCGCCCGCCCTGCCGCAGGACACCGAGTGCGAGGACATCCCGGGCGGCGCCCAGTCCGACACGTACTTCACCAAGGACGTCCCGTCGGCGATCCAGGCCAGCTACCGGGTCTCGGCCGACCCCCGGGCCTGGGCCTTCATGGGCAACTCCACCGGCGGCTACTGCGCGCTCAAGCTGGCCATGCGCCACCCGGACGTCTTCCCGACCGCCGTGTCCCTGTCCGGGTACTACGAGGCGGCCGACGACCCGACCACCGGCGACCTCTTCGGCGGCAGCAAGCAGCGCCGCGACGAGGCCGACCTGATGTGGCGGTTGAAGAACATGCCGCAGCCGGACGTCTCCGTGCTGCTGGCCGGCACCAAGAAGGGCGACGGCAACTACAAGCACGACACCGAGGCGTTCATCGACGCCGCGAGGAGCCCGATGAAGGTCTCCTACAGCATGCTCGAGAACGGCGGCCACAACTTCGAGACCTGGAGCGCCCTGCTGCCGTCCTCGCTGGAGTGGCTGTCCCAGCACCTCAAGGTCCCGAACCAGCCGGGCCACCCGGGCCAGACCGTCTGACGGCGCCGCCCGCGGAACGCACCGAACCCCCGGAAGCCTCGGCTCCCGGGGGTTCGGTGCGTTCCGGCGCCGGTCAGGCGACCCGTTCCAGCGTCCCGGTGTGCAGCTGGCCGACCCGGCCGCCCTCGCCCTCGAAGGTCCAGAAGGCCCGTACGGTCAGCGCGTTGAGGTCCATCACGTGACTGACGGTGATCCCGCTCTGCTCCGTCCAGCTGATGAAGTAGATCTCCGGCGCGACCTCGGCGACGTGCAGCCGCACGTCCTCCCACTGGCCCGCCGACTCACCGAGGCCCTCCCAGCGCAGCCGGGTGCCGTCGGCCGAGTAGGAGTTGCGGAAGGCCGCGCCGTTGTCGGCCCGGAAGACGTAGGTACGGCCGGCGAAGGCGGGCAGGGACGCGGTCATGGTGGGGCGGAACCTCTTCTCTGGAACGGGGGACGGGTCGTACGGCTCCGGCCGGTGCTCTTGTGCACCGCGGAAAATCCCAGGGCTCCAATTTATCCGATGGGGCGGACTCGGGCGGCTCCACGCCACGGCGGTCACACACGGTCCGCCACCGCCGCGCCGCGCACCGTGTGTGACCCCCATCCCGGGCGGGCCCGGCGGGGCCGCGGGTCGGCGTCGGCTCCATTGATCAACTCGGCCGCCACGCAGCGTCGTTGATCGACACCACTGTGAGCTGCGCGACAACCGGCCCCATGAGGTTGTCCGTCCACGGACGGCCTGCCTAGCCTGCAGTCGTCGTCCGCTGTCGCGGACCCCGCCGCCGGGACGCCGAGTCCCGTCCACCCGCCGGCGAGTACCCGAGCACCACAGCGGACGGGAGCGGGGGAACCAAGGTCAGCGCCCGGCCCGTACGCACCAGCGTGCGGGGCGTGGCTAGGGGTGAAGCCGCTCCACAGGCGGCCGGGCAACTGCAGCCCGAATCCGACAGCTCACCTCGCAGGCGTGGCAGAGGACCCCCATGCACCAGCCTGCCCGGCGCCGTCGCGCGCCCCGCCACGCCCGTCCGTCCCACCGCGGCCGCAACGCCGCCCTCGCCACGACCGGGGCGCTCGCCATCACCGGCGCCGGCCTGCTCGGCCTGCCGTCCGTCTCCGGCGCCCAGGCCGCCACCGGCCCGACCGTCACCCAGGACCGGCTCGCCCCCGCCACCATGGTCGCCGGCAGGGCCGGCACCGCCTCGCTGGCCCTGCACTCCTCGTCCTGCTTCACCGCCAAGACCGTCGGCGTCGGCGTCCGTGACGCGCGCGGCACCAACCTGGACTTCCCGGGCAACGCGAGCAACGTGCAGATCTGCCCCGGCGGACTCACCTACACCAGCGCCGCCCGCACCCTGGCCGCCGGGGCGTACACCCAGTTCGGCTTCTGGCAGGACCTCGGCGGCGCCTGGCACAACCTGCCCTCGCAGCAGCTGGTGGTCTCGGCCACGGGTTCGCCCACGCCGGCTCCGTCCCCGACGGCGACCCCGACGGCGAAGCCCACCCCCTCCCCGACCGCGACCGCGAGCCCGACGGCGAAGCCCACCGCGACCGCGTCCCCCACCGCGAGCCCGACCGCGACGCCGACCCCCACCGCCACGGCCACCCCGACGACCCCGGCGCCGTCCTCCCCGATCGCCGGCAAGTCGCTGACCTGGTCCGACGAGTTCAACGGCCCGATCAACTGGGGCCAGCGCTGGGTCGGCGACAAGAGCACCTCGTACAAGTACGGGAACCACAACCCGGACGACAACAAGCTCGACTGGCTGAACAAGGACAACGTCACCGTCGCGAACGGCGTCGCCACCTTCACCGCCACCCCGGGCGGGCCGACGCTGGAGAACGGCAAGCAGTCCTGGAACACCGGCTTCCTGACCACCGAGGGCTCCGCCGAGGGCTTCCAGGTCAAGACCGGCGACTACGCCGAGACCCGGGTCAAGCTGCCCGCCGGCACCGGCGCCTGGCCCGCCCTGTGGACCTGGAAGAACGGCAACGGGGAGATCGACTCCTTCGAGTACCACCCCGACAACCCGAACCTGCTGGAGCTGACCAACCACGTCAACCCCGGCAACCCCGACTACTACACCGACGCGAGCGCCATCGGCACCGACCAGTGGGTGACCATCGGCACCTACTACGGCGCCAACTCGGTGGACTGGTACGTCAACGGCGTCAAGGTGTTCTCGGACGGCAAGGGCGTCGGGGCCAACTTCTCGGCGTACCTGATCCTCAACCTCTCGGTGAGCGCCGGCAAGTACCACCCGGCCCCGCAGGGGAACACCCCGATCACCATGGCCGCCGAATACGTCCGCGTCTACCGGTAACCACGAGCCCGCCCCACCGGTCATCGGAGGCCCGGCAGCCGCTCGCCGGCGGCCGGTGACCGGTGGGGCGATCCGTCGCGTCAGTCGCCGGTCGTCTCGACGACCTTGATGTCGAACTCCTCCCGGTGGCCCCTGCCGCCGGGGTCGTCCGCGCTGCGCACCTCGACCGAGCCGCCCTCCAGGACCCCGAGTGGGAGCTTGTCGGAGAGCCGGACCGGGACGAGGGCGGTCACGGTGCGCCCGTCCGGCAGCCCGGGACCGAACACGCAGCGCACCTGCCGGCCGCGCGAGATGACCGCACAGTCCTCGGGGTAGTACGGGCCTTCCGGGGTCACCCCGTTCGGCAGGGTGACCGTGATCGTGAGCGGTGAGGCGGTGGTGTCCGGGCCGAGATTGGCGACGAAGGCGTGGATCGTGGTGGCGCCGCCGGGCGGCGCCGGATCCGGGTCGATCCGGACCACCTCCAGGTGGGAGCGGGACGTCTTGGCGACCACGGCGGGCAGAGTGGACGCCTCGGGCGCCCCCGGCGCGACGGTTCCCAGATCCGGGCGCGGCACCGGGTGCCGCACCGCCCAGGAGGGCCCGGCGGCCAGCGCGGCCACCGCGCAGCCCGCCGTCACCGCCGCCAGCAATCCGGCCCGGCCGAACCTCCTGCGCCCCGCGCCGCCCCGTACTCCGTGCTGCTCCACGCCGTTCACCCTGCTCCCGTGCTCCGGCGGCCCGCACCGTCGCGGGCCGCGTCCGCACCAGGGTGTCCGAGCCGCCGCCGCGAGGGCGCCGCAACTCGCCCACCGCCACTCGAACGGCGGGGGCACCGGTCATGGCCCGATCGCTCTTGCCGGTCAAGGCGGTTGACGGAGCGTCAGGGTGCCAGGACCTGCCCCAGCCGGGCCGCGATCTGGTGCATCACCGGCACCAGTGCGGACGCCCCCGCCTGCTCCTCCAGTGCCCGGATCCGGGCCTCCGGGCCGGAGACGGAGAGCGCGGTGGGCGTCGGCGCGCCCGGGACGGCGAGGGCGATGCAGCGGACGCCGATCTCCTGCTCCTGGTCGTCGACCACGTACCCGCGCTCGCGCGCCTCGGCGAGCTGGTCCATCAGCTCCTGCGGGTCGGTGAGGGTGTACTCGGTGTGGGCGGGCAGCGGGTTGGGGCCCAGGACCGCGCGCGCCTCGTCCTCGGGGAGCTGGGCGAGCAGCGCCTTGCCGACGCCGGTGCAGTGCGGCTGCACCCGCCGGCCGACCTCGGTGAACATCCGCATCGAGCGCCGCGACTGCACCTGCCCGACGTACACCACCTCACCGCCCTCCAGTACCGCGAGGTTGGCGGTCTCGCCGGTGGCCTCCATGAGTTCGGCCAGGTACGGGCGGGCCCAGCTGCCGAGCAGGCGGCCGGCGGTCTCGCCGAGCCGGATCAGCCGGGGGCCGAGGGTGTAGCGGCGCGCGGTGTCCTGGCGGACATAGCCCTGCTGGACGAGGGTACGAACCAGTCGGTGGATGGTCGGCATCGGGAGGCCGGAGCTGGTGGAGAGCTCACTGAGAGTGGCCACGCCGCCCGAGTCGGCCAGCGCCTCCAGGAGTTGGAAGGCGCGCTCGACGGACTGCACGCCGCCGCTCGCGCGGTCGGCGCCTGTCGTCGATGCTGTGTCGGGGGTCGCAACCACCGGCGTTCCCTTCGCTGTCGGGGAGGAGTAGAGTCCCGGCGACCTCTTCAACAAACCGTTGAAATTCTGTATCGCGGAAACTAGTCTCCACCTTACAGAATCGAACCCGCCGACAGGCGGGTAACGATCGAGGAAGTTCCCGAGGAAGTTCCCACCGGAGCTCCCTTCGCCAGGCTCAACCGTCTTAGGAGTGTCCTGCTCATGGCTGCAGCTCAGGGGCCCGTCGGCGCCTCCCCCGCCGCTCCGGTCGTCACTGTCGCCGGACCGCGCGTCCATCGGGCCGAGGAGGTGCTCACCCCGGAGGCGGTCGCCTTCGTCGTGGGCCTCCATCGCGCCTTCGAGGGCCGTCGACAGGAGCTCCTGGCGAGGCGGAAGAGCCGACGCGCGGAGATCGCCCGCACCGGCACGCTGGACTTCCTCCCCGAGACCGCCGACGTCCGGGCCGGCGACTGGAAGGTCGCCGAGGCGCCGCGCGCCCTCCGGGACCGCCGGGTCGAGATCACCGGGCCCACCGACCGCAAGATGGTCATCAACGCGCTCAACTCCGGGGCGAGGATCTGGCTCGCCGACTTCGAGGACGCCACCTCCCCGACCTGGGAGAACGTGGTCAGCGGCCAGGTCAACCTGATCGACGCCTTCGAGGGCCGGATCGACTTCACCAGCTCGGCCGGCAAGGCCTACACCCTCAAGCCCGCCGCCGAACTCGCCACCGTCGTGGTCCGCCCGCGCGGCTGGCACCTGGACGAGAACCACCTGCTGGTCGACGGCGTCCCGGTAGCCGGCGCGTTCGTCGACTTCGGCCTGTACTTCTTCCACAACGCGGCCCGGCTCATCGCCAAGGGCGCCGAGGACCCCAACTCCGGCCCGTACTTCTACCTGCCGAAGACCGAGAGCCACCTCGAGGCCCGGCTCTGGAACGACGTGTTCACCCACGCCCAGGCCGAGTTGGGCATCCCGCACGGCACCGTCCGGGCCACCGTGCTGATCGAGACCATCACCGCGGCCTTCGAGATGGACGAGATCCTCTACGAGCTGCGCGACCACGCGGCCGGCCTCAACGCCGGGCGCTGGGACTACCTGTTCTCGATCGTCAAGAACTTCCGCGACGCCGGCGAGCACTACATCCTCCCGGACCGCAACAGCGTCACCATGGCCTCGCCGTTCATGGCCGCCTACACCCGGCTGCTGGTGCGGACCTGCCACCAGCGCGGCGCCCACGCGATCGGCGGGATGGCCGCGTTCATCCCCAGCCGCAGGGACCCGGAGGTCAACGCCGCCGCGCTGGAGAAGGTCAAGGCGGACAAGGACCGCGAGGCCGGCAACGGCTTCGACGGCTCCTGGGTCGCCCACCCGGACCTCGTCCCCGTCGCCCGGGCCTCCTTCGACGCGGTGCTCGGCGAGCGGCCCAACCAGAAGGACAACCCGGGCCCCGCCGAGCCGGTCACCGCCGTCGAACTGCTCGACATCGCCGGTGCCGGGGGCACCTGCACCCGGGCCGGACTGCACAACGCCGTCCAGGTCGGCCTCCGCTACATCGAGGCCTGGCTGCGCGGGCTCGGTGCGGTCGGCATCTTCAACATGATGGAGGACGCCGCCACCGCCGAGATCTCGCGCTCGCAGATCTGGCAGTGGATCCACAACGGGGTCGTGCTGTCCGACACCGGCGAGAAGGCCACCGCCGAGCTGGTCCGCACCCTGGTCGCCACCGAACTGGCCGAGCTGCGCGCCGAGTTCGGCGACGAGGCCTACCGGGCCGGCCGCTGGCGCGAGGCCGCCCAGCTCTTCGAACAGGTCGCCCTGGCCGAGGAGTTCGCGGACTTCCTGACCCTCCCCGCGCTTCCCCTGCTGGGCTGAGCACCAATCTACCCACCGGCGCCACCGCTGCCGCCTGCCGGGCCGTAGCAGTTCCGCCGCCCTTTGCTCCGTTCCGTACGGCGACGAATCCACCTGTCCTCTCGTCGCCGTGCGGAACGGTCTTTTTCTTCGTACGGCCTTACCCTCCTGAGGAGTTCACCGATGGCACGCATCTTCTTCAACGGCCAGGCGATGGTCGGCGGACCGTTCCACGAGAAGGTCGCCGACGCCCTCATCGGCCCGGCCCGCACCGCGGCCGGCTACCGCTTCTTCTCCATCGACCACAGCGGCGGCACGGACGTCTGCCCGGGACTGCTGGCCGACCCGTCCGTCGACACCGCGATCGAGGGCGAGCTGTACGAGGTCAGCCTGGAGCGCCTGCGGGACGTCATCCTGCCCGGCGAGCCCAGGGAGTTGGAGCTCGGTGTGATCGAGCTGGAGGACGGCTCCGCGTGCTTCTCGATGCTGCTCGCCCGCGGCGAGGTCGAGCGCGGGGTGCACCGCGAGATCACCCACCACGGCGGCTGGCGGGCCTACCTGGCGACGCTGGGGCGCACGGCCTGAGACAGCCGGGCCGACAGCGAACAGATAACAGAAGACAGCGAACGGATCACAGATGATGAAAGTTGTCATCTGTGATCCGTTCGCTGTTCGCTGTTCGCTGTCTGCCTTCCGCCGCCCCCTGTCCCCCCGCGCCCTCCCCCCGCACCCTCCCCCCGCCCCGGGCACGCCGCGGCCCCGAACCCTCGCCGTGGGTTCGGGGCCGCGGTCCGCACGCCCGGACGGGCGTACGGAGTCCGGGTCACGCACCGTCCCTGGGCGCGCTCCGGAACCAGTGGGCCGGGCGGGCCGGAGGGCAGCTCCGGCCCGCCCGGCGGACCGTCAGACGGGCCGGGAGGCGAGCTCCTTGGCCGCGCGGGCGCAGGCACGCGCGATCCGGTCCTCGTTGACGGTGGTCAGCTCGCCCTTCTCGACGACGGCGTTGCCGTTGACGAACAGGGTCGCCAGCGGCGGCAGGGCGCCGAAGGTGAGGGCCGCGACCGGGTCGGCGATCGAGGAGTGCATGACCCCGTCGATCTTCCACAGCGCCAGGTCGGCCAGCTTGCCGGCCTCGATGGAGCCGATCTCGGCCTGCCGCCCGAGCACCCGGGCGCCGCCCATGGTGCCCAGCCGCAGCGCCTGGCGCCCGGTCAGCGCGGTCGGGGAGCCGTGCAGCCGGTTGATCAGCAGCGCGTTGCGCAGCTCGGTGCCCAGCTCGCCGGATTCGTTGGAGGCGGTGCCGTCGACGCCGAGCCCGACCGGTACGCCGGCCTTGAGCATGTCGGGCACCCGGGCGATCCCGGCGGCCAGGCGGGCGTTGGAGGAGGGGCAGTGCGCCACGCCGGTGCCGGTCTCGGCGAACTTGGCGATGTCGGAGTCGTTCATGTGGACGCAGTGCGCCATCCAGACGTCCTCGCCGAGCCAGCCGACGGACTCGAAGTAGTCGGTCGGCCCCATGCCGAACAGCTCCTTGCAGAACTGCTCCTCCTCGGCCGTCTCGGAGCCGTGGGTGTGCAGCCGGACGCCCTTGCGGCGGGCGAGTTCGGCGGACTGGCGGAGCAGGTCGGTGGAGACCGAGAAGGGCGAACAGGGCGCCAGCGCGACGTGCAGCATCGAGCCGAAGGAGGAGTCGTGGTAGCGGTCGACGGCGGCCTCGGAGGCGGCCAGGATGTCGTCCAGCTCCTCGACGGCGTGGTCCGGCGGCAGTCCGCCGTCCTTCTTGCTGCGGTCCATCGAGCCGCGCAGCGCGGTGAAGCGCAGGCCGAGCTCCTGGACGGCCTCGATCGAGGCGCCGAGGATGTCGCCGCCGTCCTTGGGGAAGACGTAGTGGTGGTCCGAGGCGGTGGTGCAGCCGGACTTGAGCAGGGCGGCGGCCGAGCCCTGGCTGGCGGCGTGCACGAGCTTGTCGTCGATCCGGGCCCAGGTCGGGTAGAGGGCGACCAGCCAGTCGAAGAGGATGTTGTCCTGGGCGAGGCCGCGGGTGATCCACTGGTAGAAGTGGTGGTGGGTGTTGACCAGGCCGGGGGTGAGCAGGTGGCCCTCGCCGTTGATCCGGCGCACCACGTTGTCCAGCCACGCCGGGGCGGGGCCGTTGCCGACGGATTCGATCCGGTTGCCGAGGATGACCACGTGGCCGCGGGCGTACTCGGTGTCGACGGCGTCGACCGTGGCGATCGCGACGTTCTCGATCACGATCCGCTGGTCGGCGGGCGGGGGCTGGACTGCCATGGTGTCACTCCTATGGGGGAGGGCCAGGAGGGGCGCGCACCGAGTGGTGTGCGCCCCTGCCCGGACCGGTCAGGACGGTGTCGCCGTCGGCACCGTCGCGCCGGGGGCCTCGCCGGACCTGGACTGCGATGCGGACCGGCGGGCGGTTCCGACGTGGTGGAACAGCAGGTTGAGCAGGACGGCCATCACGCAGCCGGCCGAGATCCCCGAGTGCATCAGGGTCCGGACCGCCTCCGGGAAGGCGTCGTAGAAGGTGGGTACGGCGATCGGGATGATGCCGACCCCGAGCGAGACCGACACCAGGATGGTGTTGGCGCTGGACTCCATGCCGGCTTCCGCGAGGGTGCGGATCCCGCTCGCCGCGACCGTGCCGAAGAGGACGATCCCGGCACCGCCGAGAACGGGCTGCGGCACCAGCGAGACGACCGAGCCGAGGACCGGGAAGAGTCCCAGCAGGATCAGGATGCCTCCGCCGGCCGCGACCACGAAGCGACTGCGGATCTTGGTCAGCGCCACCAGCCCGATGTTCTGGGCGAAGGCGCTGGCGGCGAAGCCGTTGAAGACGGGGCTGAGCGCGGTGGCCAGTCCGTCGGCCCGGAGGCCGGCGGCGAGCGTGGGTTCGTCGGCCTCGCGCTCGACGATTTTGCCGAGGGCGAGCATGTCGGCGGTGGACTCGGTCATCGAGACCACCATGACGATGCACATCGAGACGATCGCGGCCGCGTCGAAGGCGGGCGCGCCGAAGTGGAACGGGGACGGGAGCGCGAAGACCTTCGCGTCCTGGACCGCGCCGAAGTCGGCCAGCCCCAGCGGGAAGGCGACCAGGGTGCCGAACGCCAAGCCGATGAGCAGGGACAGCTGCTGCCAGAAGCCGCGCAGCAGCCGGTTGCAGAGCACCACCGCGGCGAGGGTGATCGCGGCGAGGCCGACGGCCCGTACGGAGCCGTACCCGGGGGCGCCCGGCGAGCCGCCGCGCGCCCAGTTCACCGCCACCGGGAGCAGGGACACCCCGATGAGGGTGATCACGGTGCCCTGGACGACCGGGGGGAAGAACCGGATGAGCTTGCAGAAGTACGGCGCCGCGAGGAAGCACAGGGCCCCCGCGACGATCACCGCGCCGAAGATCACCGGGAGGGCGTCCTTCGGTCCGTGTTCCTTGGCGATGGCGATCATGGGCGCGACGCCCGCGAACGACACGCCGTTCACGAACGGCAGTCGTGCGCCGATCTTCCAGATGCCGAGGGTCTGGAGCAGGGTGGCCAGTCCGGCGGTGAACAGGCTGGCCGATATGAGCAGGGCGAGGTCGGTGGCGGAGAGTCCGACGCCGGCGCCGACGATGAGCGGGGGTGCGACGACTCCCGCGTACATCGCGGCGACGTGCTGGAGCCCGGTGGAGAACAGCTTCACCGGGGGCAGCACCTCGTCCACGGGGTGGGTCCCGGACCCGGACGGCCCGCCGGGCAGGCGGGTCGACGTACCGTCCGGGCCTGGGGTTCTTGCAGGGGTGGAACCGCCGTCGTTACTGCTGGTGTTGCTGGGTGCCATGTCGAGCCCCTCTTGTGCCCGTGGCTCCCGGCGCGCCCGTGGCGCTGGAGATCCCCCGAGGGCGGGACGGCGGAGCAAGGATCCCTCGGGACGCTTCTCCAGTGCCCCGGGCCGGCCGCCGCGAGGCGAGCACGAACTCCGGTTGGTGGGGGTGGAGAAACAGGTGGAGCGTGGTGCGGTGGTACGAGTGGCGATGGTGGTGCGGGTGGCGATGGTGGTGCGGTCCGCCCGAACTCGACCGGCCCGAGCGGGCCGGAGGGTGCGGCGATTCCGGGCGGAGTCCATGGGGTGGGGTGAGCGGGGTGGGGGAGGTCAGGCGACCGGGATGACCGGGACGACGCCCTCGCGGTGCACGGTGCCCTCGATCAGGCCGTACATGCGGTCCGCGGCGTAGTAGACCTCGTTCTCGTTCTTGAGGCCGAACGGCTCCAGGTCGACGAGGAAGTGGTGCTTGTTGGGCAGTTCGAGGCGTACCTCGTCCACCTCGGCGCGGTTGTTGAGGACCCGGGTGCCCATCGCGTGCAGGGTCTGCTGCAGCGAGTAGGAGTAGGTCTCGGCGAACGCCTCCAGCATGTGCCGCTTCACGTGGGTGTAGGAGCGGTTCCAGTTGGGCTGGGCCTCGCCGTCGCGACCGCTGTAGCCGTACTTCCAGCGGGCGGTGACCTGGGTGGCGAGGATGCGGTCGTACGCCTCCTGGAGGGTGGTGTACTTGTCCTTGATGTAGCCCCAGAACTCCGAGTTGGTGGAGTTCATGACGATGAGGTCCTTGAGGCCGGAGATGACCTGCACCGTCTCGCCGTCGTAGACGATCTCGGTGGTGCGGGTCTCCTGGCCGGTGCGGACGAAGGAGTGGCCGACCTCCTCCGAGCCGATGAACCGGGCCGAGCTGTCCGGCGTCCTGATCCGGTCCCAGGCGTACTCCTCGATCCGGATCCGGGCGCTGTGCACGACGCCGCGCTCGGTGTCGTCGACGAAGTGCCGGGCCAGCAGGATGCCGAAGGCCTCGGCCGAGTCGATGCCGTACTCCTTGGCGAAGGCGTACACGGTGTTCTTGGTGGTGTCGGTGGGAAGGCAGTTGGCGTTCGACCCGGTGAGGTGGACGTCCTCGAACTCGCCCTGGAGGGAGACCGAGACGTTCAGGTCCTTGATCTCGTGCCGGGTGGAGTCGCGGTAGACCCGGACGATGCGGTTCTCCGCCTTGCCGTACTGGTTCTGACCGAGCACGTGGGCCATGACAGGCTCCTAAGCTTCCAGGTCGGTCCACTAGCTTCCGCGGTAGACCGAGTATCCGAACGGGTTCAGCAGCAGCGGCACGTGGTAGTGGTGCTGCTCGGGCGCGACCGTGAAGACGATCGAGACCTCGGGGAAGAACGGCGGCTCCGCGGACCCCCGCGCGTAGTAAGCGCCGGTGTCGAAGAGCAGCCGGACGACCGAGCCCGCCTCCACGGCCGGGAGGTCCTTGACCCGGCCGTCGGAGTCCGTGGCGGAGGTGCCGAGCACCTGCCAGCCACCCTCGGTGTGCAGTGCGAGCTCGACCGGGACGCCCTCGGCCGGGCGGCCGAGGCTGGTGTCGAGCACGTGGGTGGAGATGCCAGTCATGGGTGAGGTGACCTTACTGATGGCAGAGGTGATGGTGCGTCAGATCGCGCGGAGCGCACGTCCGAGGTGGGGCGTCCGGGATGGGACGCCCTTCCTGCCGAGCATTCTTGACGATGCGTCAGGAACCGTCGAGGAGGCGGCTCAGCCGGATGTCGTTGATCTTGCGCAGCTCGCCCCGGACGATCTCCGCCTCGGTGGCGGGGTCGTTGGGGTGGCGCTCGCGCAGGGCCGTGAGCATGGTGACCGCGGTGCGGCCGGTCGCGCAGATCAGGAACACGTGGCCGAACTTCGCCTCGTAGGCGGTGTTGGCCTCGTGCAGTTCGTCGAGGACCGCCCGGTCCACGCCCTGGATGCCGGCCTGTTCGCGCTCGGAGGTGGCGTCGCCCTCCTTGGGCCGGCCGATCCGGGCGTGTCCGGCCATCGCGTCGCGCAGGTCCGCGACGGTCAGCGCGGCCATGGCCGCCGCGTTGGCGGCGAGCAGGGCCTCACGGCTGGGCCAGGGTCGGGTCTGTGCGACGGCGGCGGCCCAGCGGGGGCTGGAGCATACCTCCAGCAGGATCTCCTCCAGCTTCGCGGCATCGGCCGCGGCCAGGGAGTCGAGGGCGTGGGGGTGGTTGGTCACGAGTGGACCTCCTGAAGAGTGGTGCCACCCGGAAAAGCTAGATCGGCCCCACCCTGCCGTCAACAGTTTGTTGAACCCTTGGTGGTTACGTTTTGAACCGGGCCGCGCTGCGGGGCCCTTTCGTGTGCGATTCGCCAAGTGTGCCCCGCCGTGGGCCGGTCGAGACTGTCCACAGCGGCGGGGTCACCCGTCCGCGAACCCCTCGTGGGTTCCTCGCGAGCTCTTCGCGGGGAGCCCGCGAGTCGCGCTCAGGACGGCTTCGTGCCGTCCTGGCGGTTCAGGTAGTTGTACACGGTGAAGCGGCTGACGCCCAGGGCCGAGGCGACCGTCTCGACCCCGTGGCGGACGGTGAAGGCGCCGCGCTCCTCCAGGAGGGCGACGACCCGCTGCTTCTCCCAGCGGTCCAGCTCGGCCAGCGGGCGGCCGTCGAACTGGCGGGCCATCTCGGCCAGCAGCCGGTCCAGCGCACTGCTCAGGTGCGGCAGCCGGACGGCCAGGGCCGGGGTGCCCTCCCACTCCAGGACGACGTCCTCGGCCTTCGCCTCGTCCAGTGGGACGGGCGTCGCGCCGACCGCGTCCAGCAGCGGCTTGACCGCCGCGGCGAGCGGGTGCTCCACGTGCTCGGTCACGGCGTACCGCCCTCCTCTCCCAGCACGCTCACCTGGACGGAGATGCGGGTCGCCCCGGCGTCCAGGGTCTCCCGGAGCAGCCGGGTCACCGCGGCGAGGACCTGGTCGGCCTCGCCCTCGGCGCCGGTCCCGAAGGGGCCGACCGCCACGTCCAGGCCGGCCTCGTCGACGACCTTGCGGGCCGTCGCGGCGTGCTCGGGGAACGTGTCCAGTTCGAACGGTTCTGTCGTGAACTCCACCATCAATCGCACCCGCTCACTCTAGCGAGCGGGGGTGGGCGGGGGCAGGGCCTGGGCGATCGAACAGTCGCGGGGCCGGTGGGCGGACCCCTCGGAGCCACTTCAACAAAATGTTGCGGCAGCCTTGACACCCGCTCGGCGGGCCGGAGATGCTTCCACTACACAGAATCCCTCTTCCGGATCGTGGAAGTTGCGGATGAAGGAAGAGAGAGTGAGAGGTGATGGACGTGACGGCGGCTGCCAAGCACGGCTTCACGGTCAACCTGTCGATCCTGTTCGGCGAACTCCCGCTGCTGGAGCGCCCCGCGGCCGCCGCCGCGGCCGGCTTCACGGCCGCCGAACTCTGGTGGCCCTTCGGCACCGAGCACAGCCCGGGCCGGGCCGAACTCGACGCGCTGCGCAAGGCGTTCAGTGACGCGGGCGTCCGGCTCACCGGCCTCAACTTCCTGGACGACCTCAGCCAGGGCGCCCGGGGAACCGTCTCGGTCCCGTCCGAGCGGGAGCGCTTCCGGGCCAACGTCCCGGTCGCCGCGGAACTGGCCGCCTCGCTCGGTGCCACCGCGCTCAACGCGCTGTACGGCAACCGGGTCGAGGGCGTCGAGCCGGCCGAGCAGGACGCGGTCGCACTGGAGAACCTGGTGCTCGCGGCCCGGGCGGCCCACGAGATCGGTGCCGTCCTGCTGATCGAGGCCCTCAACGCGGCCGAGTCCCCGGACTACCCGCTGGTCTCCGCGGCCGCCGCGGTCGAGGTGGTCGACAAGGTCAACGCCGCCACCGGCCTGGGGAACGCCAGGTTCCTCTGCGACCTGTACCACCTGGCCAAGAACGGCGAGGACCTGGCGGCCGTCATCGACACCTACGCCGACCGGATCGGCCACGTGCAGATCGCCGACAACCCGGGCCGCAACGAGCCCGGCACCGGCGGGCTGGACTTCGAGGACCTGTTCACCCGGCTCAGCGCGGCCGGCTACAGCGGCTCGATCGGCCTGGAGTACCGCCCCTCCACCGGCGTCAGCGCCGACAGCTTCGACTGGCTGCCGCGCGAGCTGCGCGCCGCCCGCTGACCCGGCGCCCACTCCGCCGGCGCCCACTCCGCCGGCCGACCCGGCGCCCCCGGCGCCCGTCCGGCCCGGGTACGCGGCGTACCGCGGCGCCCGTCCGGCCCGTCACCCCTCCCCACCCGTACACGTAAGGAACCCGACGCGATGAGCGCCTCCCGCAAGATTGCCTTCGTCGGCCTCGGCATCATGGGCAAGCCCATGGCCGTCAACCTGGTCAAGGCCGGCCACCACGTGACCGGCTTCGACCTTTCCCAGGCCTCTATCGACACCGTGATCGCGGCCGGCGGCCACGGCGCCGCCAGCATCGCCGACGCGGTGAAGGACGCCGAGGTCGTCATCACCATGGTCCCGGCCGACCCGCACGTCGAGGCGGTCATCCTCGGTGAGGGCGGCGTCCTGGAGAACGTCCAGGCCGGCACCCTGGTGATCGACATGTCCTCGATCACCCCGCAGACCTCCATCAAGGTCGGCAAGGCCGCCCGGGAGAAGGGCGTGCGCACCCTGGACGCCCCGGTCTCCGGCGGCGAGGCCGGTGCGGTCGAGGCGGTGCTGTCGATCATGGTGGGCGGCGAGGCGGCGGACTTCGCCGAGGCGAAGCCGCTGTTCGACGCGCTCGGCACCACGGTCGTCCACGTCGGCCCCGACGGCGCCGGCCAGACCGTCAAGGCCGCCAACCAGCTGATCGTCGCGGTCAACATCCAGGTGCTCGCCGAGGCCGTGGTGTTCCTGGAGAACGCCGGCGTCGACCTCGCGGCCGCGCTGGACGTGCTCGGCGGCGGCCTGGCCGGCTCCACGGTGCTCAACCGCAAGAAGGCGAACATGCTCAACCGCGAGTTCGCCCCCGGCTTCCGGATCGACCTGCACCACAAGGACATGGGCATCGTCACCGACGCCGCCCGCGCCGTGGGCGCCGCGCTGCCGGTCGGCGCCGTGGTCGCCCAGCTGGTCGCCTCCGCCCGGGCCAACGGCGACGGTTCGCTCGACCACTCGGCGCTGCTGCGCGGCGTCGAGCGGCTCTCGGGCCGCGAGGTCGCCTGACCCGAGGGGTCGAGGCCCCACAGACTCCTCCTGGTGGCGTGTACCTGATCCGGTCGTGCCCGCGCCACCAGGAGGCCAGACCCGACCGGCGTGCGGGCAGGGGCTCATCCGCCCGCCCGCCGGTCGATCCAAGCCGGTGACGCACACACCCTCCCCCGGGGGCACTTCGGTCGTGCCAGCGGTGCGTCGCCTGGCCCCCTCCTCGCCGAGGGGAGCCCCTCGAACGTCGGAAGCGGGTCGAGGGGAACGGCGGGGAGGGGGTCGCACCCCCTACGGGACCGGCGCTCCCACGGAAGCGACGATCCTCCGGGACCGGCGCTCCCGCGGGAGTCCGGCCCCGGGCCGGGCCGC
Source organism: Kitasatospora sp. NPDC001309 (assembly GCF_042896295.1). NCBI lineage: Bacteria > Bacillati > Actinomycetota > Actinomycetes > Kitasatosporales > Streptomycetaceae > Kitasatospora > Kitasatospora sp. NPDC001309. The sequence continues at coordinate 82,994 of NZ_JBIAXC010000004.1, read as the reverse complement.
ACCGCCCGGCCAGGGGGGTCGCAACCCCGGTGCCACCGGACCCATGCTTGTCCGGACCCATGTTCGTGGAACACCGCCCGACCCGCACGGAAGTGAGGACCACCGATGCCCCCCACCCCCCTCAAGGGCCACGTGGTCGTAGCGCCGGACAAGTTCAAGGGCACCCTGGAGGGTGCCGAGGTCGCCGCCCGGATCGCCGCCGGCATCCGGCGTGCCGCACCCGGCGCCGACGTGCGCGAACTGCCCGTCGCCGACGGCGGTGAGGGCACCCTGGCCGCGGCGCTCGCGGCCGGGTTCGACCGCGTCCCGGCCAAGGTGGCCGGTCCGACCGGCCTGCCGGTGGACGCCGCGCTGGCCGTCCGCGGCGACACCGCCGTGGTCGAACTGGCCCAGGCCTCCGGGCTCGCCCGGCTGCCCGGCGGCCGGACCGCCCCGCTCGCGGCCGGCTCCTACGGCGTCGGCCAGCTGATCGCCCGCGCGGTGTCGATGGGTGCCAAGCGGATCGTGCTCGGCCTCGGCGGCAGCGCCTGCACGGACGGCGGGGCCGGCATGGTGCAGGCGCTCGGGGTCCGGCTGCGGGACGCCGACGACGTCGAACTTCCGCCCGGCGGAGCCTCGTTGCGCCGCCTGGAGCGGATCGACCTCGGCCCGCTGGCCGAGCTGCTGACCGGGGTGGACGTCGTGGTCGCCTGCGACGTGGACAACCCGCTGCTGGGCCCGCGCGGCGCCACCGCCGTCTACGGCCCGCAGAAGGGCGCCGACGGCGACGACCTGGTGGTCCTGGAGCAGGGGCTGACCCGCTTCGCCGACCGGGTGGCCGCGGTGACCGGTCGGGACGTGCGGGAGGCCCCCGGCGCCGGGGCCGCGGGCGGGGTGGGCTTCGCCGCCCTCGCCCTGCTCGGCGCCACCATGCGACCCGGTATCGAGCTGCTGCTCGAACTGCTGGGTTTCGACGAGGCCGTGCGTGGGGCACGCCTCGTCGTCACCGGTGAGGGCTGCCTGGACGCTCAGACGCTCCATGGCAAGGCCCCCGCCGGAGTCGCCGCGGCGGCTGCCCGGGCGGGGGTTCGGGTGGCCGCCGTGGCGGGTCGGCTGGAGCTGTCCGAGCCCGAGTGGCGGGCGGCCGGCTTCACCGCCGCGGTCGCCCTCACCGACCTGGCCGAGCAGCCGGGGGACAGCATGACCAGGGCCGGCGAGCTGGCCGAGGTGGCGGGGGAGCGGCTGGCCGTGGAGCTGCTGCCGGGCTGAGCCCTCGTACGTTCCTCCATTGACGTTTTGTTGAAGGCGGGCCTAGGCTCCCGGCAATCCTTCGACCCCACCCGTGTTCCGCCACCCCCAACTCCCAGGTTCCGGAGGTCCCCATGCCGATCAGCCAGCCAGCGGTGATCCGCTCCCGCCGGGCGGTGCTGCCCGAGGGCGAGCGCCCCGCGGACGTGCTGATCCGGGACGGCAGGATCGAGCAGGTCGCCGCCCACGGATCGCTCGTGGTCGGCGACAGCGACCTCGTCGACCTCGGCGACACCGCGCTGCTGCCCGGCCTGGTCGACACCCACGTACACGTCAACGAGCCCGGCCGGACCGAGTGGGAGGGCTTCGCCACCGCCACCCGGGCCGCCGCGGCCGGCGGCGTCACCACGATCATCGACATGCCGCTCAACTCCGTACCGCCCACCACCACGGTGGCGGGGCTGGACGTCAAGCGGAAGACCGCCGAGGGCCAGGCCTGGGTCGACCTCGGCTTCTGGGGCGGGGCCGTGCCCGGCAACGTCCCGGACCTCGAACCCCTGCACCGGGCGGGCGTGTTCGGCTTCAAGAGCTTCCTCGCCCCGTCCGGCGTCGACGAGTTCCCGCACGTCGAGGCCGCCGACCTGGAGGCCGCGCTGGCCGAGCAGGCCCGGATCGGGGCACTGGCGATCATCCACGCCGAGGACCCGGCCGTGCTGGCCGCCGCGCCGCAGCAACCCGGCGTCCACTACCGGGACTTCCTCGCCTCCCGCCCGGCCGGCGCGGAGACCGCCGCGGTCGCCCACCTGCTCGACACGGCCCGGCGCACCGGTGCCCGGGTGCACATCCTGCACGTCTCCTCGGCGGCCGTGCTGCCCCTGCTGCGCCGGGCCCGCGAGGCGGGCGTGCGGGTCACCGCCGAGACCTGCCCGCACTACCTGACGCTCGCCGCCGAGCAGGTGCCCGACGGCGACACCGCCTTCAAGTGCTGCCCGCCGATCCGCGACGAGGCCAACCGGGACGCCCTCTGGCAGGCCCTGGCCGACGGCGAGTTCACCGCCGTCGTCTCGGACCACTCGCCGTCCACCCCCGACCTCAAGCTGCTGCCCGAGTTCGGCGGCAGCGGCGACTTCGCGGCGGCCTGGGGCGGCATCGCCTCGCTCCAGCTGGGCCTGCCCGCCATCTGGACCGAGGCCCGCCGACGCGGCCACACGCTCGCCGACGTGGTGCGCTGGATGTCCGCCGGACCGGCCGAACTGGTCGGCCTCACCGGCACCAAGGGCGCCATCGCGGCGGGCTGCGACGCCGACCTGGTCGCCTTCGACCCCGACGGGGAGTTCGCCGTCCACGCGGGCGAGCTGCACCACCGCAACCCGGTCACCCCGTACGCCGGACGGACCCTGAGCGGCGCCGTGCGCACCACCTGGCTGCGCGGCCGGGCGGTGGACACCGGGGCCGAGCCCTTCGGCCGCCAGCTGCTGCGCCCCGCGGACTAGCCCGGCGGACGGCCCGGCGGACCAGCCCCCGGCGGATCGGCCCCCGGCGGATCGGGCCCTCGCTTCGGTCCCTCGCTCCGGGCCTGCCAACTCCCTTACCCACCAAGCCTTCCGAGGAGAGTCAGTGACCACTGCCGACACCCCGAGCGCTCCCTTCACCGAGCTGGTCAACCTGGCCTCCCGGCTGCTCGGCGCGGGCGTCGTCGCCACCAACGAGGACACCTTCGCGGACGCCGAGAACCTGCTGGTGGCCAAGCCGGCCGAGTTCCGCCCGCACACTTTCGGCCACAAGGGCCAGATCATGGACGGCTGGGAGTCCAAGCGCCGCCGCGGCGTCTCCGCGGACCAGCCGCACCCCACCGACCAGGACCACGACTGGGCGATCGTCCGGCTCGGCGTCGGCGGTGCGATCCGCGGCGTGATCGTCGACACCGCGCACTTCACCGGCAACTACCCGGAGAGCGCCGTGGTCGAGGCCGCCTCCGTCCCCGGGCACCCCTCGCCCGAGGAGCTGCGGGCCGCCGAGTGGACCGTCCTCGTGCCGCGCACCCCGCTGCGGGGCGACACCGCCCACGAGTTCGCCGTCCAGGACGACTCCCGCTACACCCACGTGCGGCTCAACATCTACCCGGACGGCGGCGTGGCCCGCCTGCGGGTGCACGGCGAGGTGCTGCCCGACCCGCGCGAACTGGACGGCCTCACCTTCGACCTGGCCGCCCAGGAGTACGGCGGCGTGGCCGAGGCGGCGTCCGACCGCTACTTCTCCTCCCCGCACAACCTGAACGCTCCCGGTCGCGCCTCCGTCATGGGCGAGGGCTGGGAGACCCGTCGTCGGCGCGACAAGGCCAACGACTGGGTTCAGATCGCCCTGGCCGGGGGCGGTGAGGCCCTGGCGGTCGAGGTGGACACCACCCACTTCGTCGCCAATGCCCCCGGCTGGGCCGACCTGATCGGCTTCGACGCCTCGACCGGGCAGGCCGCGACCTCGCAGGCGCCGGCCGACGGCGAGTGGTTCGAGATCCTGCCCCGCACCCGCCTGCAGCCCGACACCCGGCACCGCTTCCGGCTCGACGTCGGCCGCCCGGTGACCCACGTGCGGATCAACGTCTACCCGGACGGCGGCCTCGCCCGCCTGCGGCTCACCGGCCGCCTCACCGAGGCCGGCCGCGCGGCCCTCGCGCTGCGCTGGTTCAACGCCGTCCCGGCCGCGGAGGCCGCCGCCGCCCTCGTCGACGCCGGCCTCGGCGCGGAGGAGGCCGCCGTCCTGGCCGCCGCCCGCCCGCTGGCGGACCCGGCCGCGGCCACCGCCGCGGTCGCCGGCCTCCAGCCGGCCGACGGCCCGGACGGCGAGCACTCCGCCCGCCGCCGCTCGGCGCTGTGGCGCCTGCTGGGCGTCTGAGCGGGGCTCGCCCGCCCGCCCGCTCCACCTCTCCACGCACCGCCTTATCGACACCTGAAGGACCCTCCATGTCCAAGATCCTGACCACGGAGTCCGGCGCCCCGGTCGCCGACAACCAGAACTCGGCCTCGGCCGGCGAGTACGGCCCGCTGCTGATCCAGGACCAGCAGCTGCTGGAGAAGCTGGCCCGGTTCAACCGCGAGCGCATCCCGGAGCGCGTCGTGCACGCCCGCGGCTCCGGCGCGTACGGCTACTTCGAGGTCACCGACGAGGTGTCGAAGTACACCCGGGCGGCGTTCCTGTCGGAGGTCGGCAAGCGCACCGAGGTCTTCCTGCGCTTCTCCACGGTGGCCGGCAACCTCGGCGCCAGCGACGCGGTGCGCGACCCGCGCGGCTTCGCGCTGAAGTTCTACACCGAGCAGGGCAACTACGACCTCGTCGGCAACAACACCCCGGTGTTCTTCATCAAGGACCCGGTCAAGTTCCCCGACTTCATCCACTCGCAGAAGCGCGACCCGTACACCGGCGTGCAGGAGGCGGACAACGTCTGGGACTTCTGGGCCCACTCGCCGGCCTCGACCCACCAGATCACCTGGCTGTTCGGCGACCGCGGCATCCCCGCCTCGTACCGCCACATGAACGGCTACGGCTCGCACACCTACCAGTGGGTCAACGCCGAGGGCGAGGCCTACTGGGTGAAGTACCACTTCAAGACCAACCAGGGCATCCGCAGCCTGGACGGCGACCAGGCCGCCGAGGTGGTCGGCGCCGACGCCGACTCGCACCAGCGCGACCTCCACCAGGCCATCGAGCGGGGCGTCTTCCCGTCCTGGACCCTCTACGTCCAGCTGATGCCGGTCGCCGAGGCCGCGGACTACCGCTTCAACCCCTTCGACCTCACCAAGGTGTGGCCGCACGCCGACTACCCGCTGGTCAAGGTCGGCCGCCTGGTGCTCAACAGGAACCCGGAGAACGTCTTCGCCGAGGTCGAGCAGTCCGCGTTCTCGCCGAACAACTTCGTGCCCGGCATCGGCCCCTCCCCGGACAAGATGCTCCAGGGCCGGCTGTTCGCCTACGCCGACGCCCAGCGCTACCGCCTCGGCGTCAACCACACCCTGCTGCCGGTGAACACCCCGCACGCCACCGAGGCCGCCAACTACGGCCGGGACGGCCTCATGGCCGTCAACAGCGCCGGCCGCGGCAAGAACTACGAGCCCAACTCGTACGACGGCCCGGCCCAGACCGACGGCGCGCTCGCGGCGCCGGTCAAGGTCGACGGCTACACCGGCACCTACACCACGCCGGCCCACACCAAGGACGACGACTTCTTCCAGGCCGGCGAGCTCTACCGGCTGATGTCGCAGGGCGAGCGGACCCGCCTGATCGACAACATCGCCGGCTTCCTGTCGCAGGTCAGCCGGGACGACGTGGTGGAGAAGAACCTCGCCCACTTCCACGCCGCCGACGAGGAGTACGGCGCCCGCCTGGAGGCCGCCGTCGCCAAGCTCCGCGCGGGCGACGAGGGCTGACCCTCCGCGGGCCGACCCTCCTCGCACACTCCGCACCGACCTTTCGCACCGACCTTTCGCACCGACCTTTCGCACCCTCAGGACCGCCGGGGCCCGCACCCCGGCGGCTCCACGACGGGCCCCTCCCCCCGGGCAGTGGGGGAGGGGCCCGTCGGGCTTCGCGGGGGCGCTGCGGCAGGGGAGGTGTCGGGTGCGGGTTCCGTTCGTGCGTGTGCGCGGGGCCCCTTGTACCAGCCGACCGGCCGTGCTCCACGGAATGTTCACGGATATTCACGGACGGCAGCCGCCCGGGGCCCGGGGTGGATAGGCTGGAGACCGCCCGCGGTCGCTCCGTGGGGGGACATCGGAAGGGGACGACATGTCGACACCAGCCCCGGGTCGTCACGCCGCGCTGGACCAGGGCCCGACGGGCCCGTTCACCTCCCTGCAGCACGCCCTCAGACTGCTGGAGGCCGTCGACCGGCACCCCGACGGCGCCACCCTGGTCGGGCTCGCGCGGGAGACCTCGCTGGGCCTGCCGACCGTCCGCCGGCTCGCCGAGATCCTGGAGATCGAGGGCTACCTCCAGTGCCAGGACGGCGGTTGGGTGCTCGGCGGCACCTTCGCCCTGCTCGGGCAGCACAACCGGGAACAGCTCGTCAAGGCCCGGCTGAACCGCAAACTCGCCGAACTCCGGGACGAGTTGGGCGCCGCGGTCTACTTCACCCGGTACCACGACGGGGAGTTGTCGGTCGAGGCGGTCGCCGCCGCCGACTACGCGCCCGCCGTCCAGGAGTGGGTGGACTTCCGTGCCACCGCGCACGCCAGCGCGATCGGCAAGTGCCTGCTCAGCCAGCTCGACGCGGACGGCCGGCGGGACCACCTCTCCCGGCACCCGGTCGCCCGGCTGACCTCCCGCACCGTCACCGATGCCGACCAGCTGATGCACCGGCTGGAGCGCCAGCCCGCGACGGTGCCGGTGCTGGACATCCAGGAGTACGCGCTCGGCACCGTCTGCGCGGCGGTGCCGATCACGGCGGGCAGCACGGTCGGCTGCCTGGCCACCTCGATGCCCGTGGACAACATCCACAAGCTCAGGGCCGCCGCCGAACTGCTGGCCGCCCGGGCGGCGCCGCTGATACTGGCGATGGCGGTCTGAGCACCGCTCGCTCGTGGGGCCCCGTCGGACGCGTCGTCCGGCGGGGCCCGCGCGCTTTCCGCGGGAGGGTTGCCGCGGGAGGGTTTCCGGGGGTGGGTTTCCGGGGGTGTCCCGCGGTGCACATCACTTATTAGACTCGATGTCGATAAGAGGTGCCGAACCCCTTGTCCCCATCGCTACCGGCGAGTACGTTTCCGAGAGTCGAGCCGCCGCCCCCAGGTCAGGAGGGCCTGCCATGCCCCGCCCCACCCCCGTCCCCGCCGTCGCCGCCCCCGCTGCGCGGGTGCACGAGAGCCTCGTCCTGGAACCCCGGGACGTCCGCTTCGACTGGGCCCGGCTGCCGCTGCACTGGATCCCGGACGAGCCGATGGCCACCCACGTGATCAACGTGCTGCACCTGCTGCTGCCCGAGGGCGAGCGCTGGTTCGTCAAGGTGTTCAAGGAAGCGCTGCCGCTGATCCGGGACGAGCAGCTGCGCGAGGAGGTGCTCGGCTTCATCGGGCAGGAGGCCATCCACGCCGAGGCCCACCAGGAGGTGCTCGACCACCTGCTCGGCCAGGGCCTCGACCCGCGCCCGTACGTCCGGCAGATCTCCTGGCTGTTCCAGCGCGTCCTCGGCGACAAGCCGGGCCTGACGCCGGCGCAGCGGCGGGAGAACGTCATCGAACGGGTCGCCTTCGTCGCGGCGATCGAGCACTTCACCGCCTTCCTCGGCAACTGGGCGCTCAACTCCCCGGGCCTGGACCGGGCCAAGGCCGACCCGACGATGCTGGACCTGCTGCGCTGGCACGGCGCCGAGGAGGTCGAGCACCGCAGCGTCGCCTTCGACCTGATGGTCCACCTGGACCCGGGCTACCTGCGGCGGGTCCGCGGCATGGCGATCTCCGGGCCGCTGCTGGTGCACCTCTGGGTGCGCGGCGCCCGCTTCCTGCTCGCCGCCGACCCGACCCTGGAGGGGCGGCTCAGGCCCACCTGGCGGGAGGCGAGCCGGATCGCCAAGCGCGGGCTGCTGCCGGATCCGGTCCGCTCCCTCCGCTCCGGGCTGCGCTACCTCCGGCCGGGCTACCACCCGACCCAGGAGGGCTCCTCCAGCCAGGCGCTGGGTTACCTCGCCACCTCCCCGGCCGCCCGGGCGGCGGCCGGGCGGGGCTGACGGGGAGCAGCTGACGGCTGACAACTGACAGGTTTCAACGAACAGCGAACGTTATCTGTTCGCTGAAATCTGAAATCTGAAATCTGTCAGGTGTCAGCCGTCGGCCGTCAGCTGCCGCCCGCCGCCCGCCGCCCGCCCGCCCCCGCCGCCCTTCCTCTCTCCCCGCCAAGGACCCGCCCGGATGGACCTGCTCACCCCGCCCCCCGACCTCTACGGCCGCCCCCGCGCCGACGGCTTCATGCGCTGGCTCACCGCCTTCGGTGACCGCTACTCCCCGGCGCTCGGCGGCCCGCTGCTGCGCCGCAACCCCCGCCGCCCGCTCAGCCGCCCCACCCCGCTGCTCCGGCTGGTCGTCGCCGAGCGCCGTCAACTCGCCTCCGACGTGATCGAGTTGACGCTCGCCGACCCCTCCGGCGGGCAACTGCCGTCCTGGCAGCCCGGCGCCCACCTGCGGCTGGCCCTGCCCTCCGGCCGTGAGCGCCACTACTCGCTCAGCGGCGACCCCGCCGACCGCCGGCACTACCGGATCGCCGTCCGGCGGTTGCCCGGGGGCGGCGGAGGGTCCGTCGAGGTCCACGACGCCCTGCACCCCGGCGCCCGCCTCGCCGCCCGCCGCCCGCGCAACGGCTTCGCCTTCTGTGCCGAGCCCGCCGTCCTGCTGCTCGCCGGCGGCATCGGTGTCACCCCGCTCCTCCCGATGGCCCGCGAGGCCCAACGGCACGGCCTGGACTGGACGTTGGTGCACGTCGGCCGCAGCGCCGACACCCTCCCGTACAGCGACGAGCTGCGCGCCCTCGATCCGCGCCGGGTCGTGCTGCGCACGGACGACGAGCACGGCGGCGTCCCCACCGGCGCCGAACTCCTCGCCCACGCCCCGCACGGCGCGGCCGTCTACTGCTGCGGCCCGGCCCCGATGCTCGCCGCCGTCCAAGCGGCTCTGGACGAATCCACCTCCACCGCCCTGCACTTCGAGCGCTTCGGCGCCGCCCCGGTCACCGACGGCCGGCCCTTCGCCGTCCGGCTCGGCGCCGACGGGCCGATCCTGGACGTCCCCGCCGACCGCTCCGCCCTGGACGTGCTGCGCGAGGCCCGCCCCGACCTCCCGTACTCCTGCCACCAGGGCTTCTGCGGCACCTGCGAGGTCCGCCTGGTGGCCGGTACGCCCGAGCACCGGGACCGCCGCCTCACCCCCGAACAGCGCGCCGCCGGCGCCCTGCTGCCCTGCGTCTCCCGCGCCGCCGAGGGTGAGACCCTCGTGCTCGACCTCGACCTCGACCTCGACGCCGACCTCGACGTCTAGAAGGAGCCCCCGATGCCCCCGACGGCGCATGCGATGCCGACGTTCTCCTACTCCGAGCGCGACCTCGCCCGCTTCCGCGAGACCCAGCAACTGGCGTACCACTGCGCCGAACAGGTCGCCGCCTGGATCGAACCCGGGGTCACCGAGCGCCAGACCACCGCCGAGCTGCGCCGCCGCCTGGTCGCCGCCGGGGTGCAGGACTTCTTCCACGTCCCGTTCGCCTGGTTCGGCGACCGCACGGCGTTCCGGCACTTCCACACCCCGCTGCAGTTCTTCGCCGGCGGCCGCCGCCTGGAGGAGGGCATGCCGTACGTGCTGGACTGCGCGCCCGTCGTGGACGGCTACACCGCCGACATCGGCTACGGCGGCAAGGTCGGCGAGAACCGGGTCTGGGACCGGCTGGCCGCCGACCTCCGGGTCTACCGCGAGCTGATCCTCACCGAGGTGCGCGCCCGCAAACCGCTCGACGAGGTGTACGCGGCGGTGGACGCGCAGATCGCCGCGCACGGCTACGACAACCGGCACCAGGTCTACCCGGGCCGGGTGATCGGCCACCAGGTCACCCGCACCACGGCACGTGGCCCGGCCGGGGTGAATGTCTTCGGCTTCGGCGTGCGCACCCTGCAGACCCTCGGCCGCGAGCTCATCTCCGAGCGCCTGCACGGCCGTTCGCCGCTGTGGGCGGACGGGCGGTCGTCCCGGCACGCGCCCACCCCGGGGCTGTGGGCGGTCGAGCCGCACATCGGCTTCCGCGGTGTGGGCATCAAGTTCGAGGAACTGCTGGTGGTCACCGAGGACGACGCCTACTGGCTGGACGACGACCTCCCGCACGTCCGCCGCTGGACCGCCGCCGATGCCGAGTCAACCACCCTCGCTGCCAGTAGTGCCACCGTCGAGCCGACCGCCCAGGAGGCCACCCGATGACGACCCCCACCCGCCGCCGGACCGTCTACTCCGGCGGCATCCCGCTCGCCGTCTTCGAGCAGGGCGACCCCGAGGCCCCCACCGTCCTCCTGGTGCACGGCTACCCGGACACCCACACCGTCTGGGACGACATCGCCGCCGACCTGGCCCGCGACCACCACGTGGTCCGCTACGACGTGCGCGGCGCGGGCGAGTCGGGCGCCCCGGCGCACCGAGACGGCTACCGCCTGGAGCAGCTCGCCGACGACCTGTTCGCCGTCGCCGACGCCGTCAGCCCGGACCGCCCGGTCCACCTGGTCGCCCACGACTGGGGCTCGATCCAGTCCTGGGAGGCCGTCACCACCCCCGGCGCCGAGCGCCGGATCGCCTCCTACACCACCCTGTCCGGCCCCAGCCTGGACCACATGGGCTTCTGGCTGCGCCACCGGATGCGCCGCCCCACCCCGCGCCACCTGCGCCAACTGCTGCACCAGGGCGCGCACTCCTGGTACATCACCGCCTTCCACCTGCCCTTCCTGGCCCCGGCCGTCTGGCGCCTCGGCCTCGCCCGGGCCTGGCCGCGGGTGCTGCGCGACCTGGAGCACGTCACCCCGCGGGCCGACCACCCGCAGCGCACCCTGCGCCGCGACGCGGTCCGCGGCATCGAGCTTTACCGGGCCAACTTCCGCCCCACGCTGGGGAGTCCGCGGGAGCGGCCGACCGAGGTGCCGGTCCAGCTGGTCACCCTCACCCGGGACCGCTACGTCGGCACCTACCTCTCCGAGGGACTGGAACGCTGGGTGCCCCAGCTGACCCGCCGCACGCTGCACGCCGGCCACTGGTCGGCGCTGCTGGAGAAGGGAGCCGCCGTGGCCGGCATGGTCCGCGAGTTCACCGCCCGGATCGACACCGGGAAGGCGGACGGGGCCCAAGAGTCCTACGGTGACGGCCGGTTGGTGGTGGTCACCGGTGGCGGCAGCGGCATCGGCCGGGCCACCGCGCTGGCCTTCGCCGAGGACGGCGCCCGGGTGGTGGTCTGCGACCTCGACCTCGCGGCCGCCGAGCGCACCGCCGAACTCGCCGCCCTGGTCGGCCCGCAGGCGCACGCCTACCAGGTGGACGTCTCCGACGGCGCCGCGATGGACGCCTTCGCGCAGCGCGTCGCCGCCGAGCACGGCGTGCCCGACGTGATGGTCAACAACGCCGGCATCGGCCACTCCGGGACGTTCCTGCAGACGACCGAGAAGGAGTGGCAGCGCGTCCTGGACGTCAACCTCTGGGGCGTCATCCACGGCTGCCGCGCCTTCGGCACCCTGATGGCCGACCGGGGCCAGGGCGGCCACATCGTCAACGTCTCCTCGGCCGCCGCCTACCTGCCCGCCAAGGCGCTCACCGCCTACGCGACCAGCAAGGCCGCCGTCTTCATGCTCTCCGACTGCCTGCGCGCCGAGTTCGTCGGCCACGGCATCGGCGTCTCGACCATCTGCCCGGGCATCGTCAACACCAACATCACCCGCACCTCCACCTTCTCGGCGACCACCGCCGACGAGCAGTCCGCCAAGCAGGCCCGCGCCGCCAGGCTCTACGCCCGCCGCGGCTTCCCGCCCGAGAAGGTCGCCGGCGCCATCGTCAGCGCCGTCCGCACCGGCAAGCCGGTCGTCCCGGTCACCCCCGAGGCCAAGGCCGCCCGCCTCCTCTCCCGCCTCAGCCCCGGCCTCCTGCGCCTCGCCGCCCGCCTCAACATCACCTGATCGGGCGAACTTCACCTGATCGGCCCCAACGGGCCTGCGATATCAACTATCATCGATTGTGATATCGCAGGTCTGTATTCCTTTGGAGGCGACTCATGGCTCGCACCGTGATAGACGTCAACGACGAACTCCTGGCCGAGGCCGCCGAGATCTTCGGCACCACGACCAAGGTCGCCACCGTCAATGCCGCCCTTGAGGACGCGGTAAAGCGTCGCAAGGGCAAGGAGTTTCTTGCGTGGCTTGCCGACGGCGGGCTGCCCGACCTGACTGGTCCGGTGGACAAGAGTGAGTGAGCACTTCCTCATCGACAAGTCCGCTTTCGCTCGCTACCCCAAGCCCGCGATCGGGGATGTCATCGACAGGTTGTTCAATCAAGGGCGCCTCGCGATCTGCGGTGCGGTCGAGCTGGAGATCCTGTACAGCGCCCGGTCCAAGGCGGATGCCGACCGAATCCGGGACGGCCTGCGTGGCTTCGGCTGGTTCTCCACACCCGACGAGGTGTGGGACCGGGCCATCGAGGTGCAAGCCCTGCTGACAACCGCCGGCAACTGGCGCGCGCTGTCCGTGGCAGATCTCATCATCGCCGCCACGGCTGAGCGTCATGGCGCGACCGTCCTCCACTACGACGGCGACTACGACATGATCGCCGCCGTCACCGGCCAGCCCACCGAGTGGGTCGTCCCGCCGGGGACGGCGGACTGAGGGTGTCTCCGGGGTTGTGAGAGCATCGCGGCCCATGGAGATGACAACGGCCCTGTGGTCCTTCGCCCTCGTCGTGGGGCTGCTCACCCTCACCCCCGGGCTCGACACCGCGTTGATCCTGCGGACGTCCGCGCTGGGGCGGCGGCGGCAGGCGTGGGGGGTGGTGCTGGGGATCCAGACCGGGACGCTGATCTGGGGGACGCTGACCTCGGCGGGCGTGACGGCGCTGCTCACCGCCTCGCAGGTGGCGTACGAGGTGCTGCGCTGGGCCGGTGCCGCCTACCTGGTGTGGATGGGCGTCGGGATGCTGCGCGAGCGCGGGGCGCAGGCCGAGGCCGAGGAGGAGTCGGCCGAGGGCGGGTTCGTCCACGGCTGGCGGCGCGGGACGCTGACCAATCTGCTGAATCCCAAGGTCGGGGTGTTCTACGTGGCGGTGCTGCCGCAGTTCATCCCCTCCGGGGCCCCGCACTTCGCCGCCGGGGTGGCGCTGACCGGCGTGCACGTGGTGGAGGGCGTGCTGTGGTCGACGGTCCTGGTCGGCTTCGCCCGGGTACTGCGGGGCTGGCTGCGCCGCCCGGCCGCCCGGCGGGTGATGGACCGGGTGACCGGTGCGGTGGTGGTGGGCTTCGGCCTCAAGCTGGCGCTGGCCGACTGAGCCGAGCCGCCGTACCGGATCGGGTAGCCGGGTTCAGGCCGGGGTGAGCCGCCGCAGCCCCTCGCGCAGGTCGTCGGCGTTCATGCAGATGCGGACGTCCACGTTCGCTTCGAGTCGCAGCCAGAACGGCTCGCAGATCGCGACGACGGAGGCCTCGTCCGGTACGTCCACGACGAGCAGCATGCCGCGGCGGCCGTCGCCGCTGGCGAAGAAGTACGAGGCCTCGGGCTTGAGTTCGCCGAGGACGCGTTCCAGTTCGGCGCCCATCGAGCCGTCGGCGATGAGCTTGTTGGAGGCAGCGGTGTCGAGGGTGACATCCAGCAGGGCGCGCATGGTCCCCGCTCCTTCCCCGGGCTCGGGGTGAGTCCGCACCTCCAGCCTCCCGCTGCCGACTACCGTCCGCAACGTCACCCGGACGGTCGCAGCGAGTGGCCGGACGCGGGAGGGCGTCACGCCGCGTGCGGCGAGCGCCGCTCGACGGGATCCTCGGCCGGCAGCGGGGCGGCGGTGTCGTGGTGGATCGGTCCGTTGCCGGCGCTCAGCGGCAGGCAGCTGCCGCCGCGGCGGTGGGCGATGATCTCGGCGGCGACCGAGACGGCGGTCTCCTCGGGGGTGCGGGCGCCGAGGTCGAGGCCGATGGGGGAGCGCAGCCGGGCGAGTTCGGCGTCGGTGAGGCCGGCGTCGCGGAGCTTGGCCTGCCGGTCGCGGTGGGTGCGCCGGGAGCCCATGGCGCCGACGTAGCCGACCGGGAGGCGCAGGGCGCGTTCGAGCAGCGGGACGTCGAACTTGGCGTCGTGGGTGAGCACGCAGAGCACGGTGCGGCCGTCGATCCGGCCGAGCTGGGAGTCCAGGTAGCGGTGCGGCCAGTCGACGACGACCTCGTCGGCCTCGGGGAAGCGCCGGGTGGTGGCGAAGACGGGCCGGGCGTCGCAGACGGTGACGTGGTAGCCGAGGAACTTGCCGATCCGTACGACGGCGGCGGCGAAGTCGATCGCGCCGAAGACGAGCATCCGGGGCGCGGGCACGTAGGACTCGACGAAGCAGGTGACCGTCCCCTGTTCCTGTTCGTCGCAGGGCCGGCCGTCGAGGCCGAGCACGATCCGTCCGGTGCGTCCGGCGTCGAGCATGGCCCGGGCCTCGGCGACGAGGGCGCGTTCGAGGGCGCCGACGGTGGACGGTCCGACGCTGAGCGCGCCGTGCTGTGCGTCGGCGGTGACGGCGAGGGTGGCGCCGACGAGTCCGGCCGGGCCGTCGATCACCCGGGCGAGGGCGACGGGCGTGCCGTCGGCGATGTGGCGCAGGCCGGTGTCCAGGCCCGGGTCGGTGCCGGGCACGATCGGCTGGACGAACACGTCCAGGATCCCGCCGCAGGTCAGGCCGACGGCGAAGGCGTCCTCGTCGCTGTAGCCGAAGCGTTCCAGGACGGGTTCGCCGGATTCGATCGCGGCCTGGCAGAGCTCGTAGACGGCGCCTTCGACGCAGCCGCCGGAGACGCTGCCGACGGCCTCCCCGGCGGCGTCGACGGCCAGGGCCGCCCCGGGGTCGCGCGGGGCGCTGCCGGAGACGCTGACGACGGTGGCCACGGCGAAGGAGCGCCCGGACGCGTGCCAGGCCTGCAACTGCTCGGCGATGTCCTGCATGTCGGATGCTCCTTACACGTTTCGACAGTAGCGGGAGACGCCGCCGTACGGGAAACGATCCCGTACGGCGGCGGTGATGATCAGAAGGGCACTCAGTGCACGCCCAGCCAGGACTTGACGGGGCTGAGCGCGAAGTACACGACGAACACCGCGGTGAGGATCCACATCAGCAGGCCGGGCTCGCGCCACTTGCCCTGGCCGGCCTTGATCACCGAGTAGGAGATGACGCCGGCGGCGACGCCCGCGGTGATGCTGTAGGTGAACGGCATCAGCACGCAGGTGAGGAAGGCCGGGATGGCGACCTCGCGGTCGGACCAGTCGATGTGCCGGGCCTGGCTCATCATCATCGAGCCGATCACCACGAGGGCGGCGGAGGCGACCTCGACCGGGACGATGCCGGCCAGCGGCGAGAAGAACAGCATCAGGGCGAACAGGCCGCCGGTGACGGTGGAGGCGAGGCCGGTGCGGGCGCCGTCGCCGACGCCGGTGGCGGACTCGACGAAGACGGTCTGTCCGGAGGCGCCGGCCAGGCCGCCGACCGCGCCGCCGGCGCCGTCGATGAACAGGGCCTTGGACAGGCCGGGCATCCGGCCCTGCTTGTCGGCGAGCCCGGCCTCGGTGCCGACGCCGATGATGGTGGCCATCGCGTCGAAGAAGCCGGCCAGCACGAGGGTGAACACGGCCACCGAGGCGCTGATCGCGCCGAGGCCCTTGCCGCCGAAGGCGCCGAACAGGTCGACGTGGCCGAAGAGGCTGAAGTCGGGGGCGGCGACGGGGCTTCCGGGCCACACCGGGGCGGAGTTGCCCCAGGCCTTGGCGGGGAGGTCGGCGAGCTTGTTGACGACGACGGCGACCACGGTGCCGCCGGCGATGCCGATCAGGATCGCGCCGCGCACGCCGCGCGCCATCAGCACGAAGATCGTGAGCACGGTGAGGCAGAAGATCAGGACGGGCCAGCCGGAGAGCTCGCCGAAGGGGCCGAGCGACAGCGGGGTGGGGCCGCCGGTGTGCACGAAGCCGGCCTTGTAGAGCCCGATGATGGTGACGAACAGGCCGATGCCGATGGTGATCGCGTGCTTGAGCGGCAGGGGGATGCCGTTCATGATCTTCTCGCGCAGTCCGGAGACCACCAGCAGCACGATCAGCAGGCCGTAGATCACGCACAGGCCCATGGCCTGGGGCCAGGAGGTGTGCGGTACGACGAGTGCGGAGACCGCGCCGGAGACGGAGAGGCCGGCCGCCAGGGCGAGCGGCACGTTGCCGACCACGCCCATCAGGATGGTGGTGACGGCGGCCGCGAGGGCGGTGGCGGTGGTCAGCGCGGCGTGGTCGAGCTTGACGCCGGTGACGTCCGCGCCACTGAGGATCAGCGGGTTGAGCAGGATGATGTACGCCATCGCCATGAACGTGGTGAGGCCACCGCGTAGTTCGTTGGCGAGGGTCGAGCCGCGGGCCGAGATCTTGAAGTACGCGTCGAGCGCGCCCTTGGGCTCTGCTGTCGAGGGCGAGGGGTGGGTCTCGTCCTCGGCGGGTCTGTCTGCTTCAGTGGTGCCGGGCTCCGTGGGGATCCTGGTCATGTCCACTCCCAAGTGTCAAAGGGGGTTGGGGTGGGCGAGCCGACCTGACTGCCAGTCAACGAAGTTGGCACAGGGGGACGGTATCGACTCACTGGAGGCACTCGTCGGGGAGTGCCGGCGGTGCGGATGGGGTGGTGCGTGAGGGTGCTGCGTGGTGGTGCAGGTGCGGGTGGTGCGCACCACTGCGGAACCCCGGCGTGGGCAGGGCAGCGGATGTGGGGGTCCCGGGGCGGCGGGGAAGACGTGTCGCCGCCCCGGGAAGTACGGCCGTGGTAGGCCTCACCGGTCGAACCTCACCGGTCGAACCTCACCGGTCGAACCTCACCGGTCGAACCTCACCGGTCGAACCTCACCGGTCGAACCTCACCGGTCGAACCGAGCTGGTCGAACTCCCGCTGTCAGCCGGGCTGTTCGGTGGTCAGGTGTTCCGGCCGGACCGGGATCCGGTTGAGCGCGAGTCCGGTCGCGTTGCGGATCGCCGCCACGATCGAGGGGGTCGCCGACACGGTCGGCGCCTCGCCGACGCCGCGCAGCCCGTACGGGGCGTGCGGGTCGGGCAGTTCGAGGACGTCCACCGGGATCGGCGGGGTGTCCAGGATGGTGGGGATCAGGTAGTCGGTGAAGGAGGCGTTGCGCACCTTCCCGTCCCGGACGATGATCTCCTCCATCACGGCCAGGCCGAGGGCCTGGGTGCAGCCGCCCTGGATCTGGCCGACCACGGAGAGCGGGTTGAGCGCCTTGCCGACGTCCTGGACGGCGGTCAGCTCGACCACCTTGACCAGGCCGAGTTCGACGTCCACGTCCACCACGGCGCGGTTGGCGCAGAAGGTGTACTGGACGTGGCCGAAGCCCTGGCCGGTCTCCTTGTCGAAGGCCTGGGTCGGCCGGTGGTGGTGCTCGCGGGTGAGGTCGATGGCCTCGTCGCCGAGCAGGTCCACCATGGGCACCAGCACGCCGGCGCTCTCCGAGACGACCTTGCCGCCGGTCAGCGTGATGTCCTTGTGGGTCCAGCCGTAGCGGCGCCGGCCCTTCTCGATCAGCTCCCGCCGGACGGCCTCGGCGGCGATCTTCACGGCGCCGCCGGTCATGTACGTCTGGCGCGAGGCGGAGGTCGAACCGGCCGATCCCACTTCGGTGTTGGCCGGGTGGATGGTGACCTGCTCGACGCCCAGCTCGGTGCGGGCGATCTGGGCGTGCACGGTCACGCCGCCCTGGCCGACCTCCGCCATCGCGGTGTGCACCATGGCGACCGGCTCGCCGCCGATCACCTCCAGGCGCACCCGGGCGGTGGAGTAGTCGTCGAAGCCCTCGGAGAAGCCGACGTTCTTGATGCCGACCGAGTAGCCGACCCCGCGCACGATGCCCTCGCCGTGCGAGGTGTTGGAGAGTGCTCCGGGCAGCGAGCGCACGTCGAGGTGCTCGGTGTCCAGCGGCGGCGGCAGCGGCATCTCCTTGGCCCGCCGCAGCAGTTCGGCCACCGGGGCGGGGGAGTCGATCTGCTGGCCGGTGGGCATGAAGTCGCCCTCCGACATGGCGTTCAGCTGCCGCAACTCGACCGGGTCCATACCGAGTTCGACGGCCAGCTTGTCCATCTGGGTCTCGTAGCCGAAGGCCGCCTGGACGGCCCCGAAGCCGCGCATCGCCCCGCAGGACGGGTTGTTGCTGTAGAGCGCGATGGCGTGCATCTTCACGTTCGGGATCACGTACGGGCCGTGTCCGAGCGAGGCCGCGTTGCCGACGACGGCGGGGGAGGCGGAGGCGTAGGCGCCGCCGTCCAGCACGATCCGGCAGTCGGCGAAGACCAGCTTGCCGTCGCGGGTGGCGCCGTGCTCGTAGTGCATCCGCGCCGGGTGGCGGTGGACGTGGCCGTAGAAGGACTCGTCCCGGGAGTACACGATCTTGACCGGCTTGCCGGTGTGCAGGGCCAGCAGGCAGGCGTGGATCTGCATCGAGATGTCCTCGCGGCCGCCGAAGGCGCCGCCGACGCCGGCCAGGGTGAGCCGGACCTTCTCCTCGGGCAGGTCCAGCACCGGGGCCATCTGCTCGCGGTCCACGTGCAGCCACTGGGTGGCGATGTAGAGGTCGATGCCGCCGTCCTCGGCGGGCACGGCCAGGCCGGACTCGGGGCCGAGGAAGGCCTGGTCCTGCATGCCGACCTCGTAGTCGCCGCTGACGATGACGTCCGCCAGCGCCCGCACCTCGTCGGTCACGCCGAGGCCGGAGACCAGCCGCTGCTCGTGGCAGATGTTGCCGTACGCGTGGGACTTGTACTCGTGCGGCTCGTGCACGTACCCGTGGGTCTGCGGGTCCAGGCACTGCTCCTCGGTGACGATCGGGGTGAGCACCTCGTACTCGACCTTGATCTTCTTCACCGCGCGCCGGGCGGTCTCCGGGTGGTCGGCGGCGACCAGGGCGATCGCCTCGCCGTGGTAGCGGATCTTGTCGATGGCCAGGGCCGGCTGGTCCTGGATCTCCAGGCCGTAGTACTTGGCGCCGGGGATGTCCTCGTGGGTGAGCACCGCGTGGACGCCGGGCACCTTGAGCGCCTCGGAGATGTCCACCGAGAGGATGTTGGCCCGGGGGTGCGGCGAGCGCAGCGCCATGCCCCAGAGCATGTCCTCGTGCCACATGTCCGAGGAGTAGGCGAACTCGCCCTTGACCTTCAGGTTGCCGTCCGGGCGCAGCGGCGAGCCGCCGATGCCGTCCTTCGAGGCCTGGTTGATGTTCTGCAGGTTCTTCTGGCCCTGGATGGTCCGCGTGGTCATGCCGAAGCCCCCTTGCCCGAGCACTTGCGGGCGGAGGCGAGCCGCACCGCGTCCATGATCTTCTCGTAGCCGGTGCAGCGGCACAGGTTGCCGGACAGCGCCTCGCGGATGTCGTTGTCGCTCGGCTGGGCGTCCTGCTCCAGCAGGGCGTCGGTCTGCACCAGCAGCCCCGGGGTGCAGAAGCCGCACTGGACGGCCCCGGCGTCGACGAACGCCTGCTGGACGAGGCCCAGCTCGCCGTTCTCCTCGGCCAGGCCCTCGACCGTGCGCACCTCGCGGTCCTGCACCTGGCCGGCGGCGACCAGGCAGGAGCAGACCGGCACGCCGTCCAGGTAGACGGTGCAGGAGCCGCACTCGCCCTGCTCGCAGGCGTTCTTCGAGCCGGGCAGGCCGACGCGCTCGCGCAGCACGTAGAGCAGGCTCTCGCCCTCCCACACGTCGTCGGCCTCGACCGGCTTGCCGTTGGCGGTGAACGTGACCTTCATGCCGCGCTCCTGATCTGCTTGCTGTAGTCGTTCCAACACCAGGTGAGGGTGCGGCGGGCCATCACGGCCAGCGCGTGCCGCCGGTAGTCGGCGGTGCCGCGGACGTCGTCGATGGGGGAGGCGGCGGCCTTGACCAGCTCGCCGAAGCGCTGGATCACCTCGGTGCCCAGCAGCTCCCCGGACTCCCAGAGCCCGCGCTCGGCGAGCACGTCCCGCAGGTACTCCTCGGCCTCGACGGCGCGGCGCGGCGTGGGGGCAGCCGAACCGATACCGGTGCCGACGGTGCCGTTCTTCGGGTGAAGGGCGAAGCCGAAGGCGCAGACCGCGATCACCATCGCGTTGCGGGTGCCGATCTTCGAGAACTGCTGGGGGCCGTCCGCGACCGGGATGTGCACGGCCCGGATCAGCTCGTCGGCCTCCAGGCTGTTGCGCTTCACGCCGACGTAGAACTCGTCGATCGGGATCAGCCGGGTGCCGCGCACCGAGGCCGCCTCGACGAAGACGTCCCGCCCGGCCGCCAGCAGCGCCGGGTGCGCGTCACCGGCCGGGGAGGCGCCGCCGAGGTTGCCGCCGACGCCGCCGCGGTTGCGGATCTGCGGCGAGCCGACGGTGTGGGCCGCGAGGGCGAGCCCGGGCAGCGGCCCGGACAGCTCCGAGATGATCCGGGCGTACGGGACGGAGGCGCCGAGTCGGACGACGCTGCCGTCGTTCGTCCATTCGGTGAGCTCGGTGACGCGGTTCAGGTCGAGAATCGCGGATGGCCGGTGCACGTCGAAGTTCAGCTCGACCATGACGTCCGTGCCGCCCGCGATGGGCAGCGCGGTCGGGTACTCAGCCTTCGCCGCGAGAGCCTCGTCCCAGGTGGCGGGCCGAAGGAACTCCATGCGGGTTTCTCCTCAGGTCTTCGCCGACCGGGTGTCCGGCGGCGTGTCGCCCAGTGAACTCCTGTGACGCGGCCCACTGGCAGTCACCGATGGCATGAAGCCCCGGCTGTGAGCCCGCCCGGCATCCTGTACGTTCCTCTAAGCAGGAGAATCCGCAGCCCAGGTGTTCGCCGAGTGCTACCTACGACCGTAATCCGGCCGTGATTCGCGGGCTACGGGCCCGTGACCCGGCGGCCCGCTGGTACGTAACGCCGAGCACGGATGTTCGGGCACACTGTCACCCCCGGACGGCGTACCCGGCAGCCCCCACCCCCCGTCCAGGCCCCCGATCCCCGCTTCCACCCCCGCCTCCACCACCGCCTCCACCACCGCTTCCACCCCCGTTCCCACCCTGCTCCGACCCCCGCTTCCACCCCGCCCTGCCACCCTGTTCCTGCCCCCGATAGGAGTCCGCGGATGCGTGTCCGTGACCTGCTCGCCCCCGGCGCCCCCCGACTGCGCCTGCTCGCGGCGGAGGAGGAGCTGGACCGGCAGGTCAGCGGCGTGATGACCACGGACCTGCACGACCCCGGCCGCTACCTGCACGGCGGCGAGCTGGTGCTCACCGGGATGCTCTGGCGCGGCGGCCCCGCCGACTCCGAGCGCTTCGTGCGGACCATCGCGGCCGGCGGCGCGGTCGCCCTGGCGGCCGGCGAGGCCGAGGTCGGCCCGGTGCCCGAGGACCTGGTCGAGGCCTGTCGCCGGCACCGGATGCCGCTGCTGGCCGTGCCCGACGACATCGCCTTCGGCACCGTCACCGAGTTCATCGGCCGTCAGGTCTCCGCCGACCGCGCGGCCGACCTCGCCGCCCTGGTCGACCGGCACCGGCTGCTGGTCTCGGCGGCCGGCGGCGGCGGACTGGACGCCGTGCTGGACCTGCTCGGCGGCGACCTCGACCTGGACTGCTGGGTGCTCACCCCGACCGGCGCGGTGATCGCCGGCCCGGCCGACCGGCTCACCGCCGAGGACCGCGACCAGCTGGTCCGCGCCCACCTCGCCGCCCAGCGCCAGCGCCGCCGCCCCCCGCACCGGGCCCGACTGGCCGGCGGCGCCTACTCGCTGCTGCCCGCCGCGGCCTCCGCCGAGCACGAGGCGCCGCTCGTCGACTGGGTGCTCGCGGTGGCCGGCGACGTCACCGAGTGGACCACCAAGCGCCAGCAGCTCGCCGAGAACCTGGCCCGGCTGGTCGCCGCCGAGCGCCACCGCCGGGACGAGGGCCGCCGGCTGCGCCGCCGGCTGGCCGACGAACTGCTCGCCCTGCTGCGCCGCGACGCCGACCCGGCCGAGATCAGCCGCACCCTGTACGCCTCCTCGGCGATGGCCGCCCGCTACGAGAGCCACGAGCCCAAGTCCCCCGTCCAGGAGGCCTCCTGGCTGGTGCTCAGCGCCGAGGGCACCGGCCTGCCCGAGGGCACCGTGCGGGCCGTGCTGGAGGAGGCGCTCGGCGGCACCAGCGACCGCGCCCTGGTCGCCGGGGCGGGCAACGGCGCCGTGGTGGTGCTGCCCGCGCTGGACTCCCCGGTGCCCGCCGACACCCTGCGCGAGCTGCTCGCCCCGCTGGAGGCCGGGCTGGGCTCGGAGGGCCGGATCACCCTCGGCGTCTCCGCCCCCGCCTCCGAGGCCGGCGGCCTGCGCGGTGCCCTGGAGGAGGCCCGGCACGCCCGCCGGATCGCCGCCGCCCGGGTCGGCCGGGTCTGCGTCGCGGGCCCCGAGGAGCTGGCCTCGCACGTGCTGCTGCTGGCCGCCGTCCCGGACGAGGTCCGCCGGGCCTTCCGCAGCCGGCTGCTGGACAAGGTGATCGCGTACGACATCGAGCACCAGGCGGACCTGGTCCGCACCCTGGAGGCCTTCCTGCGCTCGGACGGCTCCTGGACCCGCTGCGCCGGGCAGCTGCACGTCCACGTGAACACCCTGCGCTACCGGATCGGCCGGATCGAGGAGCTGACCGGGCGGGACCTCTCCCGCCTGGAGGACCGGGTGGACTTCTACCTGGCCCTGGAACTGGCCTGACCGTTTCCTGACAGTTCCGCCCGATGAGCGCCGGTCCCAGGAACGGCCGCTTCCTGGGAGGTCGCTGGACGGCGCCTGAGCCGGTCGGGAGCCGTCAGGAGAACGGCCGGGGGCCCGTCGCGAACACGCGCGACGGGCCCCCGGCCGTTCTTCCGGCGGTGCCGGTCGGTCACTGCACCGGGATGACCCCGGTCAGCCACTCGAAGGCGCTCGGGACCATCCGCTTCCACATGTCGGTGGTGTGCGGGCCGGTGCTCTCCTCGACCTGGACCTTGGTCGGCTCCTTGGCCGCGGCGGCGATCGCCTGGCCGTCCTCGTAGCCGTCGCCCTTGGCGCCGCTGACCAGCAGGGCGACCTTCGGCGGCTGCTGGGCGGACTTGAGGATGTTGACCGGGTTGTTCTCGGTGCGCAGCTTCGGGTCCTTGCCGACCAGCGAGTCGCCCTCGGTGGCCGGGTCGTTGTAGCCGGACATCGCGATGGCGGCGCGGTAGCGGTTGGGGTGGGCGAGTGCGAGCTTGGCCGCGCAGTGGGCGCCGGCCGAGTAGCCGGCGATCGCCCAGCGGTCCGAGGACGGGTCGGCGCGGAAGTTGTCCATCACCATCTGCGGGACGTCGCGGGTGATCCAGGCGTCCGCGTTGATCTTGCCGGGGATGTCGGTGCAGCCGGCGTCCTGGTGGCTGCCCAGCAGCAGGGTGCGCGGCGAGACCAGGATGAAGGGCGCGACCTTGCCCTGCTGCATCAGCGGCTTGAGCTGCTCGGAGACCTTGAGGGTGCCGTACCAGGTGGAGGAGGAGCCCGGGTAGCCGGGGATCAGCTCGACGACCGGGAACTTCTTGTCCTTGAACGCCGGGTCGTTGTACTGCGGCGGCAGCCAGACCAGCACCTCGCCGTCGACCCCGGAGACCTGGCCCTTGAGCTCGGTCTTCTGGACGTCGCCGGGTACCGCCGGGTCGTTCACGCCGCCGAACTTCTGCAGCACCTTCGGCGGCTGCTTGGCGGCGTCGCCGGAGCCGTCCTTGCCGTTGCCGGCCGGGTCCACCGGCGCCACCGAGGGCACCGCGCGGACGTGGTCACCGGTGCCGAGCAGGTCGTCCCAGTTGCCGTAGATCAGGTTCGCGTTGTTGACCATCACGAAGACCATCAGCACGGCGGTGACCTGGCAGAACATGATCATGACGATCCGGGACAGGGTGCGCACCGGCTGGGGGCCGCGCACCTTCCCCCAGAAGAGCAGCGCCACTGTGATGGACACCGGCACCAGGATGACGGTGAGGATGAGGAATGGCGTACCTGTCAGTTCCATCGCGTTCTCGTATCCGGGTCGCTCGCCGCCCGGGCCCCACTCGCCCGGACGCACGTCAATGGCATCAGACGGCAACCAGCGGATGATCGGTTGCTGTCCGAATCTGTGCGGAACCTGAGAGGAACATCACGTTTCAGAGTTGTTCCCGCTTCGGGTCGGCGCCTAGTCTGTCACCCGGACGGCGGTGCTCCGGACCAGATGTTCAGCGAACTTCCAGGAAGGTCCCCCGGGGCACCTTACCTGGCGCGCCGTTCGCACCGCCGGGCGAGGCGGTGCGATCCCGCGCGGCCGGGCCAGAGAGACTATGGGGATGAGCACAACCCGCTTTCGCCCGTCCCGCCGCTTCTGGCCCGTGTGCGCCGTCCTGGCCCTCGCGGTCACCGCGGCCGGTTGCAGCAGTACCGGAGGCAGACGCGCCGAGGAGGCCCGCGCCAAGGCCGCGGCCGCCGGTGGCAGCGCCGTCACCACCCCGCGCTGGAAGGTCGCCATGGTGACCCACGCCGGCGCCGGCGACGCCTTCTGGGACAGCGTGCGCAAGGGCGCCGAGCAGGCCGCCGCCAAGGACAACATCACCTTCCTGTACTCCAACGACGCGCAGACCCAGAACCAGGTCCAGCTCGTCCAGGCCGCCATCGACCAGAAGGTCGACGGCCTGCTGGTCACCCTCGCCAAGGGCGACGCGATGGCCGGCGTCCTCGGCAAGGCCAAGGCGGCCGGCATCCCGGTCATCACGATCAACTCCGGTCAGGAGTTCTCCGCGAAGTTCGGCGCGCTCACCCACATCGGCCAGGACGAGTCCTCGGCCGGCCAGGCGGCCGGCACCGAGCTGGCCTCGCGCGGCCGCAAGAACGTGCTGTGCGTGATCCACGAGCAGGGCAACGTCGGCCAGGAGCAGCGCTGCTCCGGGGCCCAGTCCAAGGCCGGCGGCGGCTTCCAGGTGCTGTACGTCAACGGCGTCGACATGCCCGACGCCCGGGCGTCGGTCTCCGCCAAGCTCCAGGCCGACCCTTCCATCGACACCGTGCTCACCCTGTCCGGCCCGATGGCCGCCACCGGACTGCAGGCCGTCCAGGACGCCCACCGCGGCGTGGAGCTGGACACCTTCGACCTGGGACCGCAGGTGGTCGCGGGGCTCAAGTCCGGCAGCGTCGGCTTCGCCGTCGACCAGCAGCCCTACCTCCAGGGCTACGAGGGCGTCGACCTGCTCTGGCTGTACCGGTCCAACCTGGACATGCTCGGCGGCGGCAAGCCCGTCGCGACCGGCCCGCAGATCCTGACCAAGGACGACGCCGACGCGCTCGCCGAGTACGTCGCGAGGGGGACCAGGTGAGCGGTTCCACCACCCCGGACCTGCTCGTCCAGGACCGTCCGGCCGCCCTGCGGCGCCTCCTCGCCCGCCCGGAGCTGGGCTCGCTGATCGCGGCCGTCGCGGTGTTCACGGTCTTCGCCGCCGTCGCCGAACCGTTCCTGCGGGTCTCCTCGCTGGGCACCGTGCTCTACGCGGCCTCCACCATCGGGATCATGGCCGTGCCGGTCTCGCTGCTGATGATCGGCGGCGAGTTCGACCTGTCGGCCGGCGTGCTGGTCACCACCGCCGCGCTGACCTCCTCGATGGTGTCCTACCAGTTCACCGCCGTCACCTGGGTCGGCGTGCTGGTCTCGCTGGCCACCACGCTGGCGATCGGCGGGTTCAACGGCTGGATGCTCGGCCGCACCAGGCTGCCCAGCTTCATCGTCACCCTCGGCACCTTCCTGATGCTGACCGGCGCCAACCTGGGCGTCACCAAGGCGATCTCCGGGACGGTCTCCACCAAGTCGATCGCCGACATGCAGGGCTTCGAGAGCTGCCGGTGGCTGTTCGCCTCCGAGGTGAACATCGGCGGACTGACGGTCAAGGCCACCGTCTGGTGGTGGCTCGGCCTGCTGGTGGTCGGCAGCTGGGTGCTGCTGCGCACCCGCTTCGGCAACTGGATCTTCGCCGTCGGCGGCGACGCGGCGGCCGCCCGCGCGGTCGGCGTGCCGGTCGCCCGGACCAAGACGCTGCTCTACCTGGGCGTCGGCTTCGGCGCCTGGGTGCTCGGGCAGCACCTGCTGTTCTCCTTCGACACCGTGCAGTCCGGCGAGGGCGTCGGCAACGAGCTGATCTACATCGTCGCGGCGGTGATCGGCGGCTGCCTGATCACCGGCGGCTACGGCTCGGTGGCCGGCTCCGCGCTCGGCGCGCTGATCTTCGGCATGGCCAGCAAGGGGATCATCTACGCCCAGTGGAACCCGGACTGGTTCAAGTTCTTCCTCGGCGCGATGCTGCTGCTGGCCGCGCTGCTCAACGCCTACGTCAAGCGCCGGGCGGAACGGGGTCCGCGATGAACGACCAGCTCGGCTCCGGCACGGAGCGCCCGGTGGCCACCGAACCGGCGGGCACCGAACTGCTCGCGCTGGAGGGCGTCGGCAAGACCTACGGGACGGTCCGCGCGCTGCAGGACGTCTCGCTGACCCTGCGGGCCGGCGAGATCAGCTGCGTGCTCGGCGACAACGGGGCCGGCAAGTCCACCCTGATCAAGATCATCGCGGGGCTGCACCGGCACGACGAGGGCCGCTACACCGTCGGCGGCGAGGAGGTCCGGCTGGACTCCCCGCGCCAGGCGCTGGACCGCGGCATCGCCACCGTCTACCAGGACCTCGCCGTCGTCCCGCTGATGCCGGTGTGGCGCAACTTCTTCCTCGGCTCCGAGCGGGGCACCCGCCGCTGGGGCGGCCTGCGGCTGGACGCCGAGGGCATGCGCGCCACCACCCGCGAGGCGCTCGCCCGGATGGGCATCGACCTGCACGACGTCGACCGGCCGATCGGCACCCTGTCCGGCGGCCAGCGCCAGTGCGTGGCGATCGCCCGGGCCGTGCACTTCGGCGCCAAGGTGCTCATCCTGGACGAGCCGACCGCCGCGCTCGGCGTCAAGCAGTCCGGGGTGGTCCTCAAGTACGTCACCGCGGCCCGCGACGCCGGGCTCGGGGTCGTCCTGATCACCCACAACCCGCACCACGCCTACCTGGTGGGCGATCACTTCACCCTGCTGAAACGGGGGCGGACGGCCGGCAGCCACCCGCGCGCCGAGATCGGCCTCGAACAGCTCACCACCGAGATGGCCGGCGGCTCCGACCTCGCCGAACTCTCGCACGAGCTGGCCCGGCCGTCGGCCCCCGGTCCCACCGAACCCGACTCTCGTGAGGAGCGTCCGCAGCCGTGACCAGCCCCCATGGCAGCACTCGGCCGGCCGTCCTGCCCACCCTGCTCGGCCTCGGCCCGCGCGCCGAGCGCCGCCGCCGCGCCCTGCCCGCGGGCATACTGCGGCTGCCCACCATCGGCGTCGACATCGGCGGCACCAAGGTGGTCGCCGGGGTCGTCGACGGCGAGGGGAAGGTGCTGGAGAAGCTGCGCACCGACACCCCGCACAAGAGCAAGAGCGCCAAGGTCGTCGAGGACGTGATCGTCGAGCTGGTGCTCCAGCTCTCCGACCGGCACGACGTCCACGCGGTCGGCATCGGCGCGGCCGGCTGGGTCGACGCCGAGCGCTCCCGGGTGCTCTTCGCCCCGCACCTCAACTGGCGCAACGAGCCGCTCCAGCAGGCGCTCAGCGAGCGGCTGCGGTTCCCGGTGATCGTGGAGAACGACGCCAACGCGGCCGCCTGGGCCGAGTGGCGCTTCGGCGCCGGGCGCGGCGAGGACCACATGGTGATGCTCACCCTGGGCACCGGCATCGGCGGCGCGGTCGTCCGGGACGGCTACGTCGACCGCGGGAAGTACGGCCTGGCGGGCGAGTTCGGGCACATGCAGGTGGTGCCCGGCGGCCACCGCTGCCCGTGCGGCAACCGCGGCTGCTGGGAGCAGTACTCCTCCGGCAACGCCCTGGTGCGGGACGCCCGGGAACTGGTCGCGGAGGAGTCCCCGGTGGTGCAGCAGCTGCTCGCCCGGGCCGGCGGCACCGTCGAGGGCATCACCGGACCGCTGGTCACCGAGGCCGCCCGGGAGGGCGACCCGACCGCCGTCGAGCTGCTCTACGAGGTCGGCACCTGGCTCGGGGTCGGCATCGCCAACCTGGCGGCCGGCCTCGACCCGGGGCGCTTCGTCATCGGCGGCGGCGTCTCCGAGGCCGGCGACCTGCTGCTCGGCCCGGCCCGGGACACCTTCCGCCGCACCCTCACCGGCCGCGGCTTCCGGCCCGAGGCCAGCATCGTGCACGCGGCCCTCGGCAACGAGGCCGGGCTGGTCGGCGCCGCCGACCTGGCGCGGCAGGTCGCACGGCGGTTCCGCACCATCAAGCGGCGCCGGGTGGAGCGCAGCGCGCCGTAGCGGGGCCAGGGGCGGCGGGGAGCAGGGCGTCCCCTCCGTCCCTCCTGTCAACTACCCGTTGGTAGCCGTGCGGTGTGGTTGTCGGATTCATGTCTCCTGTGGAACAACTGACGTGACGTCGACTCAGGAGGACCGGATGAGGGCCCTGACCCGCCTAGCGCCATCACTGCTGATCGCCACCGCACTGGTCTGGGCCACCACCGGCCCCGCCGGCGCCGCGGCGCCACCGCCCAAGGCGCCCGAGGCGGTGGGCTGGGGCGGGGCGGTGGCCTCGGTGGACGCCGACGCCACCGCCGCCGGCATCGAGGTGCTGCGCAAGGGCGGGAACGCGGTGGACGCGGCCGTCGCCGCCGCGGCCGCGCTCGGCGTGACCGAGCCCTACTCCTCCGGGATCGGCGGCGGCGGGTACTTCGTCTACTACGACCACGCCACCGGCACGGTGCACACCGTCGACGGCCGCGAGACGGCCGGCCGCACCGCCGACACCGGACTGTTCCTGGAGGGCGGCAAGCCGCTCGCCTTCGCCGACGCCGTCACCAGCGGACTGTCCGTCGGCGTCCCCGGCACCCCGGCCACCTGGGACTCCGCACTGCGCCAGTGGGGCACCCGCTCGCTCGCGCAGAACCTCGAACCCGCCGAGCGGATCGCCGAGAACGGCTTCGTCGTCGACGACACCTTCCGCGGCCAGACCTCCGACAACTACAGCCGCTTCAAGGACTTCCCGGCCACCGCCAAGATCTTCCTGCCGAACGGCAAGCTCCCCGAGGTCGGTTCCGTCCTGCGCAACCCCGACCTCGCCGCGACCTACAGGCTGCTCGCCAAGGACGGCGTGAAGGCCTTCTACCAGGGCGCGTTGGCACAGGACATCGCCGACACCGTGCAGCACCCGCCGGTCGACCCGGCCTCCGGCCGCAACGCCCGCCCCGGGAAGGTCGACGCCGCCGACCTGGCCGCCTACCAGGCCCGCCGCCAGGCGCCCACCCACGTCGCCTACCGCGACTACGACGTCTACTCGATGGCCCCGTCCAGCTCCGGCGGCACCACCGTCGGCGAGGCGCTGCACATCCTGGAGGACGGCGACCTCTCCGGCTCCAGCAGCACGCAGTACTACCACCACTTCCTGGAGGCCTCGCGGATCGCCTTCGCCGACCGCAACCGCTGGGTCGGCGACCCGGCCTTCGGCGACGTCCCGACCCGGCAGCTGCTCTCCGAGCGCTACGCCGCCTCCCGGGCCTGCCTGATCAGCCCGGACCACGCGCTCACCAGCCCGCTCGCCCCCGGCGACCCGTACCACCCGGCCGACTGCGCGGACACCGGGCAGGCCCTCCCCGAGCCGTACGAGGGCCCCAACACCACCCACCTGACGGTGGCGGACCGCTGGGGCAACATCGTCTCCTACACCCTCACCATCGAGCAGACCGGCGGCAGCGGCATCACCGTCCCCGGCCGGGGCTTCCTGCTCAACAACGAGCTGACCGACTTCGACTTCGTCCCGCTCGCCGCCGGCGTCCCCGACCCCAACCTGCCCGGACCGGGCAAGCGGCCGCGGTCCTCGATGTCCCCGACCATCGTGCTGCGCGACGGCGAGCCGCTGCTCGCCACCGGCAGCCCGGGCGGCGCGACCATCATCACCACCACCCTCCAGGTGCTGCTCGGCCGCCTCGACCGGGGCCTGAGCCTGGAGCAGGCGATCGCCGCGCCGCGCGCCAGCCAGCGCAACAGCGCCGTCACCCAGGCCGAGCCCGGCTTCCTGGCGCTGCCGGAGCGGTCCGCGCTGGAGGCCCTCGGGCACCGGTTCGCCGACGGCGGCGAGATCGGCGCCGCCACCGGCGTGGAGCGGCTGCCGGACGGCCGCTGGGTGGCCGCCGCCGAGCCGGTGCGACGCGGCGGCGGCTCGGCCGCGGTGGTCCGCCCCGCGGGCTGACCGCCCGGCCGCGGCGCCGGTCGGGCCGGGTTGTCGGTGCCGGGCGGTATGTTCGGGGTGGGTCTCCCCGTGGGGCCCACCCCCGTCCGTACCGACCGAACCACCGGGAAGGCCGCCCGCCGTGACCGTCCGCATCGCCACCTGGAACATCAACTCCGTCACCGCCCGGCTGCCCAAGCTCCTGGAGTGGCTGGAGAGCGCCAAGCCCGACGTGCTCTGCCTCCAGGAGCTCAAGTGCGCGGCCGACGCCTTCCCGTACGAGCCGGTCCGCGAGCTCGGCTACGAGACGGCCGCGCACGGCAACGGCCGGTGGAACGGCGTGGCGATCGTCTCCCGGATCGGCCTGGAGGACGTCGTGCGCGACCTGCCCGGCCAGCCCGGCTACCTGGCCGACGGCGCCCTGCTGCCCGACGTCGAGCCGCGCGCCGTCGCCGCCACCTGCGGCCCGGTCCGGGTCTGGTCGGTCTACGTGCCCAACGGCCGCGAGGTCGACCACCTGCACTACCACTACAAGCTGGAGTGGCTGGAGGCGCTGCGCAAGGCCTCCGCCGAGGACGCGGCCGGCCCCCGCCCCTTCGCCGTCCTGGGGGACTTCAACATTGCCCCCACCGACGCGGACGTCTACGACGTCGCCGCCTTCGAGGGCCTCACCCACGTCACCCCGGTCGAGCGCGCCGCGCTGGCGGCGCTGGGCGAGATCGGCCTGCACGACGTGGTGCCGCGCCCCCTCAAGTACGACCACCCCTACACCTACTGGGACTACCGCCAGCTGGCGTTCCCGAAGAACCGCGGCATGCGGATCGACCTCACCTACGCCAACAAGCCCTTCGCGGACGCCGTCACCGACAGCTACGTGGACCGCGAGGCCCGCAAGGGCAAGGGCACCTCGGACCACGCCCCGGTCGTGGTGGACCTGGACCTCTGAGCCCCCGGGGCCGCGGTGACGCCGTGTGACGATCACACGAGGTGACGGGCCGTCGCCCGAACGGTCCTGAGCGGTGGCCGGGCCCACCGGGCCTGCCTACCGTCGGTGAAAGACCGGGTGCAGTTGACACACCACGTGGACATGGGAGTCCCCGGCTGCGCCCGAGAATCCCGGAGGTTCCGGCATGCGCCCCACGCGTACGGCCGCCGCCGCCCTGATCGGCGCGACGGTGCTGACCGGTCTGACGGCCCCCCTCGCAGCAGCCAGGGACGGCGCGGCCTCGGTCAGCCCGTCCCAGGCCGCACCGGGCCAGACCGTGACGGTCACGGTCTCCTGCGAGAAGTCGGACAAGCCCGACGCCAAGACCATCACCGCCCACTCCGCCGCCTTCGAGGGCGGCCCCGCGACCCTCACCCTGGGCTCCGACGGCAGGCACACCGGCTCCGCCCGGCTCGCCTCCGAGCGCAACGGGGACAGCAAGGTCGACGGCACCTGCCCGGACGGCGGCGCCTTCTCCACCACCGTCAAGGTCACCACGGTGACCGCCACCGCCCCCGACAAGGGCCTCGGCGACTGGGGCAAGGCGGCGGGGGAGTGGGCCGGCTCGCTGGGCCAGTCCGGCGCCGGCAGCCAGCAGGTCGCCCCGCACGGCGCGGTGAAGACCGGGCTCGGCGGCTCGGTCGCGGCGGACCCGGCGGAGCTGGCCGGAGGGCTGGCCCTGGTCGCGGGCGGCATCGGCGGCTTCTGGCTGCTCCGCAGGCGCAGTGCCTGACGGCCCCGCCCCCCGCGTACGCCCACGCCGCGCCGCCGAGCCCTGACCTGATCGGACCGGCGGCGTGGCGGCGCGTCAGAGGGCCGCCCGGTCCTGCCCCTCCTCGTGCTGGAGGAGGCCGCTGGCCAGCAGGTACTGGGCCAGCACGTACGTCGCCATGATCCAGAACTGATGCCCCGGCAGCTCGCGCCACTTCGCCAGCTGGGTCGCGATCAGGGTGTCGGAGAGCAGGAACAGCGCCCCGCCCAGCCCGGTCCGCCAGCCCAGGCCGGCTGAGGTGACCGCCGTCGAGGTGAGCAGCAGGCTGTAGCCGGCCACCGGGACCTTGAGCTCCCCGAGGTCCGGCCAGAGCCGCCCGATCATGCCCGCCCAGGCCGCCGCGTACGCGGCCGCGACCACCAGGGCGCGCCGCCGGTCGGTGAGCGCCCCGCGCTGGACGAACATCGCGACGTAGCAGACGTGCGCGGCCGCGAACGAGCCCATCCCGGCCAGGAACGCGGTGTCGTCCTTCAACTGCAGCAGTACGTCCCCGCCCGCGCTCGCCAGCAGTGCCGGGGTCAGCAGCTTCGGCAGCTCGCGCTCGGTCCGGGCCGCCGTCGCCACGCTGTGCGCGGCCAGCAGCGGCATCAGGGCCGGCTTGGTGGCGTTGCGCAGCACCGGGGCCCCGGAGAGGATCGAGCCCAGGTGCACCGCCGAGGTGGCCGCGAAGCCGCCGAGCAGGCCGGTGGCCGAACGCAGGCGCCCGCCGAGGCCGGTGGCGCGGGTGGTCGTACGGATGCTCATGCGGCGTCTGCCTCCGAGGTCGCCCGGGGTGGGGGGTCCACCGACCCTAAGGGAGTCGGCGGGGTGGGGGAAGACCAGGTTACCGGTGCGTAACCCGGGTGGGGGAAGGGGAGTGACGGCCCGGCCGGGAGAGCGGAGCACCGGCGACCGCTTCGAGGGCTCTTGCGGAGACTTCCTCAGGAGCACGGTTGCTGCCACCGGGTGAGCCGGTCACCGTCTACGCTGGACCCCGACATGGAGCAGCAGGAGTACGCGGTCGGCGCCACCCGGGTGGCCGCCGGCAGGCCGGACGGACGCAGGGGCGGGGCAGGCCGGGGAACCGCCGCCGCCGTCCTCGCCGTACGCGGACCCGAAGCCGCCGGGCCCGCCGATCCGGCCGGTGCCGCGGGTGAGCACGGTGCTGACGGTCCGCAGGAGCCCGACGGGGCGCTCTCGCCCGACCCGGGACTGCTCCGGCTCGCCCACTGGTTCGCCGCCGCCGCCCCCGGCGCCGCCGACGACCTGTGCACCGCCTCCTTCGGCCTCTACCCCGCCCGGCACCTGGGCGCCACCGCCGAGCCCGGCGACCCCGCCGTCAGCTGGTGGCACGGCCCGACCGCCCACACGGCCGCCGTCCCGCGCGCCCGTGAGGCCCGCGAGGGGCGCGCCGACGGCGGCCTGCGCCGCGCCCGGCGCGACGCCGCCGCCCTGCCCGTCGTCCGGTCGGGCGCCAAGTCCGGCCGGCCCGGCCGCCACCGCAGGCCGGAGCGCACCCGGGCCCTGCCGGAGCTGCCCGGCGACGCCCCGGAACCGGCGGGCGAGGAACTCCCCGACGCCGAACGCCGCATCGCCGCACGGCTGTTGCTCGCCCACCCGCTGGTCACCGCCTCCGGCCCGCACGCCGACGGCTTCCCGCTGATCCGCCGTCACCGCGACTGGCTCGTCGAACGCTTCGACACCTTGCTCGGCTACCGCCTGGTCGTCGGCCCCTGGCACGCCCGGCTCTGCAAGGCCGGCCTCGGCCCCGGCGCCGCCCGCCGCCTCGAACACCCGGCCACCGGTGCCCCGTTCACCCCGGCCGGCTACGCCCAGCTCGCCCTCGCCCTGGCCCTGCTCGTCGATGCCCCCGAACAACTCCCGTACGGGCGGCTGCTCGACGCGATGCGGTCCGCCGCCCCCGACCTCGCGGCCCAGGCGGCCGACCCGGACGCCCCCGCGATGGCGCTCGCCGCGCTGGCCGACTGGCAGGTGCTCGGCGACCTGCCGGCCGACCCGGCCGACACCGCCTTCGTGCTGACCGTCGACCGCGAACTCGCCCGCGCCGTCCCGGCCGGACCGCCCGCCCTCGCCGCCGACGCCGCCGACCTGATCCGCCGTGCCGCCGAGGCCGAACCCGCTACCGCCGTGCGGCGCCTCCTCGCCGAGACGCCCGCCGTCCTCGCCGCCGACCTCCCCGAGGACCGGCGCGCCTGGCTGCACGAGCACCGGCTCAGCGGCCCGGCCGCGCTCGCGGACTTCCTCGGGCTGGAGGCCGAACTGCGGGCCGAGGGCGTCGCCCTGCTCGACCCGGCCGCCGAACTCACCGACCTCGCCCTCCCCGGCACCGGCACCCTCTCCCAGGCCGCCCTGCTGCTGGTCGAAGGCCTGGTGGAGGAGGTCCGGCCGCTGCCCGGCGAGGCCACCGAGGGCGACGTACCGATCGCCGACGCGCTGATAGACGGCCTCCTCGGCGACATCGCCGACGACCACGACCTCCCGGCCCGCTACCTCGCCGACCGCACCGCCCTGCGCCGCGACGCCCTCGACCTCCTGCACCGGCTCGGCCTGATCACCCCCACGCCCCGCACCACCTGGCTGCTGCGCCCCCCGGCCGCCCGCTACGCCCCGGCCCCGGACCTCCACCCCACCCCCGGCACCGGCCGCCACTCCCGCCCCGCCGCCCCGTCGGGGAGTTGAGCCCCGGGCCCCGGCGACTGCCGGGCCGGGGCGGGCCGTGGGCGGTCAGGCCGGGATGAGGGCTTCCCATTCGCTGCGGGTGGGGCCGTCGTGCCGGGGGGTGAAGTCGGGGCGGGCGGCCAGCCAGGCGGTGACGTGGCGGTCGACCTCCTCGCTGCCGAAGGCCTCCTCGGGCGTACGGACCAGGTGGCGGACGTGGGCGCGGGCGCGCATGACGACCGGGTCGTCGAAGGCGCAGGCGGCGAGGGCGGCGGTGCGGCGCTCGGGGAGGGCCGAACCGTCCAGCAGGCGCTGCTCGTTGGTGCGGTCGCCGGCCACCTGGGCGTCGAACCAGGGGCGCAGGGTCCGGGCGGTCCAGTCGTGGTAGCCGGCGGGGTCGGCGGCGACCTGGTCGGCGTGGCCGGCGAGGTACTGGCCGGCGAGCAGGCCGAGGGCGACGCCGTGGCCGAGGGTGGGGTTGGTGTGGACGAGGCTGTCCCCGGCGTTGACCAGGCCGGTGACGACGGGGCCGGCGTCGTCGGTGAGGGAGGTCCAGCGGTTGTCCAGGCCGGCCATCGCCAGGACGGCCGAGCGGGGTTCGGGGTCGAGGTCGAGCCAGGCGGCGCAGGCGGGGAAGCGGCGCAGGACGGCCTCGAACACGGCGGGGTCCAGGAGTGCGCCGCGGGTCGGGTCGCCGGTCGAGAGCACCATGCTCAGCGCGAAGGTGTCGTTGTCGGAGGGGAAGACCCCGGCGGCGGCGAACCCCGCGACCGAGCCGGTCCGCACCCGCCCCGGGTCGCGCGGGCCGTCGGCCCGCAGGCGGTACCAGCGGCACAGGTAGGTGATGCCGGTGCGGTGGCTGTCGACGACGGGCGGGCGGCAGCCGGCGGCCGTCAGCCAGCCGGGGACGGCGGAGCGGCGGCCGGCGGCGTCGACGACCAGGTCGGCCGGGTGGGTCCCGTCGTCGACCCGCAGGCCGGTGACCCGGGGCGGGTTTCCGTCCTGGAGGGTGAGGGCGCTCACCCGGCGGCCGCGCCGTACCTCGACGGAGGGCTCCCGGCGGACGGCGGCGGTGAGGGCGGCCTCCAGCACGATGCGGCGGGTGCGCAGGGTCACCAGGTCCTCGTCGCCGTCCCGGTGCGGCGGGTGCTGGTCGAACCAGTCGAAGTCGTGGTACTCCCGGGCGCCGCGGGCCAGCAGGTCGGCGTGGACGTCGGGGGCCTCGGCGCGCAGCACCGTGCGGACCGGGGCGAGGAAGGAGTGGGGCTGGTCGGCCTGGGGGACCCGGGGCCGCTTCCAGTGGTAGAAGTCCTGGTCCAGGTCCGTGTCGGCCTGTCGGGCCTCCTGCTCGAACAGGGTGACGGCATGGCCCCGCCGTCCGAGCATGAGGGCCGTTCCCAGCCCGCTGATCCCGCCACCGATGATTGCAACCCGCGCCACTGCATCCCCTTCGCGTCGTGTTGCAGAGCGATCATAGGGCTTGCTGATCTTCGGATTGACATGACCCCCCAGGCGCGGGGCGGGGCCGGCTACCTGCTCGCGGTGGCGGCGGCGATCGGGCCGTGCTGGACGGTCTCCACGGTGGCACCGACCCCGAGGGTGCCGAGGGCGATGGAGGCGAGGACGGCGGTGCAGGCGAGGAGACGGCGGTGGCGCTGGGGGAGCGGGAAGCGCGGTTCCTGGTAGGGCGCCTGAGGGCTGGCGTTCATGACAGGGAGGCTCCCAGGGCGGTGTGAACGGTCGGTACGCGCGGGTGAAGTCCGGGCGGGGATCGGGCGTCACTTGGCCGCATACGCCCCACCCGGTCGCCGGGTGGGGCGTATGCGCTGGTCAGTGCCGGTGTGTCGGGGGCCTCAGCGCCGTCGGCCGCGCTCGGCGAGGGCCTCGCCCACCGCGACCCGGACGGCGTCCCGCAGGCCGTGGGCGGGGTGGAAGCGGGAGGGGCCGGCCGCCGGGTCCTCGCGGAGCTCCTTCACCAGGGAGAGGCAGAGCAGCAGCATCACCACGACGAAGGGCAGCGCGACCAGGATGGTGGCGTTCTGCAGCGCGGTGAGCCCGCCGGCCAGCAGCAGGGCGGCCGCGACCCCGCCCATCAGCACGCCCCAGACCACCACCAGCGGGGTGCGCGGGTGCAGCGAGCCGCGGCTGGAGAGCGAGCCGAGCACCAGGGAGGCGGAGTCGGCGCTGGTGATGAAGAAGGTCATCACCAGCAGGACCGCGACCACGCTGGTGACCGAGCCGAGCGGCAGCGAGCGCAGCATTTCGAACAGCGAGGCCTCCGCGCCGCGCGGGATGGTCGCGACCAGGTCGGCGGTGCCGGTGCCGACGAGCCGGATCGCGGTGCCGCCCATGACGCAGAACCAGATCACGGTGGCTCCGCTGGGCACCAGCAGCACGCCGAGCAGGAACTGCCGGATGGTGCGGCCGCGCGAGATCCGGGCGATGAAGGTGCCGACGAAGGGCGCCCAGGAGAGCCACCAGGCCCAGTAGAAGATCGTCCAGGAGCCGAGCCAGCTCTCGTCGGTGAAGGCGCCGGTCTGGGTGGACATCCCGAGCAGGTCGGAGAGGTACCCGCCGACGGTGGACGGGATCGAGTCGAGGACGAACACCGACGGCCCGAACACGAAGACGAAGAGCATGATCAGCGAGGCCAGCACGACGTTCGCGGTGGAGAGCCACTTGACGCCCTTGTGGACGCCGGAGAACGCGGAGAGCACGAAGGCGGCGGTCAGCGAGCCGATGATGACGAGCTGGGCGTTCTGGGTGTTGCGCACGGAGGTGATGTAGCCGAGGCCGTCGGCGACCTGGAGCGCGCCGAGCCCGAGGCTGGTCGCGGAGCCGAAGACGGTGGCGAAGACGGCGAGCAGGTCGATCGCCCTGCCCTGCCAGCCGTCCGCGCCGCGCTGCCCGATCAGCGGGACGAAGGCGGCGGAGATCCGGTTGCCCCGGCCCTTGCGGAAGGTGGTGTAGGCGAGGGCGAGGCCGCCGACCGCGTAGATCGCCCAGGGGTGGAGGGTCCAGTGGAAGAGCGAGAACTCCAGCGCCTGCTGGGCGGCGGCCGCGCTCTGCGGTTCGAGGCCGGAGCCGGGCTGCGGGGCGGCGAACAGTTGCAGGGGCTCGCCGACGCCGTAGAACATCAGGCCGATGCCCATGCCCGCGCTGAACATCATGGCGACCCAGGCGAGGGTGGAGAACTCCGGTTCGTCGTCGTCGCGGCCGAGCCGGATCCGGCCGAAGCGGCTGAAGGCGAGCAGCACGGTGAGGACCAGGAAGACGTCGGCGGCCACCACGAACAGCCAGCCGAAGTTGTGCAGGACCCAGCGGAGCGCCGTGCTGGAGGTGCGGCCGAGCGAGTCCTCGGCGAACACGCCCCAGGCGACCACCGCGAGCACCAGGACGGCGCTGATCCCGAAGACCGCCCGGTCGGTGGGGAGGGTGGCGGCGGGTTCGCCGGGTTCGTCGGGCTCCTGCACAAGCGGGGAGGGCTGCGGCGGCTGGCTGCTCATGCGGGAGGACCTCTCGACATACGGGGAACACGGGGGATTCAAGATGTATGTCGCACTATGTCCAGTTGGCGGCGTGCGCGGCGGGAGGGCGCGCCGGGCAGGCGGAGGGTGGGGACCTTCGTCCCGTCAGGCCGCCCGCCCCCGCCCGGCGGGTGCGCGGTCGCGGGGCCGGGGTCGGGGTCGGAGGAGAGCGCTTCGGCGGCTGCCCGCGTCGGCCCCCGGCCCGGTGGAGGTGGGGGCGGTTCGGCCCTTGGCCAACTCCTCGACGGATGCGCGGGGTTGGGGCAGGGCTTCGGCCATCGGCCGCTGCCCGGAGGGGAGTTCTAGGTGGCGGGCGCCGGGGGCGTACTCGGCCGGGCCCGGGCGGGAACCGCCGCCCGCCGACCCGGTCACGGAAAGCGCCGGAGCGCCTACGCTGGGAGAGCGGGAGCGCCATCCGGACAGTGCCGTCCGGATGCCGTCGTGCCCCGCCGTCGAGGAGGTGCCAGGCCCGTGCCCGGAAGCATGGACCCGTCGGGAAGCATCGAGCTGCCCGGAATCGTCAAACCGCTGCCCGCCCGGTGGTTCGTCCGGCGCGACACCAATGCCGAGATGCGCTGGGACGCGCTGCGCGAGGCCGACGGCGGGGCCGCCGTCGGCCGTCACGTCCCGGTGGAACGGTTCTTCGTCCGCAACCACACCAGCACCCCGCTGATCGACCCGGCCACCTGGCGGCTACGGCTGTTCGGCAGCGGCCTGCACGGCGCTCCGGGGCCGGAACGGGCGGTCGAGTTCGGCCTGGCCGACCTGCGGGCGCTGCCCGCCACCCGGACCGAGGCGCTGATCGAGTGCGCGGGCAACGGCCGCGGCTACTTCCACCGCCAGCAGGGCCAGCGCGTCCCCGGCACCCCGTGGACGCTGGGCAGCGTCGGCTCGGCGGCCTGGCGGGGCGTGCGGCTCGCCGAGGTGCTGCGGGCCGCCGGGCTGACCGACCGCGCGGTGGACGTGCTGCCCGCCGGCCTGGACCCGGACTACGTCGTCGACGGCACCAACCACGGCCCGGTGCGCCGGCCGCTGCCGATCGCCAAGGCGCTGGACGACGCGCTGCTCGCCTACGAGATGAACGGGGCCCCGCTGATCCCCGACCACGGCGCGCCGGTGCGACTGGTGGTGCCCGGCTGGGTCGGTATCGCCTCGATCAAGTGGGTCGGCAGCATCGAGGTGGCCGACCACCCGCTCCGGTCGCCCTGGAACACCGTCTTCTACCGGATGTACGGCCCGGGCTGGCCGCCCGACGGCGTCGCGCTCACCACCCAGGTGGTCAAGTCCGCCTTCGAACTGGCCGAGGGCGCCCGACTGGAGGCCGGGCGCGAGCACCGCCTGTACGGGCGGTCCTGGTCCGGCACGGCCCCGGTGCGGCTGGTCGAGGTGAGCACCGACGGCGGCCGCAGCTGGCGGCCCGCCGAACTGGACGGGGAGCCGCCCGCCGGGGACTGGGCGCGCTGGAGCGTCGGCTGGCGCCCCGAGCGGCCCGGCCGGTACGAGCTGCGCGCCCGCGCGACCGACCGCGGCGGCGCCACCCAGCCCGAACGGGCGGCCCTCAACCGCGAGGGCTACCTGTTCGGCGCGGTGGTGGCGCACCCGGTGACGGTGGTCTGAGCGGCCGTCGGGACGCCTGGGCCGGGGCGCCCGGGTTCGGGGCCGTCCGGGTTCGGGGCCGTTCGGGTTCGGGGCGCGCGGGCTCAGCCGGTGGACTGGACCTCGTACGGGGCCGGGTAGGGGGTCTCGTACGGGGTCAGCACCAGGCGCACCACGTCCTCCAGCCGCCGTCTGGCGTCCCCGAGGGTGGTGCGGCCGGTCACCCAGGCCGTCAGTTCCCCCTGCCAGGCGTGCGCCACGATGTGGCGCACCAGGTCGCTGGCCGCCGCCGGCACCTCGGCCGTCACCACCTGGAGCGCGGTGCTGTCGGCCCGGGCCATGCCTTGCAGGGCCTCGCTGGCGAAGGGATCGGTGGAGGCGGCGACGGCGACCCGCAACCGGGCCAGCTCGGGCTGGCGCTGGTAGGCCCGCATCCCGCCCCGGACGAACCGGACCGCCCGGTCGGTGGCCCCCAGCCCGGCGCGCGGTCCGCGCAGCTCGGCCACCAGGTCCGCCAGCAGCAGCCGGTGCCACTCGGCGATCGCCGCCGCCAGGAGGTGGTCCTTGGAGGAGAAGTAGCGGTACGCCGTCCCCAGGGCGACTCCGGACCGCTCGCAGACCTGCTTCATCTGCAGCCGCTCGACGCCGATCTCGTTCACCAGGGCGAGCGCGGCCGCGATCAGGCTTTCGCGGCGTTCGAGCTGACGCGGAGACATCGCCTCCACCGGCCGTGGTGACAGGTCAACCTTGGTCACCCGCACCATGATACGGGCCGGGGCCGCTCAGGAGTATGACGCCGACCGGCCCCCTTCCGTTCGCCCGCCGTCCACCGGGCTTCGTCCGGGCTTCGTCCGGTCGGCGGGCGGGGGTGTCCGGAGGCCTTCCGGGTGCCTCCCGCGCGGCTCCCGGCGGCCTCCGGGAGCCGCCCGGTTCACGGCATCCGGCGGATCAGCGCCTCCTGGGTGGCGGAGGCCACCAGCCGGCCGTCCCGGTCGTAGAACTCGCCGAGCGACAGGCCGCGGCCGTCCGAGGCGGAGGGGCTGCGCTGGGCGAAGAGCAGCCACTCGTCGGCCCGGAAGGGGCGGTGGAACCACATCGCGTGGTCCAGCGAGGTCATCAGCAGTCGGGGCGGCTCGATGCGCTGGAAGAAGTTCGCCTGCTCGTGCAGCCCGGCGGTGGAGGCCAGGGTGAGGTCGGACAGGTAGGTGAGCGCGCAGGTGTGCAGCAGCGGGTCGGTGTCCGGCAGGCGGGTGGCGATGCGCAGCCAGACGAACTGCTGGGGCATGCCGGGGACGGCCGGCGGCAGGCCCGGGGCGTCCGGCGGCACGAAGCGCAGTTCGAGGTCGCGGAAGCCGTCGGAGGCCTTGATCGCGGTGCGCAGCTCCTCGTCCCAGTGCGAGAAGGCGTCCGGCAGGGTCTCCGGGTCGGGCAGCGGGGGCACCTCGCGCTGGCGGTCGCCAGCGGCCGGCTCGGGGAGCTTGAAGGAGGCGGTGAGGTTGAAGATCTCCTTCCGGTCCTGCACCGCCCGGACCCGGCGGGTGGTGTAGGTGAAGCCCTCGCGCAGCCGGTCGACCTGGTACTCGATCGGCCGGGTCGGGTCGCCGGGCAGCAGGAAGTAGCCGTGCAGGGAGTGCACCGCGCGCTTCGGAGCGCAGGTGCGTCCGGCGGCGGCGAGGGCCTGGGCGGCGACGTGGCCGCCGAAGGCGCGCATCGGGGCGCCGGCGTGGCAGTGGCCCCGGAACGTGTTCTCGTTCAGCTGCTCGATTTCCAGCAGGGCGGCGAACGGGGTGGCCGGGGCGGGCGCCTGCTCGGTCGGTCTCTGCTGTTCTGTCAGGTCGGTCACCGGCCCATAGTGGCAGAAGCCAACCGTGCGGTGGTGTGACCTGGGTAACGCGGACCCCGGGTAGAACGTGTTTCACTATGCCGACCGGGCGGGGGGATGTCGGACCGGTCACCTAGCGTGCTGCCCATGACGCAATCCG
The DNA here is from genome assembly GCF_042896295.1 of Kitasatospora sp. NPDC001309. NCBI lineage: Bacteria > Bacillati > Actinomycetota > Actinomycetes > Kitasatosporales > Streptomycetaceae > Kitasatospora > Kitasatospora sp. NPDC001309. The sequence goes on along the minus strand of NZ_JBIAXC010000004.1, from coordinate 41,273 downwards.
CACAGGCGTACGCCTACCTGCGCCCGTCGGCCGTCCTGGACGGCGCCGCCGGCCGGAGCCTCGACCTGGCCACCTCCGGCGGCGCCACCCCGCTCGGCGCGGCCGCCAACCCGCGCTTCTTCGCGGGCTTCCTGGCCGAGCCGGCCCCGGCCGCCGCCGCACTGCTCGCCGTCGCGGACGTCGCCGCCGCCCGCTACCACCAGCCGCGGCTGCGGGCCTCGCTCGACCCGGTGGTCACCGCGAACGGGGACCGGCTGCGCTTCGAGTCCTTCTCCGGCTGCTGCGGCGTGTACGCCCGGCTCGACGTGCTCGGGGCGGGGCTGGACGGCGGCGAGATCGGCCACGGCACCACCAACGTGGACGTCAACGACCCGCTGCGGGAGGCGCTGACCAGGATCGGCCCGGCCGAGCCGCTGCACCTCGCGGTCGGGCCGGACGCCCTGGAGGTCACCGGCCTCGACGGCCCGCTGGTCGAGCGGAAGGTGCCGCTGCCGGAGCGCTGGCTGCGCGGCTTCGCCGAGACCCAGGTGGTCGCCGCCGGCTTCGACCTGCGCGCCGAACTCGGCGCCGCCGAGGCCGTGCGCTTCCTGCGCTCCCTGCCGCGCGGCGGCCGCGGCGGCGTCGGCTGGGTCGTCCCGGCCGGGCGCACCCTGCGGCCCACCACCCGTCCGGTGCCCGGCGCCGTCTGCCTGCCCGGGCCCGAGCGGCTGGTCGCCCTGCAGCGCGTGCTGCGGCACGCGCTCGGCCTGCGGGTGTACGGGCCGGTCGCCGGCCCGGCCCCGACGGCCTGCGCCTGGGAGGTCGTGCTGCCCGGCATGCGGCTGACCCTCACCCTCTCGCCGGACGCCTCGCGCGGCTTCTCCGGCGAGGGCGGCGTACTCGACGCGCTCGCCACCGGCACGGTCGAGCAGGACGCCGAGCTGATCGCGGTACTGCTCGCCTGGGAGCCCCGGATCGAGGTCGCCGAGCTGGCCGAGCAGTCCGGGCTGGGCGTCGAGCGGGTCCGCGCCGCGCTCACCCGGCTCGGCACCGCCGGGCAGATCGGCTACGACACCGCCGAGGCCGCCCACTTCCACCGGCGGCTCCCGTACGACGCCGGGCGCGCCGAGGCCGCCAACCCCCGGCTGCGGGCCGCCCGGGCGCTGGTCGCGGCGGGTGCGGTGCGGCTGGAAGGCGACGGGGCAACGGCCGTCGTCACGGTGGACGACCACATCCAGCGGGTGCGGACGGACGCGTCGGGGCGGGTGAGCTGCACCTGCCTGTGGTGGGCCAAGTACCGCGGCGGGCGCGGGCCGTGCAAGCACGCGCTGGCGGTCGGCATGGTGCGCGAGGCCGGGGCATGAGCACGGGGGAGAGGGCGGAAAGGGTGGACAGAGCGGTGAAGGTGGCGAAGATGGCGAAGGCGGAGGCGGAGATCGTGGAGCGGACGGCGGGGCCGGTCGGGGAACTGCTCGCGGCCGTCCGGGTCGGGTTCGTCGAAGCCGTCCCGGAACTGCTGGCCGAGCTGGACAAGGTCCAGCGGCGGGAGTGCCTGGCCGCGCTCAGGGAGCTGCGCAAGGAGCTGCGCGACGACTGGTCGCAGTCCGGGACGGACACCCGGGGCGCCCTGCTGATCGCCGGAGCCGGCTGCCACCCCGGCCCGGCGGGCGCCGCCACCTGGCTCGCCGGTACCGACTTCGGCAGCCGCGACTGGGCCCGGCACCCGGCCCTGCACGTGGTCGTCGAGTCCCAGCCGCAGGAGTGGCAGATCGAGGTGGCCACCCGGCTCGCCCAGCGGCCGGTGCGCTCCTGGGGCTGGTCGATGCACCCGCTGGTCGAGGCGATCGTCCGGCGCACCGGCTGCGCCGTGCCGGTGAGCGAGCCCTTCGTCCGGGGCTGGTTCGGCGCCCTGTCCACCGAGTACGGCCCCCGGCCGCCGTTGGTCGAGCGGCTGCGGGCCGACGCCCTGACGCCCGTCCTACTGCCCCGGATCCTCGAACTCGCCGACATCGGTGGCACGTTGACCCGCCGGCACAGCCCCCGCCGCGGGGACGTCTGGACCGAGGCGATCGCCGACCTGGCCGCGGCCGGGCTGGTGGACCGGGTCGAACTGCTCGACCGCTGCCTGGCCCGGCTGCTGCGCGGCGGCAAGGCCGCCGACCAGCGGGCCTTCCTGGAACTGCTGCGCGCGCTCGACCCGACACCCGAGGAGTACGCGGCCAGGGTACGGGACGTCCTGGCGCTGCTGGACGGGCTGTCGGTGATCGCCGGCCACGCCCAGGAGGTGCTCGCCGGACTGGACGAGGCCGGGCTGATCGAGCCGGAGACGCTCACCGAGGCCTCCGCGGTGGTGCTGTTCCGGACCGAGAAGAAGCTGGTCAGGGCCCAACTGGCCTGGCTGGAGAAGGCCGCCCGGCGCGCGCCCGACCGCTCCGGGCCGGTGGTGCTCGCGGCGGCCGGAGCCTTCGGCCACCCGGACCCCGGCGTCCAGGAGCGGGCGCTGAACGTGGTGGCCCGTCACCTCGCCGCGGCGGGCGCGGCCGTGCTGCCCGAGCTGCGCGGCGCCGCCGAACTGCTCCACCCCGCCCACCACGCCCGGGCCGGGGAACTGTTCGGCGCCCCGGTCGGTGGCGGTGGCGGCGACGACCCGGCGGGCGGATCGGAGGAGATCCTGCCGCCGGTGCCCGGGCCGCGCCCGCTCGGGGCACCGATCGGCTCGGCGGCCGAGCTGGCCGAGGAGCTCTCCGCGCTGCTCGCGGCCCGGGAGCCCGAGGTCGCCGCCTTCGAACGGGTGCTGGACGGACTGGTCCGGCAGGCCCACCTGGACCGGGCCGCGCTCCTCGCGGCACTGGAACCCGTCCGCCGGACGCACCCCTGGCAGGGCGCCGGCCACTGGGCCGACTGCACGCCCCGGGACATCTCCTACGTGGTGGCCGCGCTGGCGGGCGAGACGCCGTCACGCCGGCTCTGGGACGCCCTCACCGGCAGCGGACGCACCCCGCTGCGCGGCCCCCGCACCAGCCCGCACGGCACCGTCCTCGCCGCCCGGCTGGAGGAGGCCGCCTGGCAGGTGACCGCCAACCGCCCGCCCTACCTGCTCGCCGTCCCGACCGACACCACCGGGGCGATCGAACCGGCGGCGCTGGTCGAACGCCTCGCCGGGTACCAGGCGGCGCGCATCACCCCCGGCCAGGCCGACCTGTGCGCGGCCCTGCTCAGGGTCCGGCCGACCGCCGAGCCCGAGGTGCTGGCCGCCGCCGAGGCGCTCACCTCGCCCGCCGGGCGGTGGCTGGCGCACTGGCTGCGCACCGGCGGCCTGCCCGGACAGCCCTCCGAACGGGTGCTCTTCGCGCCCGGCCGGGGCGTGCGGAGCCGGCGGACCTACCTGGACCGCTGGTGGGAGGAGATCGAGCGGATCGTCGTCGCCCAGCCGGGCACCGGCTCCGGGCCGACGGGGCCGGCCGGCGAGCGGCTCGCCCCGGAGTTCCGCAAGCTGCTCGACCCGACCGGGCCCAGCGTCTCCCGGGCCCGCGCCGTCGAGGAGTGGGTCTGGCGGCCGGTCCCGCACTGGGTGGCGGTCCTGCCCCACCACCGGGAGGAGCTGGCCGCCCGCTGGCTCGACCAGTTCGCCGCGGGCGCCGACCGGGACGAGCGCGGGGCCGCGCGCCACCTCCCGCTGCTCGCCGAGTCCGGCGGCCCCGCCGGACTCGCGCTGCACCTGGCGCTCGCGTACGGGCTGGGCGCCCGGCACGCCGAGGACCGGACCGGCGCCCTCGACGCGCTGCTGGTGCTCGCCGCGCGCGGGGAGCTCGACGGCGGGCTGCTCGGGCGCGAGCTGGGCGAACTGGTCCCGCTCGGGGCGGTCAAGCCGACCCGGCTGGTGGCGGTGCTCGGCCAGGCGGCGGAGACCGGCGCGCACCGGACGGTGTGGACGGTGCTGCGGGCCGCGTTGCCCGAGCTGCTCGGCACGTCCGGGCCGACCGTCCGCGGGCTCGGGGACCTGCTCGCGCTCGCCGCGGACTGCGCCCGGCGGGGCGGGGCGCGGGGCGCGGTGGCCGAGGTGACGGCGGCGGCGGAGCAGGGTGGGTCGAGCCGGGTGGTGAAGGAGGCCCGGGCGCTGCGGGACGTCCTCGCGGGCTGAGCGGGGCTCATGTGTCGGCGGGACGGGCCGCGAGGGACGGGCCGAGAGAGCGGGCCGAGAGAGCGGGCCGCGAGGGCGGGCGGGGCGTCAGGTTCTAGGGTGGGCGGGATTTCCGATCCGTCCGCTACGTACCGGAGAGCCCGTGCTGCACCTTCGCCTGATCGTCCCGCCCGACCTGCGCGAGCCGGTGCTCGGCTGCCTGGACGACTCCGTCGGGGTCACCCACGTGGTGGTCCTGCCGGACGCGGCCGTCCGGCCCGCCGGGGACGTGGTGCTCTGCGACGTGGCCCGGGAGGCGCTGGACGAGGTGCTGGGCGCACTGCGCGGGACGGGCCTGGTCGAGCGCGGGGCGATCGACGTCTCGGCGCTCGACCTGAGCCTCTCGGCGGCGGCCGACGAGGCCGAGCGGCTCGCCCCGGGGGAGGGGGCCGACGCGCTGGTGTGGGAATCGGTCTCCGAGATCACCCACGAGGAGTCCACCCTCACCTGGGTGTTCCTGGCCTTCCTCACCGTCGCCACCATGCTGGCGGCCTGCGGCTCGGTGCTGGACAGCGCCATCCTGGTCGTCGGCGCGATGGCGGTCGGCCCGGAGTTCGGGCCGCTGGCCGGGCTCTGCGTGGCGATCGTCCAGCGCCGCGCGCGCCCGGCGCTGCGCTCGCTGAACGCCCTGGTCACGGGCTTCCTGGTGGCGATGGCGCTGACGGTCTGCTTCGGACTGCTGATGGACGCGCTGGGGCTCTTCTCGGAGGAGCGGTTCGACGCCGCGCGTCCGAACACCTCGTTCATCTGGCAGCCCGACGCGACCTCCTTCGTGGTCGCCTTCCTGGCGGGCGTCGCCGGGCTGCTCTCGCTGACCTCGGCGAAGGCCGGCACCCTGGTGGGCGTCGCGATCTCGGTCACCACCGTGCCCGCCGCGGCCAATGCGGCGGTCGCGCTCGGGTACGGCAAGGTCGACCAATTCTGGGGATCCAGCGTGCAGTTGCTGCTGAACCTGCTGGGGATCGTGCTGGCCGGGGTGCTCACCCTGGTGGTGCAGGAGGCGGGCTGGGCGGTGATCCGGCGCCGCCGGGGGACGGCGTCGAACAGCTGACGGCGAACAGATAACAGCGAACAGATAACAGATGACAGATTTCAGCGAACAGATTTCAGATGACAGAGTTTGAAATCTGTTCGCTGAAACCCGTCGCCTGTTCCCGCACCTCCGTCCGCTCCGCGACCAGCGGCTCGATGCCGCGCGGCCTGGCCGCGACGGCGCGCCACCACAGCCGCAGGGCCGGCGGGTCGGCGGGCTCGAAGGGCTTGCCGGGGCGGGGGACCGCCAGGTGGGCGCCGAGCGCCTGGGCGGCGGTGACCACGCGCTCGGCGGGCTCCTCCCAGGGGTGGATCGCCAGGTTGAAGGTGCACCAGTGGATCGGCAGCAGCAGCTCGCCGCCCAGGTCCAGGTGCGCCCGGACGCCCTCCTCCGGGGTCATGTGCACCTCGGGCCAGAACTCGCTGTACGCCCCGACCTGCATCATCGTGGCGTCGAACGGGCCGAGCCGGCGGCCGATCTCCGCGAAGCCGGGGAAGTAGCCGGTGTCCCCGCTGTGGAAGATCCGGTGCCCGCCGCCCGCGACCACCCAGGACGCCCAGAGGAACAGCGCGCTGGTGCGCGGACCCCGGCTGCAGTAGTGCCGGGCGGGCGTGGCGGTCAGGGTCAGTCCGGCGACCTCGGCCGACTCCCACCAGTCCAGCTCGACGATCCGCCCGGCCGGCACGCCCCAGTGCTCCAGGTGCGCCCCGACCCCGAGCGGTACGGCGAACACCGCGCCGCTGCCGATCAGGGCCTTCACGGTGCGCATGTCGAGGTGGTCGTAGTGGTCGTGCGAGATCACCACCACGTCCACCGGCCCGAGTTCGGACAGCGGCAGCGGTACCGGGTGCAGCCGCTTGGGGCCGGTCCAGCCGAAGGGGGAGCAGCGCTCGCCCCAGACCGGGTCGATCAGGACGCGCCGCCCGCCGATCTCGGCGAGCACGGTGGCGTGCCCCAGCCAGGTGAGCCGCAGTCCGGAGGCAGGCGGGGCGGCGAGGTCGACCGGGAGCAGCCGGTGCACCGGCACCGCTGCGGACGGCGCCCGGCGGGTCTTGTCCCCGCTCAGCTGGGCGAGGGTGATCTCCAGCGGGCTGCGCTCGTAGACCAGGCGGCGGGTGGGCACCGGGTTGCGGAAGGCGCCGTCGGAGAACTGCGGCGAGCGGCGGATCCGGGCCAGCCGCTCGCCCCGGGGGTCGGCCCCGAAGGCGTCGGTGCGGACCCGGTGCCAGGCGGCGCGGGGCAGCCCGGCGAGGCCGGGGAGTGCGCGCTCCGGGGCGCCGCAGCCGAGCGCGGCCCGGTCGGCGTCCGGTGCGCTGGGCGGCGGTGCGAACTGTGACGTCAGACCGGCGAGACGGGAGAACCACGGGACGGGGCGGGGCACGGCTCCTCCTGGGACGGTCACGGCTACCGGGCAGGCCGGGGCGCGTACCCCGGGGGCCGTGGGGCCACTGGGGTACGACAACCATCTCGTCGGACGTTACTCGCCGTGGGCCGTTCGGACCCGGCGAAGAGCCCGGCGCGGTCCAATCGGCGTACCCGGCACGCGCCGCCGGCGCCGAGCCCGGCCCCCGCGCGGTGCGGGTGCCCGGCGTCCGGGCCGCGCGCCCGTCGCCGGCCCGCCGCTACGCGTAGAAGCGGGTGATCGCCTCCGCGACGCAGTGCGGCTTGTCGCTCTGCTCGCTGGTGATGGTGAAGCGCACCACCGCCTGGACCCCGCCCGGCACCTCGGTGGCCGAGAGCAGCTCGGCGGTGGCCCGGATCGCGGTGCCGACCGGCACCGGGGCCGGGAAGCGCACCTTGTCCGAGCCGTAGTTCAGCGCCATCCGCACGCCCTCGACGCCGTAGCACTCCTTGGCCAGCACCGGGATCATCGACTGGGTCAGGTAGCCGTGCGCGATGGTCGAGCCGAACCGGCTCTCCTTCGCCCGCTCCGGGTCGACGTGGATCCACTGGTGGTCGCCGGTCGCCTCGGCGAACAGGTCGATCTTCCGCTGGTCGATGGTGTGCCACTCGCTGGTGCCCAGCTCGGTGCCGACGGCGGCGGTCAGCTCGGCGAGGGAGGCGAAGGTCGTCACGGTGCGCTCCTGGAGGGGACGGCCCCGGGGAGGGGTCACGGGGCAGGACGCCGGAAGCGTATGCCTACCCGCCGGTACCTGTCAGGAGCGGAGTGCGAAACCCGAGCTCAGGGCCGCAGCAGCGGTCGGCCGAGCGAGCCCTGCCCGAGCGAGCCCTGCCCGAGCGAGCCCTGCCCGAGCGAGCCCTGCCCGAGCGAGCCCTGCCCGAGCGAGCCCTGCCCGGTCGGGAACAGCCGGCGGCCGCTCACCAGTTCCGGCACCAGGGCGATGAACAGCGGCTCCGGGTCCCCCACCCACGGCCGCAGCCCGGAGCGCAGCACCCGGCGCACCTGCTCGGGCTCGCTGACGGCGTCGGCCCGGCCGTGCACCAGCACGCTCCACCCGGTGCGGGTCACCGGGTCCAGCAGGTCCGCCTGGAAGGCCACCACCGTGCCGTCGAGCCCGCGCGCGGTGGCACTTCCCCGGCGCACGGCGAGCACCAGCCGCCCGTCCAGGACCTCGAAGGAGACCGGCAGGACGGCCGGCAGCGCGTGCTCGGTGTACACCACGCGCCCGACGGGCACGGTGCTGAGCAGCCGTAGGCACTCGGCCTCGCTCAGGGTCTGCACTCGGTCCTCACGCTCCATGCGTCCGATCGTCCTCGGTCGGCGCGGGCGTCGATAGGGCCCATGGTCCCTGAGCGGACGGGCCGGGAGCCCCGTCGGCGCCCGGCCGGAGCGGTAGCCTGCCCCGCGTCGGGATCGGTGGAGGGGCGGGCGCAGGAGGGGGCGGACGGATGGCCGGCGGGGTCGATCTGGTGGTGATCGGTGCGGACGGCGGGCCCGAGCGGGCCTACGGCGGGTCGGCGCACGCCCCGGCGGGCGCCCGGCTGTTGGCCGAGGTGCTGCCCGGGATGTGCTTCGACACCGGCGCCGCGGGCTGCCGGGTGACGGCCGTGGCGCCGGACGCGGACGCCAACGCGATGCTCACGGCCGTCCGGGACGCGGCCCGGCGCCCCGGCCGCTGGCTGGTGGTCTGCCTGGTCGGCCAGTTGGTGGCCGACCCGCGCGGGCGCCGGCTCGCCCTGGTCACCGGTGGCAGCACCCCCGGCAACGCCTACCGGCGCGGCCTGGCCTGGGACTGGGTGGTCAGCGCGATGGTGCACGGGGACCAGGAGGAGGCCCTGCTGCTGGTCGACGCGGTGGCCGACCGGGACACCTGGACGGCGCTGGAACGGCCCGGCGAGGACAGCGCGGGCGAACTGCTCAGCTACTCCCGGGTCCCGCTGTGGGGCCGGATCGGCCGCTACGCCCCGGGCAGACGCGGCCGGGACGCCGTACTGCCGGGCGAGGAGGGCTCGTTCAGCCGGGCGCTCACCACCGTCCTGCACCACGGCGTCCCGGGCGCCCCGGCGGCGGTCGCCCCGCTGGACCTCCAGCCCGCCGTGGCCGGACTGCTGGACGGGGGCGATCCGTCCGGCGGTCCGGGTACGCCGGGCGCGCGCCTGCTCGTTCCGCCGCACGGCGGGCGCCTGTTGATGCGCAATCGGGCCGCTGTTCGGGGCGCATTGGCCGGATTGTCGCTTTCCGAAGAACTGTTGGCCGTTCTGTGGCGGGAAAGTGCCCCGACGGAACCGCCTTCCGCGTAAGGTCAGGGGGCCTGAGGTGTTGCCGTGATGGGGTGGGTTGGCGAAGAATCGATCCCCAGTGGAAACATCGGCGGGTCTTCGGAATTCTCCTGGCGACCGTTGATCACGGATCGGCTCGGTCGCGACGAGGTGGGGCGATGCGGCAGCGCGGAAATGTGTTGCGCCCTGGGGCGATCGGGACTGGCGGGGCGGTTCTGGTGTTGCTGCTCGGCGCTTGTGCGAGTGGTGGTGGCGGTGGTTCCGTGGATCGTCTCGGGTCGCCCGTGCCCACGGTTGCGGGAGTGAACCCGTTAACTCCTTCGGGTGGTCCGGCAAACGGCGCGATCGCGCCGACCGACGGGCCGGAAGGGGCCCGGGGGCGGCTGGCCCTGAGGACGTATCAGGACTGGTGGCAGGCGCAGGCCACGGCCTACGGGCGTACGGATTCGGACGGTTCCGCGCTCGAGGCGTACTCCTCCGGTCGGGCCCTGTCCGACGCCCTGGTCGACCTCCGTCAACTCCACGACGCCAAACTGGTGATGACCGGAATGCCGCGGAATTCGGCGGTGGTGAAGGCCGTCGACCTGAATGCCGATCCGCAGACCGCCGTGATCGAGGACTGCGTCGACCTCTCGGACTGGCACAGCGTCGATGCCGTCACCCGTACCGCGAAGGATCCGGTCGGCCGACTGAACCGCTATGCCGCGACCGCGTCCCTGCGATGGTTCCAAGCGCACTGGCTGATCTACGACTTCAAGCGGGAGGTGGACCGGACATGCTGAACGCAAGGAAACCGGCCCGACGGTTCGCGGTCGTCGCTTCGTTGTCCGCCGGACTGCTGTTGTCCTCGGCGGTGACGGCGACGGCGGACGAACCACCGGGCACCGGGGCGGATAACTGTTCCCTGAACGTGATCTGCTCGCACACCGGCACCGGCGGCAGCAGCACCAGCACGCCCGGAACCTCGCAGGGCGGGGGCGACACCGGGGGCGGCGGGCCGCAGTTGTGCAGCTACCACGACACCCAGTGGGCCTGTTACGACCCGGAGCGCGGCTACTTCAACAGCGACGTCGGGTGCTACTTCCGGCCCCTGGACCAGCAGCCGGCCGAGGGCGACAAGGCCTGGGAGGGCCACAAGCCCTCGGAGGGAACGGTCTACTCCAAGGTCTGCCCGCAGACCGCCGGCGGGCAGGACGGCCTGCAGACCCAGTTCGTGAGCAACGCGGCGGGTGCGACCCCGGTGATCAACCTGACCGTCCAGGCGAAGCTGCTCGCCGACCGGATGGTCTTCCCGGCGCCGAAGGCGGGCCTCGCGCCCAAGGAGACCGCGGTGGTGAAGGCGCCGGTCTGGCTCTGGGCCGAGGGAATGGTGGCGCCCAAGCCGAGTTCGCTCGCGGTGCCGGGCGCCTCCGTCACCGTCACCGCGCAACTGGACGGCATGACCTGGGACTTCGGCCAGGGGATGACGGTGGACTGCGCCACGGCCGGGACACCGTACGACCCCGTCTACAAGGACGCGAAGTCCCCCGACTGCGGCTACGAGTTCGCGGCCGGCTCGGGCACCCGCAAGGGCGGTGTCTTCACCGGCACCGTGACCGCGCACTGGCGGGCCCATGTGGTGATCACCGGGCCGCAGGCGAAGACCTTCGACATCGACATGCCGCGCGGAGCGGACCTCGCGCTCAAGGTCGCCGAGGTGCAGGTCCTCAACTGACGGCACCACAAGGGCCGTTCGGCCACTGACGAGCAGAAGAGCGAACGAGGGAAGGGCGGAACCCGGTGGAGAACCGTACATTCGCGACGCCGGGGTCCGGCACGCCGGCGGGCGCCGCGGTGTCCGTGGCGGTACCGCAGCAGCAGGAACAGGGCCGGGCCACGCCACACGCGCCCGGCCGCACCCTGCGGGCCCGGCGCCGGCGCCCCGCGGTGCTCGCCATGGCGGTCGCGCTGATCGCGGCCGGCGGGCTCGGCGGCGCCGTCCTCTACAACAGCACCGGTCAGCGGGTCGCGGTGCTGGCGCTCGCCCGGGACGTGCCCTGGGGGCAGGTCATCACCGACGACGACCTGGTGGTGGCCCGGATCGCGGGCGACCCGGCGCTGCGGCCGGTCTCCGCCCAGGACCGGGCCAGGGCGGTCGGCCTGCGGGCCGCCACCGACCTCAAGCGTGGTGCCATGCTGACCGGTTCGGACCTCGCGCGGGGCCTGACCGTGCAGCCGGGGCAGATCGTGGTCGGGGTGTCGGCCAAGCGCACCCAGCTGCCCGCCAGCCGGCTCCAGCCCGGGGTGCAGATCGTCGTGGTCAACACCCCCGACAACGGCCGGCCCGACTCGCTGGCCGCGACGGTCATCACCGTCGGCCGGGTGGACACCGACGGCAGCCAGGTGGTCGACGTGGCGGTCGGCACGGCGGACGGGCCGCGGCTGGCGCAGTGGGTGGCCGGCGGACGGATCCAGGTACTGCTGGCCCCGCGCGCGGCCACGGACGGCGGCGCCCCGGCCTCACCCTCGACCGCCCCCTCCGGCGCGGCCCCCACCGGCGCCGCACCCTCGGGCACGACGCCCCCCGGCGGCGCGGCCCCCACGGGCGGTGGCGGGCCCTCGACCCCGGCCGGGGCGGGTGGCGCCTGATGGCGGTGATCGCGGTGGTCGGCGGCCCGGGCGCGCCCGGGGCGACCACCACCGCCCTGGCACTGCTGCTCGCCTGGCCGCTCCAGCCCGGCCGCCGGATCCTGCTGGTCGAGGCCGACCCGGACGGCGGCGCGGTGCTGGCCGGCGCCCTGGAGGGCCGGGTCGAGGCGGTGTACGGGCTGCGCAACCTGGCCGTCGCCGACCGGCGCGGACTGCTCGCCCAGACCATCTGGGAACAGCTCATCGACCTCTCGCCCGAGGGCGACGCCGAGCGGCTGCTGCTGCCCGGCCTCACCGACCCGGTCCAGGCCTCCGGCCTCACCTACACCTGGGAGCCGCTCGCCGAACTGCTGCACGGCATCGAGCAGCAGGGCTACGACGTCATCGTCGACCTCGGCCGCTCCGGCGCCACCGGGGCCGGCGCGGTGCTGGCCCGCCGGGCCGACGTGGTGGCGGTGACGGTCCGCAGCACGCTGCGCGGGCTGAGCGCCGCCCGGCCGCGGCTCGCCGCGCTCGGCGAGGACCTCGCCGCCGCCGGGACCGGGACGGACGCGCTCGGACTGCTGCTGGTCTCCGAGGGGCCGTACTCGGGCGCCGAGGTCTCCCGCGAGTTCGGCCTGCCGGTGCTCGGCGAGCTGCCGCACGCCCCCCGCACCGCCCGGGTGCTCTCCGACGGCGGGGACACCACCGACCGGCGGTTCATCCGCTCGGAGCTGATGCGCACGGCGCGGTCGGCGGCGGACGAGGTGCAGCTGCTGGTCCGCCGACGGCGGCAGCGGCTCGCGCCCACCGCGAGCCCGGCGGCCGCACCGGCGCCCGCCCTGGGCGCGGCGCCGGGCGGGCCCGCGGCGACCGGTACCGCGACCGGCGGGCCGGCCGCGCCGGTGGCGCCGACGCCGGTGCCGCCCGCGCCGACGCCGCCCGCGCCCGTGATGCCCGCGCCGAGCCCGTACGGGCAGACCGGGTACGGGCAGCAGGTGTACCCGGACCGGACGTACCAGGGGCAGGCCCAGCCCGGCCACCCGCAGCCCGGCTACCAGCAGCCCACCCACCCGCAGTCCGGCCACGGCCGGCCCGGGTACGGCCAGGCGGCCCCCGGGCCCGTCCCCGGTGAGGCGGAACCGCCTTCGTACGCCCCGCCGGTGATCGTCACCGGCCCGGTCGCGCCGCTCGCCGGGCTGGCGCCGCAGCCGGCCGCCCCGGCGCCGTTCCCGGCGCACGTCCAGGGGGCCGCCGGGCCGGCCGGCGAGGAGGACGGCCCCTACCAGCTCCAGCAGCCGACCGTGACCGACCGGCGGACCGACGACCGCCACCCCTACGACCCCGGGGAGGTGCTCCGTGCGCGGTAGCCCCCTGCACCAGCACCCGACGGCCGACCCGGCCGCCCTGCCCTGGGCCGCGCCCGTCCCGGCCGCCGCACCGCCGCCGCAGGCGTACCGGCCGGGCCCCGTCGTGCCCCAGCCCGGGCTGCCGCAGTCCGCGACCCAGGGGCCGGCCGTCCCGGGCGGCGGCGCCGCCGCCGGGCCGACCGCCGTGCCCGCCCAGCTGCCCTCGCTGGACGTGCGCGGCAGCGCCACCCGGCCGGCCGTCGACACCCAGGTCGCGCGCGAGCTCAAGCGCCAGGTCGCGGCCGAACTGCACCAGCAGATCACCCGGTTGACCACCACCTCCGGGGCCGAGCCGGACCGGGCCACCCGCCGGCAGCGCGGCCGTGCGCTGATCGAGGAGGCGGTCGCCCGCTGGTCCGACGCGTACGCCCAGACCCACGGCATCCCGCCCACCCGGGAGCAGGACCGCGCCCTCGCCGAGGCCGTCTTCGACCTGCTGTTCCGGGCCGGCCGGCTGCAGCCCTACCTGGACGACCCGGAGATCGAGAACATCCTGGTCAACGGCTGCGACGACGTCTGGGTCTCCAAGGTGCACCAACCCCTGCGCCAGGTACCGCCGGTGGCCGACAGCGACGCCGAACTCGTCGAACTGCTCCAGGACCTGGCCCGCCAGCACGGCGGTGGCGAGCGCAGCCTGTCCACCGCCAGCCCCACCCTCGCCCTGCGCCTGGAGGGCGGCATGCGCCTCCAGGCGCTGACCGAGGTGACGCCCCGCCCGTACGTGGCGATCCGCCGTCACCGGGTGGCCTCCGCGACACTCCCCGAGATGGTCGAACTCGGCACCCTGGACGGGTCCTTGGCCGCCTTCCTGGCCGCCGCGATCCGGGCCCGGAAGAACGTGATGATCACCGGCACCCAGGGCGTCGGCAAGACCAGCCTGCTGCGCGCGATGGCCGCCGAGATCCCGCCGGACGAGCGGATCGGCACCCTGGAGTCGGAGTTCGAGCTCTGGCTGCACACCCTCGGCCACCTGCGCCAGGTCGTCCCGATGGAGGCCCGGGAGGGCAACGGTGAGCGCGTCGAGGGCCGCCTGGCCGGGGAGTTGACGATCGGCGACCTCATCCCGGCCGCGCTGCGGATGACCCTCTCCCGGATCATCGTCGGCGAGGTCCGCTCCGGCGAGGTCGTCCCGATGCTGCGGGTGATGACCAACGGCGAGGGCGGCTCGATGTGCACCCTGCACGCCCGCGGCCCGCACATGGTCGTCGACCGCATCGCCGAACTCTGCCTCGAGTACGGCTCGCACATGACCGACGCGCTCGCCTACCGGCTCACCGCCAACGCCCTGGACCTCATCGTGCACGTCTCCATGGTCGACGAGACCGCCGTCGGCGGCCGCCGGCACCGCTTCGTCTCCCACGTCCTGGAGGTCACCGGCCTCGGCGAGAGCGGCCGGCCCGCGCTGAACACCGTGTTCGGCCCCCGGCCGGACCTCGGCGAGCCGCGGGCCGTCCCGCACACCCCGCCGCAGTGCCTGGACGACCTGCGCCGGGCCGGCTTCGACGCCTCGCTGCTCGGCTCCCGGTACGGGAGTTGGGCCGCCCCGCTCCAGCTGCGGATCGGCGGTGGCCCGCGATGATGCTGCTCTTCGCCCTGTGCGGGCTGGCGCTCGCGGGCGGCCTGGTCGCCCTGGTGGCCTGGGCGCGCGGCAGCGAACCCGCCGACGAGGACGAGCCGGCCGGCCGGGACAACCCGCTGGCGGGCCGCGCCCACGTGTTCTGGTACGGCGCCCCCGGCAGCGCCTCGCTGCGGATGGTGCGGCTGCGCCGGATCCAGCTGCCGCTGGCCCTCGTCGGCGCCCCGCTGGCCTGGCTGTTCACCCGCATCCCGCTGACCGCGCTGCTGGTGCCGCTGGCGGTCTTCGGCCTGCCCTGGCTGTTCGACACCACCCGCCCGGACACCCACCGGATCGAGCGGCTGGAGGCGCTCTCCGAGTGGACCCAGCGGATCGCCGACGTGCTGCTGCTCGGGGTCGGCCTCAACCAGGCGATCGTCACCAGCCGCCGCACCGCCCCCGCCGCCCTGGAGGAGGAGATCGGCGAACTGGCCGCCCGGCTGCAGGCCCGCTGGCGGCCCGAGGAGGCGCTGCACGCCTTCGCCGACAGCCTGGCCGACGCCACCGCCGACAAGGTGCTCGCCGCCCTGGTGCTGCGGGCCGGGGACAGCGGCCCGGGGCTGGCCCGGACGCTCTCCGACATGGCCGAGTCGGTGCGCGAGGAGGTCCGCCAGCGCCGCGCCATCGAGGCCGACCGGGCCAAGCACCGCACCACCATCCGCTGGCTGGTGGGCATCATCGTGCTGGTCGTCACGATCGGCTCCTTCAACAGCGAGTACACCCGCCCGTACGGGACCTTCCTCGGCCAGATCGTGCTGGCCGTGGTCGCCGCCCTGTTCGTCGCGATCATCGCCTGGATGCGGGCCCTGGCCGCGCACCCGCCGGTGCCCCGGCTGCTCGCCCCGGACCGGCGCAGCAGGAGCGGGCGCCGGCTGCGCGGGTCCGCGCCGGAGCCGGCCGAGCGGCTCGGGGAGGTCCGGTGATCTCCCCCTGGTCCGTGCTGGCCGGCGCCGTCGCGGCCGGCGGCCTCGCCCTGCTGGTCGCCGAACTGCGCCCCGCGCCACCGGACCTGCGCCAGGCGCTGGACCGGCTGCACCGCACCCCGGCCGACCGCGAACCGGACCCGGACGAACGGCCGCGCTGGTACGACCGGATCGGCGAGCGCTCGCTCACCCTGCGCGGGGTGACGATCCCGCGCCGCGAACTCGCCCTGATCGGCCGCACCCCGGCCCGCTTCATGGTGCACAAGCTGCTGTTCGCCGCGCTCGGCCTGCTGCTGCCCGCCTACCTGGGCGCGATGGCCGTGCTGATGGACGTCGGCCTGCCGTTCGCGCTGCCGCTCGTCGCCGGGCCGCTGCTGGCCGGGCTGCTGTGGTTCGTCCCGGACGGCGTGGTGCGCGGCGAGGCCAAGGAGGCCCGCACCGAGTACCTGCACGGCATCGCCGCCTACCTGGAACTCGTCGCGATGGAGCGGGCCGCCGACTGCGGCCCCGCCGAGGCGCTGCGCCGGGCGGCCTCGGTCGGGCAGGGCGTGGTGTTCCGGCGGATCCGCGACGCGCTGGAGCGCGCGGCCACCGACCGGCTCCCGCCGTGGGCCGGACTGGACGCGCTGGCCGAGGAGTTGGGCCTCACCCCGCTCCAGGACGTGGCCGACATCATGCGGTTGTCCGGCACCGACGGCGCCGCCGTGTACGACACCCTGCGGGCCCGGGCCAAGGGCCTGCGCGGCGAACTGCTCGCCGAGGACCTGGCCCGGGCCAACGCCGACAGCGAGCGGATGGTCGCGCCGGGCGCCGCCCTGACCCTGCTGATGACCGTCCTGATCGTCTTCCCCGCACTCCACCAGATGCTCAACTGACCTTCCGTGACGTTCCCGACCGAGCAGCTGACACCACACACCACACCCCGGGAGACCCCGATGACCGTACGACTCGCCCAGCTGGCAGGCCGGGTGCTGCGGCCCGTCCTGCTGCCCGTGCAGTTCGCCCTGCTGCTGTTCACGCTGCGGATGGGCCGGCTGCGGGCCGCCCGGGCACGCGGCGACCGCGGCGCCATCAGCATCGAACTCGCCCTCGCCATCATCGCGTTGGTGTTCGTCGCCGGGGCCGTCGCGACCGCGCTGTACCTGTTGAAGGACAAGGTGGTCACCAAGGTCGAGCAGGACCCGAACCTGCCCGGCGGTGGCGCCGCGGGCGGCGCGGGGGGCGCCACCAAGTGATCCGGGTCCGTCGTCGTCCGCTCCGCCGTCGGGGCGACCGGGGATCGATGAGCATCAGTCTGGCCATCGTCTTCCCGGTCGTCCTGCTGCTCCTGCTGCTGGTCGTCCAGGCCGCGTTGATCTGGTACGACCGGCAGGTCGCGCTCACCGCCGCCCGGGAGGGCGTGGACGCCGGCCGGGTGCAGGGCAACGCGACGGCGTCGGCGGCGACGGAGGCCGCCGCGCGGCAGGCCCGGGACTTCCTGGACCGGCAGGGCGTGCACGCGTACCAGGTGGGGACGGACGGCAGTTCGGACGACACCATCAAGGTGACCGTGGAGCTGACGCCGCCGCTGCTGATCCCCGGGCTCACCGGGCCCACCGTCCGGCAGTTCGCCGAGGCGCCGCGCGAGCGCTTCGTCCCCCCGGTGGTGAAGCCGTGAGGCGGTCGGCGCGGGCCGGTGCCGACCGGTCGGGACGGCCGGGGCGGGCGGCGCGGCCGGGGTGGCGCGGGCGGCTGCGGAGGCCGAGGCGGCCGGACCGGGGCGGGATCGCGATCGAGGCCGCGATCGTGGTACCCGGCGTGGTCGGACTGGTGCTGCTCGCGATCGCCGCCGGGCGGGTGCAGACCGCGGCCGGCACGGTCGAGGCCGCGGCCCGGGTCGGGGCCCGGACCGGCTCGCTCCAGCGCAGCGTCGCCGGGGTGGACGGGCCCGCCAAGGAATCCGCGCTCGCGACGCTGCGCCAGCAGGGCGTGTCCTGCCGCACCTCGGACGTCCAGGTGTCCGAGGCGCCGATGGACCTGCCGGGCGGCCGGGTGGTGGCCGTGACGGTCACCGTGACCTGCGACGTCGAACTCGCCGACCTGCTCGGCGGACCGTCCGGGCTGCCCGTGACGAAGCACCTCGTCGGGGAGTTCACCTCGGTGATGGACCGCTACCGCGGCACATGACGACGGCAGGCGGCGGCGCGCGGGCCGCAACGGGCGCGGCCGGGGGATTGGGGACGGCCCGCGCGGGGGAGACGCAAGCGGAGAGCGCTCGGGGGATGACGCAACGACACCGAGGGGCGCCCGGTGGGGAGCCGGTGGGGAGACACCGTGTGGATCGGGGGGAGAGGGTGCGGGTGCTGAGCGGGCTGCGGGACCGCCGACGGCGTACGGCCGGGCGGCGGTCCGACCGGGGCGCGGTCGCCCTCTTCGTGGCGATCTGCGCCGCCTACCTGGTGCTCGTCATCGCGTTGGTGATCGACGCGGGCGGCCGCCTGCGGGTCGCCGAACGCACCGACGCCTACGCCCAGGAGGCCGCGCGGGTCGGCGGCCAGCAGCTCGACCAGGCGGACGTGTTGCAGGGGAAGGGCTTCAAGGTCCGCCAGGACTACGTCCGGCAGGCCGCCGGGATCTACCTCGACCGGTACGGCCTGAAGGTGGACGAGGTCGTCTTCTCCGACGACGACAGGGTCGTCACCGTCACCGTGCGGGCCGACTACCGGCCGGTCCTGCTGGGCGCCCTCGGGGAGCGGAAGGTAACGGGCAAGGGCAGTGCGACCCTCGTCCACGGAGTCGAGAAAGCGGAGACCCACTGATGGCCGCGCCACGTGCCAAGGACCAGGCCCGTACCGCCCAGGCCCGTACGGTTGGGGCCGGCACCGGCCCGGGCGGAACCGGGAACGGCGGAACCCGGAAGGGCGGCAAGCCGACGGTGAGGGGGCACGCCCGCCCCGGGCGCCGCCGACCCGGCCGCGGCGGCGCGGTGCTCGCCGCGCTCGCCGCCCTGGTCACCCTGCTCGCCCTGCTGTTCGGCGTGCCCGCCCTGCTGCTGTACGGCACCCGGGCGGTCGCCTCGATGGGCGAGGTCGCCTCCGGCGGGGTGGGCGAGGCGCTCACCAGTCCGGACGACGGGCGGCTGTTCCTCTGGCTGCTGGTGGTGGTCGGCTGGCTGGCCTGGGCGTGCTTCGCGCTCTCCGTCCTGCTGGAGGTCCCCGCCCAGCTGCGCGGCCGGATCGCCCGCCGGATCCCGGCCTTCGGCTGGAGCCAGCGGATGGCGGCCGGGCTGGTCGGCTCGGTGCTGGCGCTGCTGCCGGTGGCCGGTTCGGCCTTCGCCGCGGTGCCCGAACTCACCCAGGGCCCGTCCGCCCAGGCGCAGTTGACCCCGGGTGTGCACCGGGCCGCACTGCCCGCCGCGCAACCCGCCGCGGCGCCCGTCCAGGCGGCGGACCAGCAGCCCACCTACACCGTGCGGGACAGCCGCCCGGCCGACAGCCTGTGGTCCATCGCGGAGCGCCAACTGGGCTCCGGGGAGCGCTGGGTGGAGATCGCCAAGCTCAACGAAGGCCGGGTGATGGGCGATTCGGGCACCCGCTTCGACGCGGAGCGGCCGATCCAGCCCGGCTGGCAGCTGCTGATGCCGACGGACGCCAAGCCGGACGAGGCGAAGGCCCCGGCGCCCGCCCAGACCTCAGGGCCGGGCCAGGCCCCTTCGGCCGGTGACTCCTCGCCCGGTGACTCCTCGGCCTCGGCGACGGCCGCCGCGGCGCAGGTGCCACAGGCCGGGACGGAGCCGGAGGCGGGCGGGCAGAAGACGGTGACCGTCCGGTCCGGGGACAGCCTGTCGGCCATCGCCCAGCGGGAGCTGGGGGACGCCGAGGCCTGGCCGAAGCTGTTCGAGGCCAACAAGGGTGTCCAGGCGCCGGACGGGGAACGGCTGACCGACCCGGACGTGCTGGAGCCGGGGATGGTGCTCACCGTGCCCGGAGCGGCCGCACCGGCGCCCGGGCAGACGCCCGCGCCCGCGTCCACGCCAGCACCAGCGCCTGCGGGTTCTGGTTCCGGGGCCGGGGCCGGAGCGGGAGCCGGGCAGACGCCCGCCCCCGCCGCCACGCCCCAGCCCGCGCCGGCCACCCAGTCCCCGGCGCCGACCCACGCCCCCGACCGCGCGCCCGCACCCGCTCCCGCCGCGCACGCCTCCCCGGCACCCAGCGACGACTACAGCGTCGCCCTCGCCGCGTCCACCGTGGGCGTGCTGCTCGCCGCCGTCATGGTCGGCACCGTCGCCTACAAGCGCGGCACCCAGCAGCGCGGCCGCCGCCCCGGCCACCGCATCGCGATGCCCGAGGCCGAGGCCGCCGCCTTCGAGAACGAACTGATGGTCCGCCAGGACCAGGCCGGCCTGGAGCTGCTCGACCGCTCGCTGCGGACCCTGGCCCGCCACACCACCCGCGGGGGCAAGCGGCTGCCCGCGATCGTGGCGGCCCGGATCACCCCCGACCACACCATCGAGCTGCACCTGTCCGGCCCGGCCACCCCGATCGCGCCGTTCCGCGCCGCGCACGCCGCCAACGTCTGGTGGTGCAGCGAGGAGTCCTCCGACCTGCTGAGCCCGGCCCAGGCCCGCAAGACCCCCGCGCCCTACCCCGCGCTGGTCACCCTCGGCACCTCGCCCGACGGTTCGGTGGTCCTCGCCGACCTGGAGGCCGTCCGGCTGCTCCACCTGTCCGGGCACCCCGACGACGCCCGCGCCGTGCTGCGCACCCTCGCCATCGAGCTCGCCCACAGCCCGCTGGCCGACCGGCTCCACCTGCACCTGGTGGACCTCGCCGAGGAGGTGCCGATCACCGGACCGGCCGCCGAGCGGGTCCACCGCCACCCCACCCTGGAGGCGGCGCTCGCCGCGCTCGGCCCGCGCACCGCCAAGGCCCGCGCCACCCTGGTCGCGGCCGAGGCCACCAGCCCGCGCGAAGCCCGCAGCCGGGGCCAGGCGGACGAGTCCTGGGTGCCGGAGATCGTGCTCTGCGCCCAGCAGCCCGGCGGGGACACCCCGGCCGAGCTCGGCCGCCTGCTGGACGCCCGCCCGCGCACCTGCGTCGCCGTCATCACCCGGGCCCCCGAGCGCGGCACCGGACCGGTCGCCCGCTGGACCCTGCCGACCACCGGCCAGGCCGCCGTCCCCGGCCTGCACCTGAGCGTCGAACTCCAGCGGCTGGACGACCACCAGTACGACCAGGTCGCCGAACTGCTCCGGGCCGCCGACGACACCACCCAGCACCCGGCACCCGCCTGGACCCTGGACGGTCCCGGCCTCGACCCGGACGAGGACACCGACACCACCGAACTCCCGCTCGCCGTACCGGTGCTGGCCGCCGTCGGCGCCCCGGGGGCGGCGGCCGAGGAGGACGCGGGGGCGGCGGCCGGGCCCCGGCTGCTGACCCGGGTCATCGGGACCGGCGCCAGCCCGTTCGCCGGGACTGACCCGGTCGCGCCCGCTCCTGCGACCGCGCCCGCCGCCGTCCCTGCTCCCACGCCGCCCGGTCCGGCGCGCTTCGCCGTCAACGGGCAGGGGCGGCAGGCGGCCACCGGGACGGAGCAGCCCGCCGACGAGGCCACCCGCGACCTGCGGCTGCCGGGCGGGCCGGGGGAGTCCGGGGAGTCCGCAGAATCCCCGGAATTCGCGGAGCCCGCCGAGGCGCCGGTCGGGCCCGCCGGGCCCGCCGGGCCTGCGGAGTCGACGGCGGTGGACGGCCCGGCCGAGGCCTCGGTGCCGGTGCTCCCCGTCCAGCCGGTGCGGCCCGTGGCCCCGCAGGCGCCCGTCGTGCCCGCTGCGCCCGTCGTGCCTGCCTCGCCCGCCTCGCCCGCGTCACCCGCCGAGCCGGTGCCGACGCACCAGAGCGCGCCCGCGCCCACCGGCGTCGACCCGCGCGTCCCGGCCCGGCCGGAACCCGGCGTCGGTCCCGCCCCCGCCCCCAGGGTCGTCCCCGGGGCCGCCCCCGGTCCCGAGGGTGGTCCTGGCCGCGGCCGAGAGGGCGGCTCCGCCGGTACGGCGCCGGCCACGGTCGAGCCCGGCCCGGCCGCCGTCGCGCCCGTCGCCCGGACCACGTCCGGCCGCAGCGACAGCGACGACCTGCTCGCCATCCTGCGCTCCCCGGAGGCGCACACCCCGCGCAACGCCCCCCGGATCCGGCTGCTCGGCCCGGTCGACGTGGCGGGCACCCCCGGCGCCGTCGAACCCGGGGCGCTGCCCCGGCTCACCGAACTCGCCGTCTACCTCGCGCTGCGGCCGGGCGCCGACCACCACGCGCTCGACCACGACCTGCACCCGGGCGCCGCCCACCTCGACCCGCACCCCACCGCGGCCGACGCCAGGAGCCCGCTGCCGGCCAAACTCGCCGACCTGGCGGCCTGGTTCGGCAGCACGCCGGACGGCCGTGCCCACCTGCCCACCGACACCACCGAGGGCTACTCCTTCGCCCCCGTCGTCACCTGCGACTGGGACGAGTTCCGCAGTCTCTACCGGCGCGGCATGCGCAGCACCAGTGCCACCGCCGACGCCGCCCTCGCCCACGCCCTGGCGCTGGTCCGCGGTGCCCCGTTCGCCGAGGCGCCGCCGGCCTCCTACGGCTGGGCCGAGGCCGAGCGCCAGGACATGATCGCCGCGATCGTGGACACCGCCCACGAACTCGCCGCCCGCCGCCTCCAGTACGGCGACCACCGCAGCGCCGAGGCCGCCGTCTTCCGCGGCCTCGCCGTCGCCCCGGACGTCGAACTCCTGCACCGGGACCTCTTCTACGCCTACGCGTCGGCCGGCGCGCGGGACCAGCTGCTGCGCGCGGTCAACCGCCTCGACGCACTGAGCCGCCGCACCGGCCGGGACCTGGACGCCGACACGGTCGCCCTGCTGCGGGACCTGCTCGCCGGGTCCTGAGCCGCTGGTCCTGAGTCGACGGTTCCTGAGCCGCTGGTCCTGAGTCGACGGTTCCCGAGCAGGCGAGGCCGCCCGGATGTCCGACCGGCCGTACCCGATCCACCGGGTCCGGCCGGTCGGTGTCGGTCGTGGCGGGGGCGTGCGGTCAGGCGGAGCGCGGTCAGGTGGCGTGCAGCCAGGTGTCGACGGTGGTGAAGTCGGCCTCGGTGAGGCCGACTCGGGGGTCGACGCGGTGGAGCAGCGCGGCGCCCGGGGAGTTGGCCTCGACCCAGCGCCGGTCGGCCGGGGTGATCTCGTCGTCCACCCAGACGAACCGGCGTCCGGCCGCCCAGGCGACCAAGGTGCTCGTCTTCCAGTGCAGTTGGGCGTGCAGGGTGCTGCCGTCACCCGGCAGGTCGGTGTCCGGCCAGTCCACGTGCGGCAGCCGGGGCAGACCCAGCCGGGGCGCGAGGCAGGCGTTTGCGTCCGTCAACCAGGTGGTGGACCAGACCAGTTGGCAGGGCAGGGCGAGCAGTCGGGGCCCGAGCCCCGGGTCGACCCGGGCCACCAGCGGGTTGCCGGACGGGCCCGCGCCCGGGCCCGGGTAGGTGGGGTAGCCGCCGGGCGGCGGGGCGCCGAAGGGGATCAGGGGCCCGTCGACGTCGAGGAACAGCAGGGGGAGCCCCGGATCGGTCATGACGGCACGATAGTGGCCGGTGCCCGCGCCGTGGCACGCCGATCGGCCACCCGGCCTGGCTCGGGTGTGCCGGGATCTCGTAGGGTGGCGCGCACGGGACGTGGTGGCTGGCACCACGAAGGCAAGGGCATCAGACGCCGCGGACGCGGCGGGGCGGGGCGGTGACCAGAAGATGGCGGAGACGACTGCTGTTTCCGGAGGTCCCGAGCCGTCTGCGGACTCGGGCCCCTGGGACGCCGTACCGCCGCAGCCCGCAGGGCGGCCCGAGGAGCACCCGCCCGGACCCGCCGCACTGTACGAGCCGCCGCCCGCGCCCCCGCTGCCGCCCGCGGCGTTCACCGCCCCGGTGCCGCCCGCGCCGCCGGTCGCGCCCACCGGATGGACCCTCACCGGCCTGCCCGCCGCGGGGGCCCAGCCCCAGGTTCAGCCCCAGGCACCGGCGCCGTCCGCGGCTGCGGTGCCGGCGGCTCCGGCGGCACCGTCGGCCCCGGGTGGGCTCGGTGCGGCGCCGCGCGGCCGGATCCTGGTGATCGAGGGCGGTTACGGCAACTCCGGCCGCCGCACCTGGGGCCGGGGCGGTCCCGCCCAGGCACCGGTGCTGTCCGCGATGCTCGCGGCCGTGTCGCCGCAGGTGCTGCTCGCCGCGGACGCGGTGGACGCCGTCCACCTCCCCGGCGCCAGCGATCCGCACACCGTCCTCGCCCACCTGCGCGCCGCCTCCCGCCACCCGGGCCCGCTGCTGGTCCACCTGGGCGGGCACGTGGTGGCCGACAAGCGCGGCGGGCAGCTCCAGCTCACCCTGCGCGACGCCAGGCAGGACGGCCTGCCCTGGCAGGCGATCGCCGCCGAACTGAGCCACCGTCCGGCCGAGTGGCAGACCTTGGTCATCGCCGACCTGAGCGCCGACCAGAACGCCTGGCCCTACCTCCAGGGCACCGTCTCGCCGCTCACCGAGGGCATCCCGCTGTGGGCGGTCGTCAGCCCGGACCCGGAGCAGATCGGCACCTTCACCCGCGCCCTGATCGAGGCGCTGCACGGCGGCCGCCCGGGCGCGGGCGAGGTGCTCGCCCCCGAGCAGCTGCGCCAGCAGGTGTACTCGGTGCTGCGGCCGGACGTGGTCATCCTGGCCACCCACACCCCGGACCGCCCGGTCTTCCGCAACACCGCCCGCCGGGGCGAGGCCCCGGTGGCGGACGTCGTGCTGCCGCTGCCGGAGGCGCTGCCCGTCGCGGACGCGGTGCCGTCCGAACTGCCGCTACCGCTGCCCGCCGTGGCACCGCTGCCGCTGCCGCTGCCGCGGCAGGCGGAGCCGCAGGACGCCGTGGCCGGGCGGGCACCGGTGGCGCCCGCCCCACTGCCCGTCACGCCCGTCGGCGGGCCGGTGAGCCTGGTCAAGCCCGGAGTGCCGCCGACCCCGCCCCGTCCGTCCCGCCCGGTCAGCCTGCGCAAGGCGGGCGAGCAGCCCGCTGACACGGCTTCGGGGGTGAGCCTGCACAAGCCCGCCGGGGCGGCGGTCACGGCCACGGCCACGGCCGCGGCCGATGCCGCGTCGTCGGCGGAGGAGGCCTCGGCGGCGGGCGTCACGCTGCGCAAGGCCCGGCCGGAGGACGCGGAGCCGGTCGAGGCAGCCGGAACCGCCGTTGGTGCCACGGGGGTTGGCGAGCCCACCGAGCCCACCGAGACAGTCGAGCCGGTCGAGGAGCCCCGGGACGCCGTCCCGGACGAGAGCGGTCCGACGGCCGAGGCCCCGCAGGACGCGGTGCCGACCGATGCCGTCCCGGCCGACGTCGCCCCGACGGACGTGGAACCGGCCGCCGAGGTTCCGGCCGCCGAGGTTCCGACCGATGCGGTGCCGGCTGCCGAGGCACCGGCCGACCAGCCGCCCGCCCCGGCCGAGGCACCGGCCGCCAACGCGCCGCGCGAGGACTACCGCGAGGTGATCGGACGGATCGTCCGCAGTGCCGACGCCGGGGACCACGCCGCCGCCACCGACCTCGCCTTCGCCCTCGAACTGGAGGCGATCGCCGAGCACGGGGCCGTCTCCGAGCCGGTCCTCCAGGTGCGCCAGGTGCGCGCCCACGTGTGCCGGCTCGCCGGCCGGACCGCGGAGGCGGCCGGCATCTACCGCGAGGTCGCCCTGACGCTGCTCCGCTCGCAGGGCGCCGACCACCAGGAGACCCAGCGGGCGGCCACCAACGCCGAGGCCTGCTGGCGTTCGATCGCCGACCGGGCGGAGGCGATCCGGATCGCCCCGGAGATCATCGAGCTGCGGGCCTTCCTCCCGGGCCCGGACAACCGCAAGCTCCGTGCAGCCGAGCGCTACCTGGCCCAACTCGCCGCCGCTGCACCGGTGGTGGCCGACCAGGGCTGATGGTCGGTCCGGTCGCCCTCGTCCACCCTCGGCGGGCCGCCGAGGGTGGACGGCAGGCCGCGAACACCGAACAGCGAACAGAAGACAGGTAACAGATAACAGAAAACAGCGAACGGATAACAGATGTTGAAATCTGTTATCCGTTCGCTGTTACTTGTCAGCTGTCAGGCTCCGCGTCCTGACCGACTGCTTACTGCCTCACCGCTTACTGCTCGTTGCCCTGGCTGTTGTCGTCGAACTGCACGTCGCCCGCGATCGCGTGGACGAACTTGGCTCCGTCGATGGTGCCGAGGCCGCTCGCGAGGTCGTAGCCCTCGACGGCGTTGTAGCCGGTGACGCCGCCCCAGCCGTTGTCGCCGTCCTTGACGTCGACGATGCCGCTCCACTTGCTCGGCAGCAGGCTCAGGCCGTACAGGCTCGGGTTGAGCTGGCCGAGGCGGTGGCCGGCGAGCTGGTCGGCCAGCGCGACGATGCCCGAGAACAGCGGGGTGGCCTCGCTGGTGCCGCCGGTGAGGTGCCAGCCGACCGCGGTCGGGTCGTAGGACTCGTAGGTCCAGGCGGCGCCGTCGACGGCGGCGCTCATGCTGATGTCCGGGGTGCCGCGGTGGTTGCCGGTGACGTCGGAGACGCCGGCCTGGTACCACGGGCGGGAGAAGATGCCGGACACGCCGCCGCCGCCGGCGCCGGACTTGTCGTGCCACACCTTGTCGGCCGCGGTGCGCTTGCCGTTGTCGTCCAGGGTCAGCTGGGTGCCGCCGATGGAGGTGACCAGCGGGTCCGAGGACGGCCAGGAGTTGACCTTGAACGGGTACAGGTCGGTGCCGTTGGTCTGCGAGTCGGTGGCGCCGTTGTCGCCGGAGGCGGCGAGCACCGTGACGTTGCGGTCGGCGGCGGCCTTGAAGGCGTAGCGCAGGTCGGTCAGCGACTTGAAGTCGCCCTTGTCGTAGCCCGGGAAGGTGTTCTCGGTGGCGCCGAAGCTCTGCGAGATGACGTCGCCGACGCCCTTCTTGATCAGGTCCTTCTCGGCGTCCATCATCTCGGGCAGGCCGGTGGTGCCCTCGGTCTCGGCGACGCCGGTCTCGACCAGGACGATGTGGGCGTCGGGGGCCATCGCGTGGGCGTACTCGACGTCCAGGGTGGTCTCGCCGGCCCAGCCGGTGTGGTCGGGGTTCTTCGGGTCGAAGACGGGGACGTTGCCCCACTTCCGCACCTCGACCTGGGTGTCCTTGATGCCCCACTGCTTGTCGAAGACCTCCAGGTCGTGCTGGATGGTCGGCGAGCCGAAGGAGTCGACGATGACGATGGTCCGGCCCTTGCCGGTGATGCCGTCCTTGTACAGCGGGGCCAGGTTGTAGGCCGCCTGGTACTGGACCGGCGAGTAGCAGTGGATGCCGATCTGGCTGACGCACTGGGTGGTGCTCAGCGGCGCCGGGCGGGTGGTGGCGAGGTGGTGGCCGAAGGAGGCCGGGCGGACGTGGACGCCCGAGAGGTCGTGCGCGGGGGCGGCGGTCGCGGCGCCGACGGCCGGAACGGCGACGGTGCCGGCGGTGAGGGCGGTGGCCCCCACGGCGAGCAGAGCCAGGGCACGGCGGAGGGAGGCGGGGCTGCCCATGGGACTCCTTGGGACGCAGAGGGCCCGACCAGGTCCGGTCGGGTCGGTTCGGACATCCCATCGAGTGCCGCATGATCATGCCATAGTCATTTGGTGGGGTCGATTGACCAGGCACATGGTCATGATCGGCCACGCGAAAGGGTAAAGGCCGTCCCAGGGAAAAGTAACCGTGCACCTGGGACGGCCATGTGAGGGCGCGTCAGCAATTTTCACTGAATGTCAACCGTATCCACCCAGCACCCACCCACTTCGCTCACGGGTGCGGGAGAGCCGCCCCGGCCGGAGCTACCGGGCCCCACCGTTGACGTACAGTGTCTGCCCGCTCACGTACGAGGCCTCCTCGCTCGCCAGGAAGGCCACCACCGAGGCGACCTCCTCCGGCTGCCCGACCCGCCGCAGCGGCGTGCGGGAGGCCACCTCGGTCTGGTGGTCCTCGGCGGTGGCGCCGACCCGCTCGGCGGTGGCGGCCGTCATCGGGGTGGCGATGTAGCCGGGGGCGACGGCGTTGACGTTGATGTTGAACGGGCCCAGCTCGATCGCCAGGGTCGCGGTGAGCCCCTGGATCCCGGCCTTGGCGGCCGCGTAGTTGGCCTGGCCCCGGTTGCCGAGCGCGGAGCGCGAGCTGAGCGAGACGATCTTCCCGTACTTCTGCGCGACCATGTACTTCTGCGCCACGTGGCTGCAGTTGTACGCGCTGGTCAGGTTGACCGTCAGGACGGTGTCCCAGTCGGCCTTGGGCATCTTGAAGAACAGGTTGTCCCGGGTGATCCCGGCGTTGTTGACCAGGATGTGCAGTCCGCCGAGCTCCTCGGCGACCCGGGCGAAGACCTCGTCGACGGCGTCGTAGTCGGCCACGTCGCAGCCGTAGGCCCGGGCGGTGCCGCCCTTGGCGGTGATCTCGGCGACCGTCCCGGCCGCCCGCTCGGCGGTCAGGTCGACCACCGCGACGGTCGCGCCCTCCTCCGCCAGCCGACGGGCGGTGGCCGCGCCGATGCCCTGCGCCGCGCCGGTCACCACGGCGACCTTCCCCGCGAACCGTGCCATGTCCGTTCCTCCGCTCACTGGATGCTCCCGCTCACTCGAACCCCGCTCACTCGAAACCCCGCTCAACCTGTCCCGACCCGTCTCAGACGTTCTCGACCAGCACGGCCGTACCCTGCCCCACGCCCACGCACATCGTGGCCAGGCCGCGCCGGGCGCCGGTGCGGCGCATGCGGTGCAGCAGGGTGGTGAGGATGCGGGCGCCGGAGCCGCCCAGCGGGTGGCCGAGGGCGATCGCCCCGCCGCTGGGGTTGACCACCTCGTCGGCCCGCTCCGGATCGAACCCGATGCCGTCGGCGGAGGCCAGTGCCTGGGCGGCGAAGGCCTCGTTCAGCTCGGCGGTGTCCAGGTCGGCGAGGTCCCATCCGGCCCGGCCGAGCACCTTGGCGGTGGCGGGCACCGGGCCGATGCCCATCACGTCGGGGTGCACCCCGGCCGAGGCCCCGGCCACGTACCGGCCGAGCGGCTGCAGTCCGAGGTCGCGCAGCGCCTCCTCGCTGACCAGGACGAGCCCGGCCGCGCCGTCGTTCATCGGTGAGGCGTTCCCGGCCGTGACGGTGCCGCCCGGGCGGAAGGCCGGCTTGAGGCGGGCGAGCTTGTCGAGGCTGGTGTCCTCGCGGATGCCCTCGTCCTGGCTCACCGTCACCCCGTCGGGGCGCTCGACCGGGATCAGCTCGGCGTCGAAGTGCCCGTCCTTGCGGGCGGCGGCGGCCCGCTGGTGGCTGCGCAGCGCGAAGGCGTCCTGGCGCTCGCGCCCGATGCCGTACCGGCCGGCCACCTCCTCGGCGGTCTCGCCCATGCTGAGCACGCCGTGCAGTTCGGCCATCCGGGGGTTGGTGAGCCGCCAGCCGAGCCGGGTGTCGTAGGTCTCGATCCGGTGCGGCAGCGCCTCGTCGGGGCGCGGCAGGATGAACGGCGCGCGGGTCATCGACTCGCAGCCGCCCGCCAGCACCACGTCGGCCTCGCCGGAGCCGATCGCCCGGGCGGCGAGGGTGACGGCCTCCAGGCCGGAGGCGCAGAGCCGGTTGACGGTGGCGCCGGGGACGGTCTCCGGCAGGCCGGCCAGCAGGACGGCCATCCGGGCGGCGTTGCGGTTGTCCTCGCCGGCCTGGTTGGCGGCGCCCCAGTAGACGTCGTCGATCCGGGCCGGGTCGAGGGCGGGTACGTCGGCGAGCAGGGCGCGCAGCACGGTGGCCGAGAGGTCGTCCGGACGGACCGTGGCGAGCGCTCCGCGCAGCCGGCCGATGGGTGTGCGGCGGGCTGCGGCGAAGTAGACGGGTCGCACGTCGTGCTCCTTGTCGAGGGGTGGCGGGTCGCGGAGTGGCGGGTCGGAGAGTGGTGGGGCGGAACGCGGTGGCCGGTCAGAAGGCGTTGACGCCGGTCAGGGCGCGTCCGATGAGCAGTTGGTGGATCTGGCTGGTGCCCTCGTAGAGGGTCATCACCCGCGCGTCGCGCAGGTACTTGCCGACCGGGTACTCGTCGATGAAGCCGTAGCCGCCGAACACCTGGAGCGCGTTGTTGGCGGCCCGGACGGCGGCCTCGCTCGCGAAGAGCTTGGCGACGGAGGGCTCGGTGGCGAACGGGAGGCCGCGGTCGATGTGGTCGGCGACCTTCCAGGTGAGCAGCCGGGCCGCCTCGACGTCGACCGCGATGCCGGCCAGCAGTTCCTGGACGAGCTGGTGCGCGGCGATCGGCTTGCCGAACTGCTCGCGCTCGCCCGCGTAGCGGACGGCGGCCTCCAGGCAGGCCCGGGCGATGCCGACGCAGCCGGCCGCGACCGACATCCGGCCCTTGGCCAGGGCCGCCATCGCGACCGTGAAGCCCTTGCCGACCTCGCCGAGCCGGGCGCTGTCGGGCACCCGGACGCCGTCCAGGTCGAGTCCGGCCGTGGCCTGGCCACGCAGGCCGAGCTTGCCGTGGATCTCGGTGCGGCCGAAGCCGGGCAGGCCGGTGGGGACGAGGAAGGCGGTGATGCCCCGGTGGCCCTGCCGCTCGGGGTGGTCGCCGCCGGTGCGGGCGAAGACCAGGGCGACGTCGGCCCAGGTGCCGTTGGTGATGAAGGTCTTGGCGCCGCTGATCAGCCAGTGGTCGCCGTCGCGCACGGCCCGGGTGGTGAGGTGGGCGGCGTCCGATCCGGTGCCGGGTTCGGTGAGGGCGAAGCAGGCCAGGGCCTCGCCCGAGGTGAGCCGGGGCAGCCAGTGCCGCTTCTGCTCCTCGGTGCCGAAGGCGTTGATCGACTTGCCGACCAGGCCGAGCGAGACCGAGACGATCCCGCGCACGGCCGAGTCGCCGCGCCCGAGCTCCTCCAGGACCAGGCAGTAGGCGAGGTGGTCGCCGCCGCTGCCGCCGTACTCCTCGGGGATGGTCAGGCCGAGGAAGCCGACCTTCCCGAGCTTGCCGATGATCGCGCGGTCCACCTGTTCGGCGCGGTCCCACTCGGCGGCGTACGGCACGATCTCGCGGTCGGTGAACGAGGCGGCCAGCTCGCGGACGGCGGCCTGCTCCTCGGACAACTCCAGGTTCACGACGGTGCCCACCTCGTTAAACTAGCGCTGCAAGTTTTACGTGTGGACTGTAGACCCCACCCGCCCGCGCTGGGAAGGGGCACCTGCCAGAATCGGTCCCCACCCCACCCGACCGGAGGTAGCGACCCGATGGCTCGCCCGCGCACCCCGCTGCTCAGCCGTGAGCGCATCGTCACGGCCGCCCTGCGGCTGATCGACGACGAGGGTCTGGAGGCGCTCTCCACCCGCCGCCTCGCGGCCGGGCTGTCGGTCAGCGGGCCCTCGCTCTACAACCACTTCGCCACCAAGGACGACCTGCTGGACGCGGTGGTGGACAGCGTGATCGGCGAGGTCGACCTGTCGATGTTCGACGACCGGGCCACCCCCTGGCCGGAGGCGCTGCGCGCCTGGGCCCGCTCCTACCGCGCCGCGCTGGCCGCCCACCCCAACATCGTCCCGGTGCTCGCCCAGGGGCCGGGGCGGCGGCCCAACGCGCTGCGGCTGGCCGACGCCGTGTTCGGCCACCTGGTCGGATCCGGGTGGCCGCGCGGCCAGGCCACCCGGATCGGCGCGCTGATGCGCTACTTCGTCACCGGCTCCGCGCTGGCCTCCTTCGCGGCCGGCTTCCCGGCGGACGCCGAGGTGTACGACGCGGCCGACTACCCGCACCTCGGCGAGGCCCACCGGCTCGCGGGGCACCGGGGGTCGGTCGACGAGGGCGCCTTCGAGACCGGCCTGGAGGCGCTGCTGGACGGGCTCGTGCTGCGCTTCGAGCGCCTGGCCGTACGGGCGCCCTCCTAGGGCCTGTCCGGCGGATCTTGCCAGGCGCGCGACGCCGGGCATCCCGCCTGGACGCACGCCCGAATCGCCCAAGTACGTCCAGTACGAGGCCGACTCGGGCGCACGCCCAGCCGGGCGCCCAACGCCGCGCGCTGATCTGCCAAGATCCGCCGGACAGGCCCTAGTCGCGGGCGACCGGCCGGGCCGGGGTGTCCGGCGCCGTCGGGGCGGCCGCCCTGGTCACCAGGGCTCGCGGGCCAGGAAGGCCGGCCGCTGCTCCGGGTCCACCGGGTCGTAGTACCGGTGGTAGACCGGGGTCAGCCCGCCGGAGACCGGGGGCACGATCCAGCTCCAGTCCGCCGGGGTCGGGCGGCCGAGGCGCTGCTCCTGGGCGACGTGCTTGAGGAAGCGCGCCGACTCCGTGTGGTGGTCCGCGATCGTCACCCCGGCCTCCTGGAAGGAGTGCAGCACCGCGAGGTTGAGCTCGACCAGGGCGCGGTCGCGCCAGAGCGTGCGCTCGCTGGAGGTGTCCAGGCCCAGCCCTTCGGCGACGGTGCCGAGCATGTCGTAGCGGTCGGCGTCGGCCAGGTTGCGGGCGCCGATCTCGGTGCCCATGTACCAGCCGTTGAACGGCGCGGTGGGGTAGCGGACGCCGCCGATCTCCAGCGTCATGTCGCTGATCGCGGGCACCGCGTACCAGCGCAGCCCGAGGTCGGCGAACCAGGCGTGCTCGGGGTGGCTGAGCGGCACCTCCAGGGTGGTGTCGTCCGGCAGGCCGTACCAGCGCGGGCGCGCCTCGGGGCTTTCCTGGAGCAGCAGCGGCAGCACCTCGAAGCGGTCCTCGGCGCACTTCCAGCCGAGTTCGCGGGCCCGCGCGGCGAGTTCGGCGCCCGCCGGGTCGCCGACCACGGCGCCGACCACATCGCCGTCGACCCGGTGCCCGGCGTAGCGGACCAGCTGCTGGTTGAGGATCCGCGGGGCCGGGCGGTCCGGGCGGTCGGGGGCGAACACCGAGACCACCGGGCGGATCCGGCCGCCGTTGCCCGCCAGCCGGAGGTGCTCGAAGCACTCGGCGGCGATGTCGTCGGGGTCGGACAGGTGGCGCAGGTCGCGGACCACCAGGCTGCGCCAGTACAGCCGGCCGATGCAGCGGGCGGCGTTGCGCCAGGCGAGCTTGGCGCCGTAGGCGAGTTCGGCGGGGGTGTGGTGGTAGCTGCCGGTGCGGTCGATCTCCTCCCGGACGGCGCGCAGCCTCGGCCCCGGGCCGCCGGCGGTGGGCTGCTCGCGGTGGAACTGCCGGACGAACTCGGCAGCCTGCCCGGGGTCGGTGAACGGCGTTGGCACGGGCGGCAGTTGCGGCGCCGGTGCCGGCTCCGAAGTCCGCTCCGAAGTCTGTTGCGGGGTCAGCCGTGGGTCCGGGGCCGGGTCCGGCCGCAGCCCCGGTCCGGGGGTCGGCGGTACGGGTGGTGCGAAGTCCGGCGCGGGGTGCGCGTGGGCGTACGGACAGCCGCCGCTCGGGGCGGTGGCTGTTCTGCGGGTGCGGAGCCGGTTGAAGATCAAGGACACATCCCTCCTGGCGAACAGGAGTACCGGAGGTGTCCGGCCCACCGCAGGGAGTGAACGATTCGGCCCCCGCACCCGCGCTCAGCGCGCTAGGGTGCGGGGGCCGAAGGTCGGATCGTACGACCGGAAGGCGGGGCCTGTGGGGCTGGTGGGGCTTCGGTCAGCCCATGTCCTCCAGGCGGACGCCCTTGGTCTCCTTCATGTACTTCGCGACGAAGACGAGCGACAGCGCCGCGAAGGCCGCGTACACCAGGTAGGTCGCCGAGAGGTTCCAGCGCGCGAGCGACGGGAACGACACGGTGATCACCCAGTTGGCGATCCACTGCGCGGAGGCGGCGACGGAGAGCGCGGCGGCGCGGATCCGGTTCGGGAACATCTCGCCGAGCATCACCCAGACGACCACGCCCCAGGACATCGCGAAGAACAGCACGAAGGCGTTGGCGGAGATCAGCGCGACGGTGCCCTGGAGGTCGGGCAGCGTGACGTTGTCGCCGGAGCCGGTCGCGGAGGAGAACGCCCAGCCGGCGGCGGCGAGGGTGACGGCCATGCCGGCCGAGCCGATCAGGGCGAGCGGCTTGCGGCCGATCCGGTCGACCAGCAGGATCGCGATCACGGTGCCGAGGATGTTGATGACCGAGCCGATGAAGCTGATCAGCAGCGAGTTGCTCTGGTCGATGCCGACCGACTGCCACAGGATCGACGAGTAGTAGAAGATCACGTTGATGCCGACCAGCTGCTGGAACACCGACAGGCCGATGCCGACCCAGATGATCGGGAGCAGGCCGAAGCGGCCGCCGAGCAGGTCGCGGAAGCGCGGGCGGTGGTCGGAGGCGATCAGTGACTGGATCTCGGCGATCCGGGCGTCGGTGTCGATGCCCTCGCCCTCGACCTCGACCAGCACCTTGCGGGCGTCGTCCAGGCGCTCGGCCTGGATCAGGTAGCGGGGGGACTCCGGGATCACCGAGGAGAGCACGAAGTAGACCGCGGCCGGCACGACGCAGATGCCGAGCATCCACTGCCAGGCCTCCAGGCCGAGCAGGCGGCCGCGGGTGTCACCGCCGGCGGCGTCCGCCAGCACCCAGTTGACCAGCTGGGATATCGCGATCCCGAGCACGATGGCGGCCTGCTGGAAGGAGGCCAGCCGGCCGCGGTACTTGGTCGGCGCGACCTCGGCGATGTAGGTCGGGGCGATCACCGAGGCGATGCCGATGGCCGCGCCGCCGAGGACGCGCCACAGCGCGAGGTCCCAGGGGGAGAACGGCAGCATCGAACCGACGGCGCTGACCGCGAACAGCAGCGCGCCCGCCTTCATGACCTTGATCCGGCCGTAGCGGTCGGCGAACCGGCCGGCCAGCGCGGCACCGACCGCGGAGCCCAGCAGCGCCGAGGAGACGATCAGGCCGGTCTCGCCGCTGCCGACTCCGAACTTCCCCTGGATCCCGGAGACGGCGCCGTTGATCACGGAGCTGTCGTAGCCGAAGAGGAAGCCGCCGAGGGCCGCTGCGGCGGTGATGAAGACGACGAAGCCGAGGCGGCCGGGCGCGGTGGCCTCGGCCGCCCCGGAGGGCTTCTGGGTGACGCTCACGATCTTGACTCCTGGTACTCAACGCTGAGCTCGGTAGCCGAGATCGTAACCCCTATTCGTTCAAGCCTTGTAGGCGGGGAGGCTCAAGTTTTGCTCTGAGAATTCGTAAGGTGAACAAGCAAATTGGGGCCTCCGGGGTAACCCGCTGGTGGCTCGCTCCTCGCTCGCTCAGGCGGGGGCGGAGAGCGAGAGCCCGAACCGGCCCTCGGGGTCCGTCCACCAGTGGGTCAGCCGCAGCCCGGCCGCGGCCAGCTCCCCGGCCACCCGCTCCCGGCGGAACTTGGCCGACACCTCGGTGCGCAGCTCCTCGCCCCGGTCGAAGTGCACCGGCAGGTCCAGGGCCGGGATCTTCACGGTCTGCGTGCGCAGCGAGCGCAGCCGCATCTCGATCCACTCCTGCTCCGGGTCCCAGAGCGCGACGTGCTCGAAGGCCTCCGGGTCGAAGTCGGCGCCCAGCTCGCGGTTGAGCACGTTGAGCACGTTGCGGTTGAACTCGGCGGTCACCCCGGCGCCGTCGTCGTAGGCGGCGACCAGGACGGCCGGGTCCTTGACCAGGTCGGTGCCGAGCAGCAGGAAGTCGCCCGGGTCGAGGGCGGCGCGCAGGCCGCGCAGGAAGCCGGCCCGCTCCTGCGGCAGCAGGTTGCCGAGGGTGCCGCCGAGGAAGGCGACCAGCCGGGGGCCGCCCTCCGGGGGCAGGCCGAGGCGGGCGGTGAAGTCGGCCAGGACGCCGTGCACGGCCAGCCCGGGGTACTCGGCGGCGAGCGCGGTGCCGGCCGCGACCAGGGCGCTCTCGCTGACGTCCACCGGGACGTAGGTCTCCAGGTCGCCGGTCGAGCGCAGCGCGTCCAGCAGCAGCCGGGTCTTCTCGGAGGAGCCGGAGCCCAGCTCGACCAGGGTGCGGGCGCGGGTGGCGGCGGCGATCTCGCCGGCCCGGGCGGTGAGGATGGCCCGCTCGGCGCGGGTCGGGTAGTACTCGGGCAGCCGGGTGATCTCCTCGAACAGCTCGCTGCCCCGGGCGTCGTAGAACCACTTCGGCGGCAGCCACTTGGGGTCGGCGGTCAGTCCGTGTCGCACGTCGTGGTGCAGCGCGGTGCTGAAGTGGTCGGCGGGCAGCAGTCGGGTGAGATCGAATGTGTCCATGACAGGGTGGTTCCTCTGTTCAGAAGATGAAGGGAGAGTGGAGGGTCAGTAGTGGCTGGGGAGCCGCCGGACGGTGACGCCCGCGGCGTCGGCCAGCAGCAGGGAGCCCTCCGGGACGGGCGTCCAGTCCGGGGCGTCGTCGTACGGCTCGGAGGCCGCCACCGTGCCGAGGCCGGGCAGGCTCCGGTGGTGCAGGGTGTCGCCCCAGGTGGTCGCGGCGAGCGCGGCGCCGTCGGTGAGCAGCAGGTTGAGCCGTCCGGTGGTGTGCGCGGTGACGTCGGCCACCGTGCCCGCGAGCGCCTCGCCGAGGCTCTCGCCCCGGCGCAGCCGGTGCAGGGTGAGGGCCCACAGCAGGGCCGAGTCGCTCCGGGCCTCCAGCTCCAGCAGCTCGGCGGGCGGCAGCAGGGCGGCGAGCGCGTCCAGCTTCCCGGGCCAGCCGGCCACCGCCCCGTTGTGGCTGAACAGCCAGCGCCCGGCGGCGAACGGCGCGGCCGCGGCCGCGCCCGCCGCGCAGCCGTCGGTGGCGGAGCGGACGGCCGCCAGCAGCGCCCGGGTGCGGATCACCCGGGCGAGGTCGGCGAAGCCGGCGTCCGCCCAGATCGGCCCGGACCGGCGGTAGCGGGCGGGCACCTCGTCGCCGTCCGCGTACCAGCCGAGGCCGAAGCCGTCCACGTTGACCGTCCCGTACTGCTGGGTGCGCGGCGCCCAGGACTGCCGGTGCAGCGCGTACGGCGGCCGCACCAGCAGCTCCTGGGGTGCCACCGGCTCGCCCAGGTAGGCGATGTGACGGCACATCAGGCGCCCTCCCGCCCGTGCTCCGCGCCGCGGGCGCCGCGCTCCGGGGCGCGGGCGTCGTGCTCCGCGCTGCGGGCGGTGCGGAAGCCGGAGAAGATCTGCCGCCGGACGGGGTAGTCCCAGTTGCGGAAGGTGCCCCGGCAGGCGACCGGTGCCACCGCGAAGCAGCCGCCGCGCAGCACCTTGTGCTCGGGTCCGAAGAAGACCTCCGAGTACTCCTTGTACGGCCAGGCCCGGAACCCCGGGTAGGAGTGGAAGTCGCTGGCCGTCCACTCCCACACATCGCCCATCAACTGCCGTACCCCGTACGGTGATTCGCCCGCCGGATAGCTTCCGGCGGCGGCCGGTCGCAGATGCAGCTGGCCGAGGTTGGCGTGCTCGGGGCCGGGTGGGCCGTCGCCCCAGGGGTAGCGCCGCGACCGGTCGGTGGCCGGGTCGTGCCGGGCCGCCTTCTCCCACTCGGCCTCGGTCGGCAGCCGCCGCCCGGCCCAGCGGGCGTACGCGTCCGCCTCGTACCAACTGACGTGCAGCACCGGCTCGTTCGGCGGCACGGGTTCGACGGCGCCGAACCGGCGGCGGAGCCACTGGCCGTCCTGCCGCTGCCAGAACAGCGGGGCGGTCAGGTCGGCCCGCAGCCTGTGCTGCCAGCCCTCCGCGGTCCACCAGTGCGGGTCGTGGTAGCCGCCGTCGGCGATGAAGCGCTGGTAGGCGGCGTTGGTGACCGGGGTGGTGTCCAGGAAGTAGGCCGGCAGGTCGACGCGGTGCGCCGGGCGCTCGTTGTCCAGGGCCCACGGCTCGGTGTCCGTGCCCATGGTGAACGGGCCCGCGGGGATCAGGACCTCGGCGGGCAGGGTGGCGGCGTCGGCGGGCGCGGGCGGCGGCGGGGGAGCGGCCAGGGCGGGTTCACCCCGGCGGAGCTGGTGGGTGATCAGCATCGTCTCGTCGTGCTGCTGCTCGTGCTGGGCGATCATCCCGAAGGCGAACCCGGCGTCCAGCAGCGGTGCGCCCTCCAGGGGGCTGGCGGCCAGCAGGTCCAGCACCCGGCCGCGCACCTCGTGGGCGTACGCGCGGGCCTCGGCCGGCGGGAGCAGCGGCAGGCTGGGGCGCTCGGCCCGGGGGTGCTCGAACGCGTCGTACAGCGGGTCGATCTCGGGGTGCATCGGGTCCCGGCCGCCGACGTTGCGCAGCAGCCACAGCTCCTCCTGGTTGCCGATGTGCGCGAGGTCCCAGACCAGCGGCGACATCAGCGGGGAGTGCTGGGCGGTGAGGTCGGTGTCCTCGACGCAGTCGGTCAGCGCGCCGGTCCGGGCGCGGGCGGCCAGCAGTTCGGTGGCGATGCTCTCGCGCAGGGCCTCGGTCCCGCGGGTGGGATCGATGCCGGGGGTGGGATCGCTCCCGGGGGTGGGATCGGTGCCCGGGGTGGCGGGCGGTCGGACGTCGGTCATGATGCCTCCTCCGGGGGAGTGCGTCGGGTGCCGGAGCGCAGGGCGTCCAGCTGGTCGTCGGCCGGGCAGCGGCCGCGCGCGGGGTAGCGCTCGGCGAACTCGGCGACGGTGGCGCGCAGCCGCCCGGCGCCGGGCAGGCGGCCCAGCGCGGCGTCGGCGGCGGCGAAGCAGGTGAGGGCGGCGCGGCGCAGCTCGGGGTCGGCGACGCCCAGGGTGGCGGCGCGGCGCCAGATCCCGCTGCGCGGCGGGCGCGCACCGGCGGCGCCCTCCCGCCGGTCGGCGGCGTCGAGCGGTTCCAGCGCGGCGAGTGCGGTGTCGGCGGCCACCGGGTCGTCCAGCAGCGCGGTGACCAGGGCGGTGGGCACCACCCAGCCGTCACCGGGCTGGGCGTCGATCATCCGCAGCTCCAGGTGGCCGCGCGGGCGCACCGGGGGGAACAGGGTGGTGCAGTGGTACTCCAAGTCGGCCAGTGTGGGCGGGCGTTCGCCCGCGCCGCGGGTCCAGTCGCGGAAGGTCAGGCCGGGCGGGGCGGTCCAGGGCCGCCCCTCCGGCCTTCGCACGCACAGGACTTCGGCGTCCAGCACGTACTGCGCCCAGGCCTCGCGGGGGTCGCCGTGGTCCGGCTCGGGGGCGAGGGTGCGGGTCGGGTCCATCCGGGACCAGACGGTCTGCCGGGTGGACCGGTGGCCGGTCGGCTTCCCGTCCAGGAGCGGGGAGTTGGCGAAGGCGGCGACCAGCACCGGGCCGAGCCGGTGGACCAGCTGCCAGCGCCGCTCGACCGCGTGCGGGCCGGCCGCGTCACCGGCGTCCAGGCACACCTGGACGGACGCGGTGCCGGTCATCATGACCCGGCCCCAGGGCCCGGCCGAGTCGAAGAAGCGCTCCATCGCGAGGTAGCGGGGGTGGTCCAACACCATCCGTCGGGGGCGGGCGAGCGGGTCCGTCCCGGTGCCGGTGAGGCGCAGGCCCTGCGCCGCGAAGGCGGCCCGCAGGGCGGTCAGATCGCGTCGGGTGTCGTCGACGCAGGCCAGCAGGCCGGTGGCGGGCGGGGAGCTGAGCTCGACCTGTCCGCCGGGTTCGAGCGTGAGGCGCGAACCGGAGGGGAGCGAGGTGCCGTCGGCGCCGCCCAGGGGCAGCGATTCCAGCGCGGCGTGGAGCAGTTCGGGAGGAACCGGCCGGCCGGGACATCGGTCGTCATGGACGAACCACTCGACCTCGACCCCCACCAGGCGGGGCGGTCCGATCTTGAAGCAGACGCCCGACACGTGGCTGCGCGCCCCCGATTCGGTCAACGGGGTCACCCCCGTCGGGGGCGGTGCTGCGCTCTGCCGGTCGGGCGGAGTGGTGCGGGACGTCGGTATCACCGGACTCACCATCCTCGGGATCACGATTGCGGCCCGGTCTACTTTGCCCAGTCTGCTACGGAGCATGCGGGGGCGCTTCGCAAATATCGCGTGAATGTTCGTTTCCGCAGGTCAGAGCCATGGCGATCGGGTGAATGCGGGGTTCTCGGGGGCTCCGGGGAGGGCTGCCCGGCCGGGGCACGTGCCCCGGTCACAGGCGGTCCAGGCGCTGCAGGACGGTGTCCAGCACCGGGCCCGGCAGGGCGTAGTTGAGGCGCAGCGAACCCGCGCCGCCCGGGCCGAACTCGGCGCCGTCGGAGGCCTCCAGGCCGCAGCGCTCCAGCAGCGCGGCGCGGGCGCCGGTGGGCGGCAGGCCGAGGGCGGCGGCGTCCAGCCAGAGCAGGTACGAGGCCCGCGGGACGGAGCGGACGGCGGGGCCGAGCCGCTCGGTGAGCCGGGCGCGGGCGGCGGCGAGGTGCGCCAGCAGCGCGTCCAGCCACGGGCCGCCCTCGCCGAGCGCGGCCCGCTGCACGGTCTGCTCCAGCAGGCCGCCCTCCCAGAGGCCGTAGCCGGCCAGGGTGTCGGTCAGCCGGGCGCGCAGTGCCGGGTCCGGGACGAGGGCCCAACTGCTGGGAATGCCCGAGCAGTTGAAGGTCTTGCCGACCGAGTTCAGGGTGACGACGGCGTGCCGGTGCGCCGGGTCGGCGGTGGTCACGGCGACGGGGTGGGCCCGGCCGGGGTGGGTGAGGTCGCCGTGGACCTCGTCCGAGACCAGCAGGGCGCCCGCCTCCGCGGCCCACCCGGCCAGCCCGCTCAGGTACCCGGTGTGCCACACCGTGCCGG
Organism: Kitasatospora sp. NPDC001309; assembly: GCF_042896295.1. Lineage (NCBI taxonomy): Bacteria > Bacillati > Actinomycetota > Actinomycetes > Kitasatosporales > Streptomycetaceae > Kitasatospora > Kitasatospora sp. NPDC001309. The sequence continues at coordinate 1,238 of NZ_JBIAXC010000004.1, read as the reverse complement.
AGGGGTTGTGGGGGTTGCTCAGCAGGACGGCGGACGCGGGGCGGGGCAGTGGGGTGCCCGGGGAGCGGTAGCCGGTGGGGGAGGGGCGCAGCGGCAGCTCGCGGTACGGGAGGCCGGCCGCGCGGCAGAGCTGGGCGAAGCCGCCCCACTCGGGGGTGGGGAAGAGGACGGGGGCCTGCTGGTCCGCGGTCCCCGTCCGGACGGTCTCCAGGAGCAGGCGCAGCGCGGTGCGCGGGCCGCAGGGGAGCAGCAGGACCCAGTCCGGGTCGACCTCGACGCCGTGCCGGGCGCGGTACCAGTCGGCGACCAGGGTCCGTCCGGCCGGATCGCAGACGGTGTACCCGTAGGCGGGGTGGCGGGCGCGCCGGGCCAGGGCCTCGGCGACGGCGGGCGGACCGGGGAGGTCCATGTCCGCCAGGCCCATCGGGATCACGCCGGGGGCGGCGGCCCGGGCCCACTTGCTGCTGCCGGTGCCGGTGCGGTCGAAGGGGGCGTCGAAGCCGAACGCGGAGCCGGCGCCGGGGCCGGAGCCGGGGTGAGGGTTGCGGCCGGGGTCGCGTCCGGAGTCGGGGTCGCTGCCGGAGTCCGGCGAACAACTGACAGCTGACAGATGTCGAAAGTTGAAATCTGTTCGCTGAAATCTGTCATCTGTCATCTGTTCGCCGTCCTTCGTCCGCCGTCGTCACCCGCCAGGTACGCCGCCAGTCCGCGGCCTCCCCGGCACATCATCACCGCGTGGTTGGCCCGGAACAGCGGGTGCAGCGGCAGGGCGAGGCGTCGCAGCAGGGGCTTGGCGGGGCGGGCGTCCTCCTCGAAGAGCACCCGGCACCGCGTACCGCCCGGCCCGTCCGCCGTCACGGTGAACCGCGACCAGCCGACCAGGTCGCCCCGCATCGCCGCCTCCAGCACCCCGGCCGCCGGGTCGCGCCGCCGGGCCTCCAGCCCGATCACCAGCCGGTACGGCAGCAGCGCCCGGAGCACCACCTCGCCGGACCCCGCACCGGTCTCCCGGGCCGCGCGGACCTCCGGCCACCACAGCGGATAGCTCCGCACGTCCGCCAGCGCCGCGTACACCGCCGGGGCCGGTGCCGCGAGGCGCCACTCGCCCCGGAAGCGGTAGTGGTTGGGATCCACGGCTCCACCCTAGTGTCCTGAGTCCTTGATCCGTCGTTGGTCAGTGCATGGGACGTCCTGGGCCGAGGCTGGCCGAGCTGGTGTTGTCGGATCACGAGCGGCAG